>NZ_JBFBIR010000052.1:0-41514 GCF_040685715.1 Kitasatospora sp. NPDC088264
GTGACGGTGAAGTCGGCGTAGGTGGTCAGGTCGCGGCCGTAGGTCTCGGACTCGCCGTCCAGCCACACCGAGTCGGGCCCGGCCACGGCGACGGTCCGGTGGCCGCCGCCGGCCTGCTCGACCCGGTGCACCCAGGGCACGATGCGCCCGTACGAGAAGCGCATCCGCACCGCCGAGCGCATCCGGACGGTGCCGGACACGCCCTCGACGATCCGGATCACCTGGGGGACGGCGTCGCGGCCGGCCAGCGGGCGCGGCGGCATGAAGTCGATCACCCGGACGGTGCCACCCTGGGTGTCCCACTCCTGTTCCAGAACCAGCGAGTCGCCCCGGTAGCGGCGGCGGTCGGCGGGCACCGCGGGGGCGGCCGCGGTGGGCGGCGGGACCCTCAGATCGGCGGTGTCGGTGAAGCGGGGGAGGCCGAGGGCGGGGGCGGCCGGGGTGGGGGGTGCCGCGGGGGTGGGGACTTCGGTCGCGACGGCTTCGGCCGGACCGATCCGCCAGAAGCCGTGTTCATCGGTGCCGAGCAGGCCGGCGAACACGGCCGGAGAGTCGAAGCGGGGCAGGCAGAGCCAGTCCACCGCCCCGTCCCTGCTGACCAGGGCAGCGGTCTGCATGTCCCCGATGAGTGCGTAGTCCTCGATACGGCCGGCCACGTGGATCTCCAGTTCGCAATGTGGTCACGACGCATCGGCGATCTGGGGGAGCGAGCGGTCTGCGGGGCCGGAGCCCACCCCGGGACGTCCGGCTCGCCGAGGGGTGGTGGCGGGCCTTGCTGGAGTGTCCGCGCGGGGCTCGGTCGAGCCCCTGGGGTGGGAGGGGAGGAGCTGGAATACGGGGAGGTCCGGTCGCGCATCGGGGACCGGGAGTGTCCTGACCTCCCACGCCCTCCGCGTGCTCGTGCTGTCGGCGATGCGTCCGTGCAGCTTACGACGGACGAAAGGGGCGAAGCACGCGGGCGCAGCCTCGTGTGGCGCCACAATTCGGCGGAAATGCCGTGCATCGCGAGGACGCCGGGCAGGATGGTCCGGACGGATCAGTTCCGGCTGGTCCCAGTGGAGGGGCTGTCATGGCCCGAACGGAGTGCTCCGAAGTGGCCCGGTCCGGCCGGGGTGCGACCGGTGTGACTGCTGCGCCGGATGATGCGCCGGTGGTGCGCCCCGCGCACGCCCCCGGGGCGCCGCGAGCGGGCCGGAAGGCGTCCCGGTCGCGTCACTGATACCCTGGTATCCCGTGGACCGGTGGGATCAAACGCCCCGGACCAGCCGAATCGACGACCCCCCGAGTGCCGTGCACCGCACCGCCTCCCGTCGTTCGGCGAGTCGAGAGCATCCCGCCCACGTCACCTTCGACACGCGACCCACGGGAGCCCCCTCTTGGCACAGCCCCATTCCGGCAAGGCAGCGAACGGCCGCGCCGTGACGACCAAGCACCTCTTCGTCACCGGGGGTGTCGCCTCTTCGCTCGGCAAGGGCCTCACCGCCTCCAGCCTCGGCGCGCTCCTCAAGGCCCGCGGCCTGCGCGTCACCATGCAGAAGCTCGACCCGTACCTCAACGTGGACCCGGGCACCATGAACCCGTTCCAGCACGGTGAGGTCTTCGTCACGGACGACGGCGCCGAGACCGACCTGGACATCGGCCACTACGAGCGGTTCCTGGACACCAACCTGCACGGTTCGGCGAACGTCACCACCGGCCAGGTCTACTCCACCGTCATCGCCAAGGAGCGACGCGGCGAGTACCTGGGCGACACCGTCCAGGTCATCCCCCACATCACCAACGAGATCAAGTCCCGGATCCGCCGGATGGCGACCGAGGACGTCGACGTGGTGATCACCGAGGTCGGCGGGACCGTCGGCGACATCGAGTCGCTGCCGTTCCTGGAGGCCGTCCGCCAGGTCCGCCACGAGGTCGGCCGGGACAACGTGTTCTTCGTGCACGTCTCCCTGCTGCCGTACATCGGCCCCTCGGGCGAGCTGAAGACCAAGCCCACCCAGCACTCCGTCGCCGCGCTGCGCAACATCGGCATCCAGCCCGACGCCATCGTGCTGCGCGCCGACCGCGAGGTCCCGCAGGCCATCAAGCGCAAGATCTCGCTGATGTGCGACGTGGACGAGGAGGCCGTGGTCGCGGCCATCGACGCCAAGTCGATCTACGACATCCCCAAGGTCCTGCACGGCGAGGGCTTGGACGCCTACGTGGTGCGCCGGCTCGACCTGCCGTTCCGCGACGTGGACTGGACGACCTGGGACGACCTGCTGCGCCGCGTCCACGAGCCGCAGCACATCGTCAAGGTCGCCCTGGTCGGCAAGTACATCGACCTGCCGGACGCCTACCTGTCGGTGACCGAGGCGCTGCGCGCCGGCGGCTTCGCCAACAACGCCCGGGTCGAGATCAAGTGGGTGACCTCGGACGACTGCGAGACGCCTGAGGGCGCCCGGGCGCAGCTCGGCGACGTGGACGCGATCTGCATCCCCGGCGGCTTCGGCGACCGCGGCGTCAACGGCAAGGTCGGCGCCATCACCTTCGCCCGCGAGAACCGCGTCCCGCTGCTCGGCCTGTGCCTGGGTCTGCAGTGCGTGGTCATCGAGGCGGCCCGCAACCTGGCCGGCCTGCCCGAGGCCAACTCCACCGAGTTCGACGCCGCCGCCAAGCACCCGGTCGTCTCCACGATGGCCGAGCAGCTGGCCATCGTCGACGGCAAGGGCGACCTGGGCGGCACCATGCGTCTGGGCCTGTACCCGGCCAAGCTCGCCGAGGGCTCGATCGTCCGTGAGGTCTACGGCGGCGAGCAGTACGTCGAGGAGCGCCACCGCCACCGCTACGAGGTCAACAACGCCTACCGCGCGGACCTCGAGAAGACCGGCCTGCAGTTCTCCGGCCTCTCCCCCAAGGGCGACCTGGTCGAGTACGTCGAGTACCCGCGCGAGGTGCACCCGTACCTGGTGGCCACCCAGGCCCACCCGGAGCTGAAGTCCCGCCCGACCCGCCCGCACCCGCTGTTCGCGGGTCTGGTCAAGGCCGCCATCGAGATCAAGAGCACCGCGGCCGAGTAAGTCGCCGGTCGTTCACCGGACGGCGGCCCCGCGATTCCCGCGGGGCCGCCGTCCGGCGTTAGATTGTGTCGTACTGACGAAAAGGGGAGAGCGATGGACGAGCAGCGCGACCAGGGGATCGCCGACGTGGCCGAGGAGTGGGAGGTCCGGGAGAGCCGGACGCCGTTCCAGGGCAAGGTCACCGGTGTGCGCAGCGAAGAGGTCCGGATGCCCGACGGCAGCTGGGCCCGCCGCGACTACCAGACCCACCCCGGCTCGGTCTCCGTGCTCGCCCTGGACGACAAGCAGCGGGTGCTGATCCTGCGGCAGTACCGGCACCCCGTCCGCCAGCGCCTGTGGGAGCTGCCCGCCGGCCTGCTCGACGTGCCCGGCGAGAACCCGTGGCACGCCGCGCAGCGCGAGCTGTACGAGGAGGCGCACTGCAAGGCCGGCACCTGGCGCATCCTCGCCGACTACTACACCTCCCCGGGCGGCACCGACGAGGCGCTGCGGATGTTCCTCGCCACCGACCTCGCGGAGGCCGAGGGCGAGCGCTACGCGGCGGAGGGCGAGGAACAGGAGATCGAGGTCGCCTGGGTGCCGGTGTCCGACCTGATCCGGCTGATCCACGCCGGGCGGCTGCACAACCCGACCCTGGTCACCGGCACGCTCGCCGTGCACGCCGCGCTCACCGGACCGGACGGGCTGGACGGACTGCGCCCGGCGGACTCGCCCTGGCCGGCCCGGCCCTTCGAGGGGTGAGCGAACGGCCCGTACGCCTCCTGAGCACCCTGCTGTTGATCCGCAAGGGTGATTTACCGGTTCGTACGACCGGATGTCACCTCGGCTGAGCCGGACGGTCGAACTACGCTTCGCAGACAGGGCGCCCGTCCCGGGCCGCCTCCGCTGAGGCCGGATGACGTCGGGAGTGGCACGGGTGGCGAGGAAGACGGCGACGATGGACCCCGGCCCCGACGCGCCCGTCGGGGCCGTTCCGGGCCTCGACCGGCTGCCGGCCGGGCCCGCGCTGTTCGTCGGGCGGCGCACCGAACTGGCCGCGCTGCGGGCGGCCGCCGCGCGCCCGGCCACCGGCCGCAGCCCGGTGCTGGTCCTGGCCGGTCGCCCCGGCTCCGGCCGCACCACGCTGGCGGTCCGCTTCGCCCGCACCGCCGCCGCGGACCACCCCGACGGTGTGCTCTTCGCACGTCTGTCCGCCCCCGACGGCGGCCGGGTGGCGCCCGCCCGGGCCGCCCGCCTGCTGCTGGAGCAGCTCGATCCCGAGGCCCCCGTGCCGCTGCCCGGCGCCACCGGGGACGGGCGGGACGAGCCCGCCTGCGTCGCGCTGCGCGAGGCGCTCGTGGGCCGCCGGGTCCTGCTGGTGCTGGACGACGTCCGGGACGCCGGGCAGCTGTGGCCGCTGCTCGCGGACGAACCCGGCTGCCTGGTGCTCGCCACCACCGCCGGGCCGCTCACCGGCATCGAGGACATCGACCCGGTGATCCTCGGCGGGCTCGACCGGCAGGCCTCCGGCGAACTGCTCGCCGACCTGGTCGGCGGCACCCGGATCTCCTGCGACCCGGTCGGCGGCGCCGACCTGGCGGAGGCCTGCGCGGCCCGGCCGGCCGCCCTGCGGCTGATGGCCGGATGGCTGCGCGGCGACCCGAAGGCGGCCGTCACCGAGGCGGCGCGCGAGCTCACCCGGGTGGTGGGCGAGGAGTCGGCACGGTCGGCGGTGCCGAAGGGGGAGGGGGAGAAGGCGGAGAAGCCCGTACAGGGGCCGAAGACCGCCCAGGCGCCGACGCCCGGGAAGGCCGCGACGCCGGTACAGGGGGCGGCCCCGGGGAAGGCTGCGAAGCCCGTACAGGGCGCGGCGTCGGGGAAGGCCGCGAAGTCCGTACAGGGGCCGAAGGCTGCCCAGGTGTCGACGCCCGGGAAGGCCGCGACGCCCCCACCGCTGGGGGAGAAGCCGGCCGAGGGCCCGCCGCCGGAGCCCGCCGCCGGCGAGACGGCCGGGGAGCAGGCGGCCTGGGTGAAGCCCGGCCCGGAGCCGGCCGAGCCGGTGCCCGTCCCCGACAGCGACCCGCTGATCGGCGCGTTCACCCTGCTGTACGGCACCCTCCCGGCCGCCCAGGCGCGGATGCTGCGCACCCTCACCCTGGCCCCGGCGCAGACCGCCGACCCGCGCACCGCCTCCGCCCTGGTCGGCTGCCCGGCACCGGAGGCGGCCGTGACGCTCGCCGCACTGGCCGAACGGGAGCTGCTCGGCCAGGAGGCGCCGGCCGCCGACGGCAGCCCGCGCTACCGGGTGCCCGGGCGCCTCTACCCGAGGCTGGTCCGGCTGCGCGAGCAGGAGGACCGGCCCGCCGAGACCGAGCTCGCCCGGGCCAGGCTGCTGGAGCGGCTGGTCCGGCTCACCGAGTCGGCCCGCGCCCTGCTGGACCCGGCGGGCAGCGGCCCCGGGCCGGACCCGCTGCCCGCCGCCCTGCGGCTGGGCTCGGCGGAGCACGCCCGGGAGTGGCTGCTCGGCGAGCGGGACCTGCTGCTCGGGGCGGTGGCCGACGCGATCGGCCAGGGCGACCTGGACGGCTCGGCGGGCCGGCTGGTCACCGCGCTGCTGCGGGCGCTGCCGCTGACCGGCGCCGCCGCCCCCGCCGACCTCTACCGGCTGCACGAACTGGTGCTGACCGTCGCCGAGCGGCACGGCAGACCCCGCCGGGCCTCGGCCGCGCTGCTCAACCTGGGCGACCTACAGGCCGCCGCGGGCCGCTGGGAGCAGGCCGTCACGCACTACCGGGCCGCCCTGGAGCACGCCCGCACGGCCGGGGACGAACCGCTCTGCGCCCGGGCCCTGGAGGGTGCGGCCGGCTGCCACCGGGCGCTCGGCGACGCGGTGCGCGCCGCCGACTGGTACGGGCGGGCACTCGGCCTGCGGCAGTCGATGGGGGAGCCCGCCGCCGAGGCCCGGCTGCTCGCCCGGGTGGCCGAGGCGCACGCCGCGCAGCGCCGTTTCGACGAGGCGGACCGCGAGTACCGGGCCGCGCTGGCGGTGCTGCGCAGGCTCGGCGACGAGCGCGGCCGGGAGGCCGTCGGGGCCGCCCTCGCGGACCTGCGGGAACGGGTCGACGCCGGGTGGTGAGGGGTCTTTCGGAGGTATTGTCGAAGATGCCCGGTTAACACATCTTTGGTGGGAAGATCGCAAGGGAAGCCTACGAACCTGCCAATGTGTTCGGCAGATTTATTCACTTTGGAAGGCTGACACGCCGACTGGGCTTCATTACACTCGAACTCAGTCGCGCAGCGATCCCCGCCCCGGGCTGCCCCGGAGGCTTCCCCACGTGCGCGTCGCCCGCCGGTCTTCTCCGGTAGGGACCCCCATGGCAAGAGGACGTGTTTAGCCGTGAAGGTCGGCATCCCCCGCGAGGTCAAGAACCACGAGTACCGCGTGGCCATCACGCCCGCCGGCGTGCATGAGCTGGTCCGCAACGGACACGAGGTCTACATCGAGGACAACGCCGGTGTCGGCTCCTCGATCCCCAACGAGGAGTACGCGGCCGCCGGCGCCACCATCCTCCCCACCGCCGACGAGGTGTGGGCCACCGCCGACCTGCTGCTGAAGGTCAAGGAGCCCATCGCCTCCGAGTACCACCGGCTGCGCAAGGGCCAGACCCTCTTCACGTACCTGCACCTGGCGGCCGACCGCGCCGGCACCGACGCGCTGATCGCCTCGGGCACCACCGCCATCGCGTACGAGACCGTGCAGCTCGGCAACGGCGCGCTGCCGCTGCTCGCCCCGATGTCCGAGGTCGCGGGCCGTCTCGCCCCGCAGGTCGGCTCGTACCACCTGATGCGCCCGGCCGGCGGCCGCGGCGTGCTGCCCGGCGGCGTGCCCGGCACCCACCCGGCCAAGGCCGTCGTCATCGGCGGTGGCGTCTCCGGCTGGCACGCGGCCACCATCGCCATCGGCATGGGCTACGAGGTGACCCTGCTCGACCGCGACATCAACAAGCTGCGCGAGGCCGACCGCATCTTCGGCACGAAGATCAAGGCCATCGTCTCCAACACCTTCGAGCTGGAGAAGGCCGTCATCGAGGCCGACCTGGTCATCGGCGCGGTGCTGATCCCGGGCGCCAAGGCCCCGAAGCTCGTCACCAACGAGCTGGTCTCCCGCATGAAGCCGGGCTCCGTGCTCGTCGACATCGCCATCGACCAGGGCGGCTGCTTCGAGGACTCGCACGCCACCACGCACGCCGAGCCGACCTTCCAGGTCCACAACTCGGTCTTCTACTGCGTGGCCAACATGCCGGGCGCCGTCCCGAACACCTCCACCTACGCGCTGACCAACGCGACGATGCCGTACGTCGTCGAGCTGGCCAACCGCGGCTGGAAGGAGGCGCTGCGCCGTGACCCGGCGCTCGCCAAGGGCCTGAACGTGCACGAGGGCCAGATCACCTTCCCGGCCGTGGCCGAGGCCTTCGGCCTGGAGTCGGTCTCGCTGGAGAGCGTGCTCGCCTGATCCGGTGATCCTGCGATTCGGTGATCCAGAGATCCGCTGATCCTGCGATCCGGTGATCCAGAGATCCTGCGATCCGGTAGACCGCCCGGCGGTCGTTCGCCCCCGACCCGATCCCCTCGGGCCGGGGGCTTCGCCGTGCCCGTGAACGGGTGGTGGAGCGGACGGGTCGCTCTGTCGTCAATTTCTGTCGGTCGTGTCACCCCACCGCAGAAACGTTAGGGTCAACGGCCTACTCATCCCTTGACATCGGCCCGCCCGATAGTCGACACATCCGGCCCACTACCGTGGATTGTGTTGCTGCGAACGCCTTGAACGGCCTAGAGTCGCAAACCGTCGGCATGCTGCCACGCTGACGAATCGACATAGAGTCCTGGATGCCCAAGGAGGTAAGACGACTTGTGAATGAGTCGACATTTGCTCCCGGGGGTGGTCAGCCAGGACTGGCGGAGCGCACCGCCGGCCAGCCGAGTGAGGAGCCAGGGGCCCGGCAGCCCTCCGTGGGCTCGGCCGAGGTCGGCTCGGTCGCACTCCGCACCTTCGAAGCACGCCAGAACACAGCGCAGGTGACCACGGTGACCGATCACGACGCCGACTTGGCGGCCTACGGCCTGGCCTACGGCGAGTTCGCCTACGGCGCCTACGACGACCCGGACGCCGAGTACGAGCCGGACCCGGAGTACGCCGCCACGCTGGCCCCCGACGCCGCGCGCCAGCGCCGCGAGCGGGTCGGCCCGACCGGCCGCCCGCTGCCGTACTTCCCGATCCCCGCCCCGGTGGCCGAGCACGGCCCCGCGCAGATCATCGCCATGTGCAACCAGAAGGGCGGCGTCGGCAAGACCACGTCGACCATCAACCTGGGCGCCGCGCTGGCCGAGTACGGCCGCCGGGTGCTGCTCGTCGACTTCGACCCGCAGGGCGCGCTCTCGGTCGGCCTCGGCGTCAACCCGATGGAGCTCGACGTCACCGTCTACAACCTGCTCATGGAGCGGGGCCTGACGGCCGATGAAGTGCTGCTCAAGACGGCCGTGCCGGGCATGGACCTGCTGCCGTCCAACATCGACCTCTCCGCCGCCGAGGTGCAGCTGGTCAGCGAGGTGGCCCGGGAGTCCGCGCTGGCCCGCGCGCTGAAGCCGCTGCTGCCCGACTACGACTACGTCATCATCGACTGCCAGCCCTCGCTGGGCCTGCTGACGGTCAATGCGCTGACCGCCGCTCACAGCGTCATCGTCCCGCTGGAGTGCGAGTTCTTCGCGCTGCGCGGCGTCGCGCTGCTGACCGAGACCATCGAGAAGGTGTGCGAGCGGCTCAACCCCGAGCTGCGCCTGGACGGCATCCTCGCGACCATGTACGACTCGCGCACCGTGCACAGCCGCGAGGTGCTGGCGCGCGTCGTCGAGGCGTTCGGCGAGCACGTCTTCCACACCGTCATCGGGCGGACCGTGCGCTTCCCGGAGACCACCGTCGCCGGCGAGCCCATCACCACGTACGCGACCAACTCGGTCGGTGCCGCCGCCTACCGCCAGCTCGCCAGGGAGGTGCTCGACCGGTGCCGCCCCGCCGAGTGAGTCTCCCGGGGGCCGACGAGCTGTTCCGGACCACCGGCGGGATGGCGCTGTCGCCGTCCCTCGCGCCGCGTCCGGCCGCCGAGGCAGCCAGAGCGGAGACCGCGCGGACCGTCCACGGCACGGACGGCGCCGAAGGCGCCGAGGACGCTCAGGACACCCAGCGCACCGGCGAGGCCGGGCGGCAGCCGTCCCAGGACCAGCAGCCGGCCGCCGGCGCCCCGGCGGGCGCCCAGCCGCCGGCCCAGCGCTCCGCCTCGTCCGCCGGGCCCCAGGGCACCGTGCCGGCCGGCCGCCAGCACCCCGGCGCCGCCGAGGAGCAGGCCGGCGGCACCGGGCGCGCCCGGCCGCGCGGCCGCGCGCCGCGCCGCCCCAGCGGGCGCGAGCGGCACGACGAGAAGATCACCGTGTACGTGTCCGCCGAGGAGCTCATGGACCTGGAGCACGCCCGGCTGGTGCTGCGCGGTGAGCACGGCCTGGCCGTGGACCGCGGGCGGATCGTCCGGGAGGCCATCGCGGTCGTCCTGGCGGACCTGGAGCAGCGCGGCGAGGCCTCCATCCTGGTCCGGCGGTTGCGCGGCCGCTAGGCCCCTTCCTGGCCGTCAGTGGTGCCTCTGGTGCTGCTGGTGCGGTGCCTCCGGTGCGGCGGTCCCGGTGTGGCATCCCTGGTGTGGCGTGTCGACGTCCTGTGGTGACGTCCTGCGGTGGCGTCGATGTCGATGCCGAGGGCCGACGCCGGGAGGCGTCGACCGCGTGACGACGGCGTGTCGACGGCCCCGGGGGCGGGGCGGGCGGCCGGGCCGGGTGAAGATGGACCGTCATGCCGAGCACCGCCGAACCACCCACCACCGCCGTGAACGCGACCGAGGAACAGCCGCGGGGCGGCTTCCGGGTGCGGCTGGACAACTTCGAAGGCCCCTTCGACCTGCTGCTCAGTCTGATCGCCAAGCACAAACTCGACGTCACCGAAGTGGCGCTGGCCACCGTCACCGACGAGTTCATGGCACACATCCGGGCGATGGGCCCGGACTGGGACCTGGACGCGGCGACCGAGTTCCTGGTCGTCGCCGCGACCCTGCTCGACCTCAAGGCCGCCCGGCTGCTGCCCGTCGCCGACGTCGAGGACGAGGAGGACCTGGCGCTGCTGGAGGCCCGTGACCTGCTGTTCGCCCGGTTGCTGCAGTACCGGGCGTACAAGCGGGCGGCGGCCCTCTTCGGCGAGCGCTGGGCCGCCGAGCTGGCCCGACGCCCACGCACCGTCGGGCTGGAGCCCCGGCATGCCGGGCTGCTGCCCGAGGTGGTCATCACCATCGGCCCGGAGCGGCTCGCGCAGCTGGCGGCCAGGGCCATGGAACCCAAGCCGAAGCCCGTCGTGTACGTCGACCACATCCACAGCCCGCCCGTCAGCGTGCGCGAGCAGGCCGGGCTGGTGGTCGGGCTGCTCACCGAGCTCGGCGAGGCGTCGTTCCAGCGGTTGGTCGAGGACGCGTCGGACGAGCTGGTGGTCGTCGCCCGTTTCCTGGCGCTGCTGGAGCTGTACCGGGAGCGGGTGCTGGCCTTCGAGCAGCCGGAGGCGCTGGGCGAACTGCTGGTGCGCTGGGTGGCGGAGGAGGACCGGGGCGCGGTCGAGGTGACGGACGAGTTCGACCGGCCGGTGGGTGAGCGGGAGCGGGAGGAGAGTCGATGAGTGGTGGGAGCGGGAGCCCGAGCCCGAGCGGGAGCGGGGTCGGCGGGCGGCCGGTGCGGCGCCCGCTCGGGCTGCCGGGGCGGCCTCGGGCCGGGGAGTGGCTGGAGCCGGCCTTCGAGCTGCTGGCGGAGCCGGTGGCGGGGCCCGTGACGGATCCGGTGGCGGCGGGGTCGGTGGTGGAGCCGGTAGCGGCGTCCGTGGGTGCGTCGGCGGAGGGCGAGGCCCGGGTCGTGCACCAGAAGTCGGCCCCGTCGACCTCCGGCGTCACTGATGTGGTCGGCGTCGCTGATCCGGCCGGGGGCGAGGAGACGCCCGGGGCCGGGTTGAAGGCCGAGCTGGAGGCGATCCTGATGGTCGTCGACGAGCCTGCCGGGGAGGAGCGGCTGGCCGGCGTGCTGGAGCGGCCCCGGGCGCAGGTGGCCGCTGCGCTGCGCGAACTGGCCGCCGAATACACCGCCCAGGGCCGCGGATTCGACCTGCGGCTGGTCGCCGGCGGGTGGCGGTTCTACAGCCGGGACACCTGCGCTCCGGCCGTCGACCGCTTCCTGCTGGACGGCCAGCAGGCCCGGCTCACGCAGGCCGCATTGGAGACCCTGGCGGTCGTCGCCTACCGGCAGCCGGTGTCCAGATCGAGGGTTTCCGCCGTCCGCGGTGTGAACTGTGACGGCGTGATGCGTACCCTGGTACAGCGAGGACTGGTGGAAGAGGCCGGATCCGAGCCCGAAACAGGTGCGATCCTGTATCGGACGACGAACTACTTCCTGGAACGGATGGGGCTCCGCGGCCTGGACGAGCTGCCGGAGCTTGCTCCCTTCCTGCCCGAGGTCGACGACGTGGAAGCGGAGTCCCTGGAGGGCACGATGATCGCGGAGGCGGTCGCCGCCGCTGCCGTGCAGGCCGTGGGCGGCAGTGGCGAGGCCGGTCGGGCTGCGCCTGATCGGTAGGGGGCGGTGAGGTCGGCCGAAACGACCGCACATCCCAGACGGTAACGACGTACGGACACTTTGATGCGTAGCAGTGGCAACGGCAGGAACGGCAGCGGCGGCGGCAGCGGTCGCAGCGGACAGGGCGGGGGCCGGGGCGGCGGCTCCTACGGCGGCAGCGGCAGCGGCCGCAGCGGCTCGGGCTCGGGCTCGCGTGGGGGTTCGTACGGCGGTGGGTCCGGCTCGGGCTCGGGCTCGCGTGGGGGTTCGTACGGCGGTGGGTCCGGCTCGGGCTCCGGCTCGCGCGGCGGCTCGTACGGCGGTGGGTCCGGCTCCGGCTCGCGCGGCGGTTCGTACGGCGGCGGCAGCGGTGCCGGTTCGCGCGGCGGCTCCGGCTCGTACGGGCGTGACAGTCGCCGGGACGACCGGCGCGACGACAACCGGTACCCGGACCGCCCGCTGCGGCCCGAGGAGCGGCGCTACGACCGCCCCGAGTTCGGCGGTGGCCCCAACGCCACCCCCGCCCGCGGCGGCTACTCCGGTCGGCGCCCCAGCCCGGCCCCGCGCCCGCGCCGTGAGGGCCAGGGCGCCCCGGGCGACCCGCGCCGCCAGCCGCAGCGCTCGCGCGAGCTGCAGGCCAAGATCGAGGACGCCGTCCTCGCCCGGCACGACAAGCCGGCCGTCAAGCTGCCCAAGACCTTCGGCGAGCCCGAGGGCGAGCGCCTGCAGAAGGTGCTGGCCCGGGCGGGCATCGGCAGCCGCCGCGCCTGCGAGGAGCTGATCGAGCAGGGCCGGGTCCAGGTCAACGGCAAGCTCGTCACCGAGCAGGGCAAGCGGGTCGACCCGCAGAACGACGAGATCAAGGTGGACGGCCTGACCGTCGCCACCCAGTCGTACCTGTTCTTCGCGCTCAACAAGCCGGCCGGCGTGGTCTCCACCATGGAGGACCCGGACGGGCGCCAGTGCCTCGGCGACTACGTGACCAACCGGGAGACCCGGCTGTTCCACGTCGGCCGTCTGGACACCGAGACCGAGGGCATCATCCTGCTCACCAACCACGGCGAGCTGGCCCACCGTCTCACCCACCCCCGGTACGGCGTGACCAAGACCTACCTGGCCGCCATCCAGGGCCCGATCCCGCGCGACCTGGGCAAGCAGCTGGCGCAGGGCATCGAGCTGGAGGACGGCTTCGCGCGCGCCGACAGCTTCAAGGTGATCTCCAACGTCGGCAAGAACTACCTGGTCGAGGTGACCCTGCACGAGGGTCGCAAGCACATCGTCCGCCGGATGCTGGCCGAGGCCGGCTTCCCGGTCGAGAAGCTGGTGCGCACGCACTTCGGCCCGATCGCGCTGGGCGACCAGAAGTCGGGCTGGCTGCGCCGTCTGACCAACCCCGAGGTCGGTCAGCTGATGCGCGAGGTCGGTCTGTAGACCGGTCGGTATATTTCTATAGACCGGTCGGTATATTCCGATTGGGCTATGTAGACCGGTCGGTATATTCTCCCCCGGAGTCTGTAGACCGGTCGGTATATTCGGGCTTCTGCTGAGGGCCTCCCCGTCGAAAGGCGGGGAGGCCCTCGGTCGTTCGGTGGGGGTGGGCGGGGTGCGAGGCGGGGCGCAACCCCTGGTCACGGCCTTGTCAGCGCCATGATCCGTGGCAGAGGATTGCCACCGGACCACCATCCGCCCAGTGGCGGGACTGCGCCAGGGCCGGCGCCGGTGGGGGGCGAACGGGGAGACGGCGTCGTGTCGGATGCACCACTCAGCGCACTGGGACTGGCCGAGCCGGACGGACAGGTCTACGCGGCGCTGGTGGCCAATCCGCAGTCCACCGCGGAGGAACTGGCCGAGGGCTGCGGCCTGACGCTCCAGCAGAGCGTGCGCGCCCTGGACCGCCTGGCGCAGCAGGGCATGGCGACCCGGGCGCCGGTGGACCGGCAGCGCTACCTGCCGGTCGCCCCCGACGTCGCGATCGGCACCCTGATCGGCCACCGCGAGTCCGAACTGCGGCACGCCCGGGCCGAGATGCACCGTCTGATGGACGCCTTCCGGGAGGCTTCGCGGTACACCGATCCGGCGCACTCGGTGGAGGTGCTGACCGGTGGCGAGGCGATCGCGCAGCGGCTGGAGCACATCACCGAGACCAGCCAGTACCAGGTCCGCGGCTTCGACCGCCCGCCGTACATCCAGGATCCGGTGACCCCGATCCCGTTGCAGCGGCGGCGGTTGCGGGAGGGCCTGCGGCTGCGGACCGTCTACGACCGGGACGCGGTGGCCTGGCCGGGCCGACTGGAGCGGAACATCCTGGCCGGGGTCGCGGACGGCGAGGAGGCCCGGGTCCGGCCGTCGCTGCCGATGAAGATGATCATTTCGGACGACCGGATGGCGATCATCCCGATCAGCGTGGGCGACAGCGTCCTCGACGCCGCGTACGTCATCCACCCCTCCGCGCTGCTCCAGGCGCTGGACACGCTGTTCGAGGCGGAGTGGGAGCGCGCCGTCCAGTTGCAGGCCGCGATCGGCACCGGGGACGCGACGCTGGAGCCGGAGGCCGACCACCGCAAGCTGCTGGGCCTGCTGGCGGCCGGCCTCACCGACGAGTCGATCGCCCGGTCGCTCGGCTGGAGCGCCCGCACCACCCAGCGCCGGTTGCAGAGCCTGATGCGCTCGCTGGGCGCCACCACCCGCTTCCAGGCCGGTATGGCGGCCCGGGAGCGGGGTTGGTTGTGACAGGAGTTGGCTGTGCACCGGGCCGGGCGGACGTCGGGGGTCGGGCGTCAGCTCCAGGGGGTGAGGGCGGCCCAGCGGCCGTCCGGGCCGCGTTCGACCTTCAGCAGGCCCTTGACGGCGGAGCGGTTGAGTCGTCCGTAGACGTGCGGGAACAGCAGGCCGGGGGTGGCCCCGGGCGGCGGTGCGCCGTGCGGGGCCTCCCACTTGACCATCGGTTCCACCTGTGACTCCTCGATCAGCAGTGCCATCAGCGGGTCGGGAGTGTCGGCGAAGAAGGCGTTGGCCACCGCGAGTGCCGTCTGTTCGTCCGCCGAGCAGTGGATGAACCCGTCGGTGAGCAACGACGCGGTGGTGTACGGCCGACCGGGGTCGGACAGCCAGTCGTCCAGGGGTGCGAGGTGGAGGATCATGTTCCTGTTCTACCCGGTTTGGTCCTGAGCGGTCGTCACGAGCGGACCGGTGTTCAGACGGCGGCGGAGGCCGGGCTCCTCAGAGTCCGGCGACCTTGGCGGTGGCGGAGACCTCGTAGACCAGCGTGACCGTCCGACGGGCGCCGGGCCCGAGCGGGACGTCCCAGCGGAGGATGCCCTCGGCGTCGAAGGCGTCCGGCGACGGGGAGCACTCCTCCTTGCGCAGCCGCACCTCCACCGCCGACACCTCGGAGACCGGCACCCGCTCGCGGACCGCGACGACCTGCTCGTCCCGCTCCTCCGGGCCGGAGAAGCGGGAGAGGTGCAGCCGCACCGTTCGGGTGGTCGTCTGGCGGCCGGTGAGCCCGGCGGTGGCCTGGCGTTCCTCGGCCTCGCGGACCACCCGGTAGCCGTCCGAACTGCCGAACGCCAGCTCGGCGTCGGCCCCGGCGGCGGTGAAGCCCAGCTCGCCTCGGCCGGTGAAGCCGCTGCCGCGGACCAGTTCGACCGGACCCGCCAGCAGCGGGTGCCCGGCCGTGTTGCGGAACCGGACCACCTGGGTCACCAGCGGGGACAGCTCCGGCGCGCACGCGTACTCGCTGCTCGCCTGCCCGGTGAAGGCGCCGAGCGGCACCCGGTGCGCCCGGCCGTCGGAGGGCACGGTGGCCGGAGCGGGCGCGGGCAGCACCCGGACCTCCCCGCCGTCGTCCACCCCCGGTACCCCGGCGGCCGGGCCGAGCGCGCTGATCGCCTCCTCGCGCAGCTCCACCTCAACCGTGCGGCGCTCCTCCGCGGTGCGCTCGCGCAGCATCAGGACGTCCTCGGCGACGGCGGGCGGGTCGGTGGCGAGGGCCGAGCGGGCGGTGGAGAAGGTGAGCCGGACACCGGTCCAGTCCTCGCCGGTGCGCTGCCAGACCACCGCCTCCGACTCCAGCCGCAGGCTTCCGCCGTCCAGGGTGGCCCGGTACGAGGGGCGCCAGAGGGCGCACGGCACCAGATGGGTGACGGCCAGCCCGCTCGGGCCGGGCTGCGCCGCCTCGACGGTGAGCTCCAGGTGGGCGACCAGTTCGGCCGGTTCCTCCTCGGCCTGGTCGAGGGTGAGCAGGGCCTGCGAGCGCTCCTGGTCCAGGCGGCGCAGCCGGGAGTGGGTGGTCCGCAGCTCCTCGCCGTGGCGCTCGCGTTCGGCGTCCACCCGGTCCAGTTCGCGGGACCAGCGGGTGCGTTCGAGCTCGCCGATCCCGGCGCCCTCGCCGATCTCGCGCAGCAGGTCGGCGGAGAGCTGGGCGAGCAGTGCCAGCCGGGCCTCCAGGCGGGCGCGGGTCTGGTCGGCGAGGCGGCTCGCGGTCTCCAGCTCGTGCAGCCGGTGGCGCAGCCGGGAGTCCTCCGGGCCGGGCGGCAGCGGGGCGCGTGGGATCCAGTCGCGGACGATCCGGGCGTCCAGCACGCGGGTGCCGGGGGCGGTGGTCTCGGCGCGCAGGGTGCGGTCGACGGCGAGCGCGGTGAGCGGGCCCAGTCGCAGCCGCTGGACGCCTGCGGCGAGGTTGACGGTGGTGGTGCGTTCGACCTGGCTGCGGTCCTCCAGGCAGGTGACGGCGGTGACGGGGAGGGGGATGGTCGTTCCGGTCATCGTTCAGTTCCTCCGGTTTCCACCGACGATGGCCTTTCCGGCCGGGATCTTGATCTGGTAGCCGCCGTCCAGCTCGGTGCGGCCGCCGGGCGGCAGCTCGACCCGCCAGAGCCGGGTGCTGGGCGGGCAGTCCGGCGTGGAGACCGCCGGGGCCTGCCAGTCGGCCCGCTCCTCGATCCGGATCTCGGCGTCGGAGGTGACCGGCACGCGCTCGCGGACCTCCACGGTGACGGTGCGGCCGAGCCGGTTCGCCAGCTGGACGCGCACCCGGTGGTCGAGCACGGTACTGCTGCTCAGCATGCCCGCGGTGGACTCGTGCAGCTCGGTGCGGCGCGCCACCTCGATGCTCTCGGTGACCCCGATGCCCAGGCTCCGCAGCCCGCCCGGGGCGAGGGTGGGCAGGGCGGCGGTGAGCAGGAACTCGTCGTCGACGGTGACCTCGACCGGGCCGGCCAGCACGGCGCGGTCGGTCCGGTTGGCGAGCACCAGGGTGGCGTACACCTTCTCCTCGACGGTGGGGACGGTGACGTACTCCGGGCGGACGGACACCGGGATCTCGTCGATCGTGACGGTGTGCCAGGTGCCGTCGGACGGGATGTCGGCGGGGGCGGCGGAGTCGAAGCGGTGATCGAAGGAGCCCGCCGACTCGCGGGGCGGGACGGCGTGCCGGGGGAGTGCCAGATGGCGGACCCGCTCGCCGCCGGTGTCACCCGGGGGCATCGCCGCCGGCCCGTAGTGGTCGGCCTGCTCGGTCTGCTCGGCCTGGGGGCGCAGGGTGCCGCGGTGGGCGGCGGGTGCGTCGGGGCCTGCCAGGACGAGGCCGGGGTAGTCGAGCAGGGAGGCGTCCGGGGCGAAGCCGGTGCCGGGGGCCTCGGTGCCGCCGCCGCTTCGGCGGGCGCGGCGGGCGAGCGGGTGCAGGTCCGGCGGGGGCGCGCCGCCCGGTGCCACGGGGGCGGGCGGCGGCGCGGGGGCCTGGGGCATCGAAACCTGGGGCATCGAGGCTTGGTACATCGAGGCTTGCGGCAGGGGGGCTTGGGGCATCGGGGCGGCGGCGGGTGCACCGCCGTATCCGGCGAAGCCGCTCGGGGCGGGCGGGGGCTCCGGTGCGGGTTCGTCGATGTCCAGGGTGCCGCCGCGCCCGGCGGGGGCGGCCAGCCGGGCGGCGTCGGCCACGAGGCCGGCGTCGGCGGGCCGGGGACCGGCGGGCCGGGCGCCCCCGAGGCGGTTGAGCCGGGCGGCGGATCCGTACGGGCCGGGGGTCGAGACGGCGAGCGGGGCCTTGCGGCGCGGGGCCGGGCGGGCTCCGGCTCCCGCGTCGTCGTAGCCGGTGAAGAGGTCGGCCAGGCCGGCCGGGGGCTCGCGCCAGCCGGACGGCGGCGGGGCGGGCTGGCTGCGGCCGATCCGCAGCGAGCGGAGCCGGGGCAGGTCGGTGCGGCGGTCGAGGTCGGCGGTGGAGAGGGCGAGCCGGACGCCGGTCCAGTCTTCTCCGGTCTGCTGGGCGACGGAGGCGCGCAGGACGAGTCGGCCGGTGTCGGCGCCCTGGCGGTAGGAGAGGCGGTAGGCGGGCGCCCAGCGGGCGGCCAGGACGCCGTACTCCAGCTCGATGTCGAGCCGGGCGGGGGGCTTCTCGGGGGCTGGGGCGACGGGTTCCCCGGCGGATTCCGGGGCGGATTCCATGGTGGGTTCCGGGGCGGGCTGTGCGGAGAGCGCCGAGGCCTGCGCGGTGGTGAGGGTGAGCAGGACGGTGGCGGCGGTCCCGACCGGGTGGGCGGGGCCGGCCGTGGATGCGCGGTCCAGCCGGTCGGCGGCCAATTCGCGCTCGTGGTCCGCGAGCTCGACTTCCTTGGTGAGCTCCTCGGCGCGTCGCTGGAGCCGGGTCAGGCGCTCGTCGACGAAGTCGGCCAGCTCCAGCCAGGCGTCGGCGGGCGTCCGCCGCAGCGGTTCCTCGGGCCGCCGCTGCGGTGGTACGGCGCGCAGGGCGGAGGTCTCGGCGATCGCGGTCAGGACCAGTCGGCGGCGCTCGGTGAGTGCGCCCTGGCGCTCCATGGCCTCGTCCAACTCGCGGCGGAGCCGGGGGAGTTCGGTCGGCTCGTGGAACTCGGCGAGCAGCTCCAGCCGGGCCTCGGTGACCGCCGTCCCGCTCGGGCCGTCGAGCACCCGGGCGCGCAGCGAGCGGCCGTCCAGGGAGGAGGGCAGACCGGTCAGCCGCAGCCGGCCGTCGGCCGGGAGCGGGACGCTGGCCCGGCGGCGGCACACCGCGCCCTCGGCGTAGACCACGACGGAGTCCAGGACCGACGGGTGGGCGGGGACGGCGGGGGGTTTCGGGGGCCCGGCCTCGCCGACGTGTCGGGCCTCGCCGTTCTGCTGATCGTCGCCGCTGTGCTGATCGTCGCCGCTGTGCTGATCGTCCATGCGCAACCCCTTCGTTCGCGTGCCGTGTTCCGCGTGTCGCCCGCGCCGTGCCCGGGCGGCCAGTCTGCCCCGCTTCGGTGCGGGCGTCGCCGGATTTCGCGGGGTGCGGCGTGTGTGCCCGTTGGCGGGTCTGGCGGTCTGGCGGTCTGGCGGCCTGGCGCGTTCGCGGTCCTGTGGTGCCCGCCGTGTCCGGCGTGCCTCCGCATGGTGTGGGACGGGGACGGGGCCGCCGTGGTTGCCCAGCGGGTGGGCGGTGGGGGCGTGGGTGGGGCGGATGCGAGAGGATGGGGCGCGGGTGTTCCCGGCCGGTGCCGGGGCGCCGACCGGACCGAGAACCGGCGAGGTCGGGCAGCCCGGAACGCGAAGCCCGAGAATTCGAGAAGGAGCGCGACCCGCCATGCGCACTGCCGTCGTCGTCGGTACCGGACTGATCGGCACCTCCGCCGCGCTCGCCCTGGCCGGCCGCGGGCTGACCGTCCATCTGGAGGACGCCGACCCGGACGCCGCCCGGACCGCCGCCTCGCTCGGCGCCGGCATCACCGAGCCGGCCGACGGCCCGGTCGACCTGGCGATCATCGCCGTGCCGCCCGCCCTGGTCGGCAAGGTGCTCGCCGACTGCCAGCGCCGCAACCTGGCCCGCTGGTACACCGACGTCGCCAGCGTCAAGGCCGGCCCGCGCATCGAGGTCGCCGCGCTCGGCTGCGACACCGTCCACTACATCGGCAGCCACCCGATGGCCGGCCGCGAGCGCTCCGGCCCGCTGGCCGCCCGCGCCGACCTGTTCGAGGGCCGCCCCTGGGTGCTCACCCCCACCGACGACACCGACACCGAGACGCTCAACGCCGCCCTGGAACTGGTCGCGCTCTGCGGTGCGATGCCGATCGTGATGGACGCGACCGCGCACGACCGGGCCGTCGCCCTGGTCTCGCACGCCCCGCAGCTGGTGTCCTCGCTGGTCGCCGCCCGGCTGGAGCACGCCGACGAGACCGCCATAAGGCTCTCCGGGCAGGGTGTCCGGGACGTCACCAGGATCGCCGCCTCCAACCCCGGCATGTGGGTCGACATCCTCTCCGCCAACGCCGGCGCGGTCGCCGACATCCTGGAGGAGGTCGCCTCCGACCTCGGGGAGACCGTCGCCGCGCTGCGCGCCCTGGACGCCCCCGAGGAGGGCGAGCGCCGGGCGGGCGCGGCCGGGATCGAGGCGGTCATGCGGCGCGGCAACACCGGCCAGGCCCGCATCCCCGGCAAGCACGGCGCGCCGCCCACCCGGTACGAGACGGTGGCCGTGGTGCTCGGTGACCAGCCCGGCGAGCTGGGCCGGCTGTTCGGCGAGGTCGGCGCGGCCGGGGTCAACATCGAGGACGTCGTCATCGAGCACTCGACCGGCCAGCAGGTGGGCTTCGTCCAGCTGTCGGTGGCGCCCGGGGCGGTCAAGCCGCTCACGGTGGCGCTGCGGGCGAGCGGGTGGAGCGTCCGGGACTGATCGGGCTGCGGGGGCCGGTCGGCTTCTGGGACTTCGGTTGAGCGGTTCGGTCGAGCGGTTCGGTTGAGGGGGAGCAGGGATGATCATCGAGTTGCCGCTGGGCGAGACCCGGCACGGGTCCTACGGCCGGCCGGTGGACCTGGGGAACGAACGGTTCCTGCGGGCGGTGGTGGGTGGGGACTTCCGGATCCACCACCGCAGCGTCGAAGCGCTGGTCGAACTGCCCCGGCCGACGCCGCCGGACCCGGAGTCCACCGAGCCGGAGCCGACCTGCAGCCTGCTGGTGCGGGCGGTCCACGCCGCCTTCGCGGAGCACCTGCCGCTCAGCCTGTCGCCGGACGTGCTCTGGTACGCGGTGGTGCACGAGGTGGCCGTGCACGCGCGGATGTACGCGCCGAGGTACCGGGCGCTGTTCGGCGGTGCCGAGGGGCGCCGGGAAGTGATCGTGGTCCGCGACGACGCCCTGGCGGCGCCCGGCCCGGACTGGTCGCGGTCGATCCGGCTGGTGCGGGAGCCGCTGGCGGCGGCGGTCGGGGCCGAGCTGGTGGAGCTGTTCCAGCCGGCGTTCTCGACGACCACGCCCGACGACGCCTCCTCCGCGCTGGTGGCGCTGATGGACGTGGTCAGCCCCTACTACGCCTTCCGCTGGGAGACCCGCTGCGGCATCCCGCGGATCCGGCTGGAGGGCACGGCCGGGGACTGGGCGCTGCTGGTGGCGCGGGTCGCCGGGCTGGCGGAGCGCTTCGACTGGCTGGCGCCGTGGTTCGCCGAACTGCGCCCGGTGCTCGACGAGATCGCGGCGACCGCGGCGGGCGGGACGGTCGACGACGAGTTCTGGCGCTCGCTCTTCAAGTGGCGGTCGATGTCCGGCGGCCCACGGGTGACCGGCTGGCTCACCGCCTTCCTCGCGCACACCCAGACCCCCGACGGGCCCCGGCTGCGCCAGTCCTTCGGCTGGCGGGAGGCGGACGCCAACCCGTACCACCGGGACTCCTTCGCGGTGAACGACTTCCCCTCGCACGTCTCCAAGGTGCCGTTCGTCTGGGACCACCTCGGCCGCGAGATCCCGATGGCCTTCACCGCCGGCATCCTCGGCATCGAGTGGGACGGGGAGTACCTGCGGCCCCGGCTGGGCAACGCCGTCCTGCGGATCCTGGGCCCCGACCAGGGCTGATACCGGGGCCGATATCGGCGCTGATACCGGGGCTGTCACCGGAGCCAAGGGGGGCCGGCAGGGGGCTGGCACTGGGCTGATCGGGTGGCGGAGTGGGTAGGGCGGCGGTCCATTAACCTTGAGGGAGACAACCCCCTGCCGTCTGCCTCCCCAGGCCCCGGCTTTCACGCCCAGAGAGAGGTTCGGCCCCGTGGACACTGCCGACCGAGCGCACGCCCCGGTCGTCGTCGCGATCGACGGACCCTCCGGTTCGGGCAAGTCGACCGTCTCGCGGGCGGTGGCGGCCCAGCTGGGCCTGAGCTTCCTGGACACCGGAGCCATGTACCGGGCGATGACCTGGTGGATGCTGGCCAACGACGTCGCCGTGGCCGACCCGGAGGCGGTGGCCGTCGCGTGCGGCAAGCCGGTGATCGTGTCGGGCACGGACGCGGACGGTCCCACCATCACGGTGGACGGCCAGGACGTCTCCGGACCGATCCGCGGCCCCGAGGTGACGGCGCAGGTCAGCGCCGTCTCCGCGGTGTCGGCGGTGCGCTCCCGGCTGGTGGAGCTGCAGCGCGGCTGCGCCGAGGTCGCCGAGCGCGGCATCGTCGCCGAGGGCCGGGACATGGGGACGGTGGTGTTCCCGAACGCCACCGTCAAGGTGTTCCTGACCGCCTCCGAGCAGGCCCGGGCCGAGCGCCGGGCGGCCGAGCTGCGCGCCAAGGGCGTCGACGAGGCGACCATCACCGCGATGGCCGCCGACCTCGCCCGCCGGGACGCCGCGGACTCCTCCCGGAAGACGGCCCCGCTGGCCCAGGCCGCGGACGCCGTCCTGGTGGACACCAGCGAGCTCACCCTGGAGCAGGTGATCGACCGGATCGCCGCGCTGGTGGAGGAGCGGGCCGGGATGTCGTCGGTCTGAGAGGACGGACAGGCCTGAAGGGACGGACCGGTCTGAAGGACGGACCGGTCTGGACGGCCACAATGGTCTGAACGGCAGGAACGGCCTGAACAACCGGAATGGCCGGAACGGCCGAATGAGCTGCGGTGCCGCCGAGGTGCCGCGGAGAAAACCATCGCGCTGCCCCGAGCGGGGCAGGTACGCACGGCGCGCCCCTGGGAAGGGCCGCGCCGGGAAACGGAACAGACGAACATGACCGCAGAGCACTCCGACACCGGCCACGGTGGACTGGACGCCGCCGACTACGCCGAGTTCATGGCCATCGCCGCCGAGGAAGGCTTCGACGTCGACGGCGTGGACGGCTTCGACGGCGCCGAGCACGTACCGCTGCCGGTACTGGCCGTTGTCGGCCGCCCGAACGTCGGCAAGTCGACCCTGGTGAACCGCATCATCGGCCGCCGTGAGGCCGTCGTCGAGGACAAGCCGGGCGTCACCCGCGACCGGGTCACCTACGAGGCCAGCTGGAACGGCCGCCGCTTCAAGGTCGTCGACACCGGCGGCTGGGAGATCGACGTCCTCGGCATCGACGCGATGGTGGCCGCGCAGGCCGAGCTCGGCATCGAGCAGGCCGACGCGGTGCTGTTCGTGGTCGACGCCACCGTCGGCGCCACCGACACCGACGAAGCCCTGATCAAGCTCATCCGCCGGGCCGGCAAGCCGACCGTGCTGTGCGCCAACAAGGTCGACGGCCCGTCCACCGAGGCCGAGGCCGCCTACCTGTGGTCGCTGGGCCTGGGCGAGCCGTACCCCGTCTCCGCGCTGCACGGCCGAGGCTCGGGCGACCTGCTCGACGCCGTCATGGACGCGCTGCCCGAGGCCCCGCCGCAGACCTTCGGCGACGCCGCCCCCGGAGGCCCGCGCCGCATCGCGCTGATCGGCCGCCCGAACGTGGGCAAGTCCAGCCTGCTGAACAAGGTCGCCGGCGAGGAGCGGGTGGTCGTCAACGAGCTGGCCGGCACCACCCGTGACCCGGTCGACGAGATGATCGAACTCGCCGGCAAGACCTGGAAGTTCGTCGACACCGCCGGCATCCGCCGTCGCGTCCACCTGACCGCCGGCGCCGACTTCTACGCCTCGCTGCGGACCTCCGCCGCGCTGGAGAAGGCCGAGGTCGCGGTCGTCCTGGTCGACGCCAGCGAGACCCTCGCCGAGCAGGACACCCGGATCATCTCGATGGCCGTCGAGGCCGGGCGCGCCGTCGTCATCGCCTACAACAAGTGGGACCAGATGGACGAGGAGCGCCGCTTCTACCTGGAGCGCGAGATCGAGCGCGACCTCGTCCAGGTGCAGTGGGCCCCCCGGGTCAACGTCTCGGCCAAGACCGGCCGGCACATGGAGAAGCTCGTCCCGGCGATCGAGACCGCGCTGGAGGGCTGGGAGACCCGCATCCCGACCGCGCGGCTGAACGCCTTCCTCGGCGAGCTGGTGGCCGCCCACCCGCACCCGATCCGCGGTGGCAAGCAGCCGCGCGTCCTGTTCGGCACCCAGGCGGGCATCCGTCCGCCGCGGTTCGTGCTGTTCGCCTCGGGCTTCCTGGAGGCCGGCTACCGGCGCTTCATCGAGCGCCGGCTGCGTGAGGAGTTCGGCTTCGTCGGGACGCCGATCTCGATCTCGGTGCGGGTCCGGGAGAAGCGCAAGAGGAAGTAGGACGTCGTGATCCACCGGCAGTAGTCGGTGGGTGCCGGCAGCAGGTGTGGGCGAGGGCCCCGTCACGGTGGTGGCGGGGCCCTCGTCGCGTGTACGGGGTCGTGCGGGCGCTGTGCGGGCGCCGTGGGGGTGGTGCGCAGGCGGGCGGTTCAGTGGTGGTCGCCGTTGCGGCCCGGGGGGAGGGAGAGCATCTGGCGGTGGCGGCCGCCGGTGGGTGCGGCGGTGGCGACGCCGGTGGCGGTGCCCATGGCCGGGGCGGGGGCCGGGGGCGGCGCGGGCATCGCGTGCGGGATCGGGCCGAGGTAGCCGGCGGCCACCCAGCCCTGGCCGTTGGTGAACTGGGGCGGCGGGGGCGGGGTGTGCTGAGGGGCGGTGGCCGCCGGGGCGGCCTGGCCGAAGCCGTCGCTGGTCGGGGCGGCGGGCTCGGCGTGCGGGTGCGGCTGAGGGGCGCTGTGGCCGGTGTGGCCCATCGCGCCGTGATGGGTGTGGCCGGTGGCGTTGTGGTGGGTGTGGCTCGTGGCGCCGTGGCCGGAGTGCCCGGTGACGCCGTGGTTGGCGGCGTGCCCTGCGGAGTGGCCGTGCTGCTGGCTCGGCATGTACTGCGGCAGGCCGGGCGCCTGTCCCCCGTAGCTGTGGAAGGCCTGGTGCTGGGGCGGGTACGGGCGCGGTTCGCCGAGCACCGGGTAACCGTCGCGGACCGCGAAGCCGGTGAACTTCAGGTCCTCCTCGCCCGAGCGGTCGCCCGGGAGCGCGCGGAACAGCCGCCGGTACTCGGAGTACAGCTCGTCGTAGATCGGCGTCGTCGAGTGCGGGTGCTCCGCGTCGTACGACGGGCGCATGCCGGGGATCGAGCGGGGGGCGGTGGTGGACCGGCCGGGGGACGCGGAGACGTCGTAGCTGTACACACAGGGGCCAACGAGTGAGGGGGCACAGGGATGCGGGGTTGCCGGGGCCCGGCCGGAAGGCGGCTTGTGCCGAGGGGGAGGCCGCCTTCCGGCGGGTGCGGAGCCCGGGCGTGGAGCCCGGGTGCCGGCGGGTTGGGGCGCGGCTGGGGCTGGGGCTGGGTGCTGCTGGGGCGGGGGCGCGGCTGGGTCGGGCGCGCGCTGCTGGGGCTGGGTGCCGAGGGGCTCAGGTGCCGGCGAGGGGGAGGGAGGCGGCGACCACCTGGCCCAGTGCCACCGCCCGTTCCAGCGCCTGGCGGAGCAGGTCCTCGCGCGGCTGACGGCCCACCATCCCGGCCGGGACGGCGTACATGGTGACCTCGGAGAGCTGGCTCGCGGCCATCCGCCAGGCGTCGGTGACCTGGAGCGGCTGGTGCGCCTGCCACCAGCCGGTGCTGCCGCCGGCGGCAGCGGGCTGCAGGATCGCGTGCAGCTTGCCCATCGCCACCAGGACCGACCAGCCGCCCAGTTGGTCCGGGGTCTCGTCGAGGTCGGTGATGGCCTGGAAGCCGGCGTCCTGGAGCAGGTCGAGGAACTCGTCCTCGCCCGAGGTGCTGCCGGGGCGTCCGACCGGGCCGGTCGGCTCGACGACCAGCGAGGCGTGCCCGACCTTGCCGTGCAGCACCAGCCCGCAGGTGATGCCGAGGATGGCGGCCTGGCCCGGCGCGCTGGGCTGGGGGGTGGGGGCGGTCGCCGGGGTCGGCGCGGGAATGGGCACCAGCGGGTGCGCGGGCGCGGCCGGGGCGCCGGTCTGGGCCTGGCTGATGCTGCGGACGGCGCCGACCAGTTGCTCCTCGGCCACCGGCACCACCTGGGACGGGATGCAGCGGGCGTGGGCGAAGGCGAGTACGGCGGTCTCCTCGCCGACGAACAGGACGGTGCTGGTGGGCTCCGCGTGGGTGTCGCCGGAGGTGCGGCAGGAGGTGCATTCGTAGCTGTCGGGTGCGCGGTCGCCGCCGAGGAGGCGGTCCGCCTCGTCGTCGCCGATCTCGGACCGGACCTCGTCGCTGACGTCGAGCATGCGCGGCACGGGTTCTCCTCTTGGTGGGTGCGGTTGGCGGTCGGGGGGCGGGTACGGGGAGGTCGCCATGACCAACGGGCCCTTGTGTCAGGCGTCACGGGTGGTCGACGAGGCTGACGGGAATTGCCTCTGATCCGACCGCGCCGCGTGTTCTCGTGGTCGCAATGTGTCGATGTCGGTGGCAGGCCTGCCGGAATGAAACCGTGAGGTGAGTCACGCCGCCGTGATGTTTGATCTACGAATCGACGGCTAAAACGGGCATTTCGGGCAAGATTGTGCGGTCATTACCGCCGGTAACCCTTGGCTGAGCTGGGCAGACCGGTGGAGTTTTGGTTTCCCCGCCGACCGGCTCGTAGCTTCATTGGCGGCGCAACGAGCGCCACCCGGGTTCACCCCCGACGCACCGCCCCTCCGGCTTCCCGCCGGATGCGGCAGGTGCCCGCCGACGCGATCGCTCGAACAGGTCGCCGGTGAGCGGCTGGGTGGCCGGGGCGGCAAGCGGCACGTCCGACACGTGCACGGTCGCCCGATGGACGCGGCAAGTGAACGCGGCCCTCTCCAGGGCCTGGTTCCGCATGCCCGCCCGGGGCTTTCGAGAGGAACCCCATGACCTTCCGTCACGAGACCGCCGCTGCCACCACCTCCACGGCCACCAAGCGCAACCGCGTCCGGATGGCTGTCGTGGCGGGCGCCGCTGTCGCGGCCCTGCCGGTGGCCGGCCTCGTCACGGCCACCTCGGCCTCCGCCGCCTCCGTCTCCACCTGGGACTCCGTCGCCCAGTGCGAGAGCGGCGGCAACTGGGCCATCAACACCGGCAACGGTTTCTACGGCGGACTGCAGTTCACCTCCAGCACCTGGGCCGCCTTCGGCGGCACCGCCTACGCCTCGCAGGCCAACCAGGCCACCAAGGCGCAGCAGATCGCCGTCGCCGAGAAGGTCCTCGCCTCGCAGGGCCCGGGCGCCTGGCCCGTGTGCTCCGTCAAGGCCGGCCTGACCAAGGGCGGCGCCCCGGCGGCCGTCGACACCTCGGCCGGTTCGACCGCCGCCAAGCCGGCTGCCCCGGCCGCCAAGCCGGCGCAGACCCAGGCCCCGAAGGCCGCCGCTGCCCCGAAGGCCGATGTCGCGCCGAAGGCCGCCGCCCCGAAGGCCGCCGCTGCGCCGAAGGCTGACGTCGCGCCGAAGGCCGCGCCGAAGAACGACGCCGCCAAGGGCGCCAAGGGCTGGACCGGCTCGAACGACGCCAAGCCGGCCAAGGGCGACAGCTACACCGTCAAGTCCGGTGACACCCTGAGCTCGATCGCCGCCGCGCAGGGCCTGGACTGGCACGACCTGTACAAGAACAACGCCAAGGTCATCGGTGGCAACCCCGACCTGATCCTCCCGGGCCAGACCCTGAGCGTCTGATCAGTTGAGCCTCTGAGCCTCTGAGCCTCTGAGTGTTTGAGTAGCTGAGCGTTTGACACCGGCTCTCCGGGGTCTGCCGCCTGATGTCGGGTGTCCGACGTCCCCGGCCTGAGCTCGGTTCAGCGGGCCTCCCGGCCCCGGCGCTGTGCTGACACCACGGCCGCTTCTCCGCTGTGCGGGGGAGCGGCCGTTGGCGTTTCCGGTGCTTCTGGCGTCTCTGGTGTTTCTGGCGCGTTCGGCGCGTTCGGAGTGTCGTTGGGGAGGGTCGTGCGGCGACCAGCCTAGGGTCGGCTGCTGTGCTGCCTCCGTGTGACGAGCGTATGTGCCGGGTCGTGCTTCGGCTGGGCGTCGCCGTGGTGCTGCTGGCGGGGTCGGCGGCGATCCCCTGGGAGCGGGCCGGTGCGGCGGTCCGGGTCGCGGACGTCGTGTGGGACGGCCTCGCCGAGTGCGAGAGCGGCGGCGACTGGCAGGCCGACACCGGCAACGGCTACTACGGCGGCCTGCAGATCTGGCCGCCCACCTGGGAGGTCGCCGGAGGCTTGCGCTTCGCCGACCGGCCGGACCACGCGAGCCGCCGGGAGCAGACGACGGTCGGCGAGGAGATCCTCCGACGGCAGGGCTGGGAGGCGTGGCCGGACTGCGCGCGGGAGCTGGGGCTGATCGGCGGATCGCCGGCCCCCGGCGGCAGCCCGCCCCCCGGTGGCGGTCCGGGCTCCCGAGACCGGCCGGGTTTCTGAGGCTGGCCGGGTTTGTGAGGCCGACAGGGATTCTGAGGCCGGCCGGGCTTCGGCCGTGGCGGTGCGGGAGGATGGTGGGGTGATCCAGGGCGAACTGTTCGGTGACCTGCCCGGTGCCGTCCCGGCCGGCCGGTCGGGGTCCGCTGCCGCGCGCGGGCGCGCCGAGCCCGCCCCCGGTGCCGTCCTCCTCCCCGGCTGGCTGGACGCCGATGCCCAGCTGCGCCTGGTCGCCGCCTGCCGGGAGTGGGCCCGCCCACCGGCCGGCCTGCACGCCGTGCGGATGCCCACCGGCAGAATGATGTCCGTACGGATGGTCAGCCTCGGATGGCACTGGTATCCGTACGGTTATCGGAGGGACGCGGAGGACGGCACGCCCGTCAAGCCGTTCCCGCCCGAACTCGACCGCCTCGCCCGCCGGGCCGTCGCCGACGCCTACGGGACGGACGCCCGGCAGATCGCCGGCGCCGCGTCGTACGAACCCGACATCGCGATCGTCAACCACTACCCGCACGGCGCGAAGATGGGCCTCCACCAGGACCGCGACGAGCGGACCGACGCGCCCGTGGTCTCGCTCTCACTCGGCGACGCCTGCGTGTTCCGGCTCGGGAACACCGAGACCCGGACCCGCCCGTGGACCGACCTGGAGCTGCGCAGCGGGGACCTGCTGGTGTTCGGCGGCCCGGCCCGGTTCGCTTACCACGGCGTGGTGCGCACGCTGCCCGGCACGGCGGATCCGGCGCTGGGTCTGGTCGGCCGACTCAACATCACCGTGCGGCAGTCGGGGCTGGCGGCGGGGGAGGCCTGAGTCCGGGTGGGCGTTCGTTCGTCCGTCCGCCTGGCGGCCGCTCGTCCGCTCTCCCCCTACTGCTTGCTCGCCGCTCGCTTACTCGTTCGAGTGAATCGGCTCCTTCGGCCCGGTGGGCGGGAATGACCCCGGTCGCCGGAGAATTCGAGTGGGTTGGAGAATTCGATCAGGACGGGCACCGGAGCCGGGCGGAAGACCTCCGCCGGGGCCGTGGGCCTGGAGAGGAAGCGCACGCATGGGTACCCCCGTCGATGACCTTGTCGACCTGCTCGACCTGGAGCAGATCGAACTGAACATCTTCCGCGGGCGCAGCCCCGAGGAGGCGCTGCAGCGGACGTTCGGCGGCCAGGTCGCCGGGCAGGCGCTGGTCGCGGCCGGGCGCACGGTGGACGGCGACCGTCCGGTCCACTCGCTGCACGCCTACTTCCTGCGCCCCGGGGTGCCCGGCGTGCCGATCGTCTACCAGGTCGACCGGATCCGCGACGGCCGCTCCTTCACCACGCGCCGGGTGCTCGCCATCCAGGGCGGTCGGTCGATCTTCGCCCTCACCGCCGACTTCCACCGCCCCGAAGAGGGCGGCATCGAGCACCAGCACCCCATACCGGACGTCCCCGCGCCCGAGGACCTGCCCAGCGCTCTGGAGGAGGTCGGCTCCCGACTCGGCGAACTCCCCCCGTTCATCAGCCGCCGCCAGCCCTTCGACATCCGCTACGTTGACCGGCTGCGCTGGACGAAGGAGGAGCTGGCCGGGGTCGAGGCGCGCAGCGGCGTCTGGCTGCGGACGGACGGCCCGCTGCCGGACGACCCGCTGATCCACGTCTGTGCCCTCACCTACGCCAGCGACATGACGCTGCTCGACGCCGTCCGCGCCCCCGTCGAGCCGCTCTGGGGCACCCGGCATTTCGACATGGCCTCGCTGGACCACGCGATGTGGTTCCACCGCCCGTTCCGTACGGACGACTGGCTGCTGTACCAGCAGGAGTCCCCGATCGCCCACGGCGCGCGCGGCCTCGCGCGCGGGCAGATCTTCGACCGGAGCGGGCGGCTGGTGGTGTCGGTGGTGCAGGAGGGGCTGTTCCGGCCGCTGGGCGCCGGCAGCTGACGGGGCGGGCGCGTGGGTGCGTCGGCGGCCGGGTGCCGGGTGCCGGGTGCCGGGTGCCGGGCGTCGGCCGAGCGGGCCGGCCGTCGTCCTGGCGGGCGTCGTGTCCGGGGTGTTGCCGTCGTGACGCCGTGTTGCCGTCCGGTGGCCGCCCTGTGGCGGTTCCGGCAGGCGGGAATGATCCGTCCGGGTGCGCGGCGTTGTGGTGGGTGACCGAGTTGGACGGCCCGAACGGCGGGCCGTCCGAGGACCGCAGTGGGAGGGTGTACCGATGACGGCGACGGCCGCGGAGGACTGGAAGCACTGGAGTGACGGCCGGGCGGCGTCGGTGAGCGCGCCACACGGCCAGCTCGCACTCACCGGCACGCACTGGTTGGAGCCCGAACCCGCCGAGATCGTCGGCTTGCCCGGGCGCTGGTGGGCCGACGCCGAGGGCGTCCGGGTCCGGGCGGCGGCCGCGGACGGCATCACCGTCGGCGGCGCCGACGGCCCGGTCGACGGCGAGGCGCTGCTCCGCCCCGACACCGATCCGGCCGCCGACACCGCCACCCTCGGCGACGTCCTGCTCGTCCCGATCGAGCGCGAGGGCGAGCTCGCCCTGCGGGTCTTCGACCCGGCCGCGCCGCGCCGGACGGCCTTCGCGGGCATCTCCGCCTACCCGTACTCGCCGGAGTGGGCCGTCCCCGCCGTCTTCACCCCGTTCGAGCAGGACGGCGCCCAGTCCGTGCTCGTCCCCAACGCGGACGGCAAGGAGCGCCCGCTCGCCGTCACCGGACAGATCGCCTTCACCGTCGCCGGCGAGCACCGCGAGCTGACCGTCAGCCGCTCCGGCGACCGCCTCACCGGCGTCATCGCGGACGCGACCAGCGGCATCGACACCTACCGGTTCCGCTTCATCACCCTCCCCGCCCCGGACGCGGACGGCCGCACCGTCCTCGACCTCAACCGGGCCTACCTGCCGCCGTGCGCCTTCGCGGACCACTTCATCTGCCCGTTCCCGCCGCCGGGCAACCGGCTCGACTTCGCGGTGGAGGCAGGGGAGAAGCAGGTCCTGACCAGGTAGGACGGGCCGCTGCCCGGCCCCGGTGCGGGGAGCGGGGAGGCCGGGGCGGACCATGGAGGGTTGTGTCGACCAATCATCCTGCCAATCCCGCCCCGGCGTCCGATCCCGCCCCGACGCCTGCCTCTGCCCCGGCGCCCACCCCTGCCGCGGCGTTCGAGGCCGCCCCGGCCACCGCCGGTGTTCCGGCGGAGGAGCCACCCTCCGACGCCTCCTCTCCGCCGGCCGGAACCGAGGCCCTCCCCTGGTACCGACGGGCCTTCGCCGACCTCAGCCCACTGCGCGACCACCCCGACTACCGCCGGGTCTGGTTCGGGCAGGCGGTCTCCTCCATAGGCCAGCAGATGACGGCCGTCGCCGTCTCCGTCCAGGTCTACGACGAGACCGGCTCCGCCTTCGCGACCGGCCTGGTCGGCCTCTTCTCCTTCTTCCCGCTCGTCGCCTTCGGCCTCTACGGCGGCGCGATCGCCGACACCGTCGACCGGCGCAAGCTCGGCCTGATCGGTTCGGCCGGGCTCGCCGCCGTCTCCGCCGTCCTCGCAGTGCAGGCACTGGCGGGCCTCGGCCAGGTCGCCGTCCTCTACGCCGCCGTCGCCGCCCAGGCCGGCTTCTTCGCCCTCAGCTCGCCCGCCCGCTCCGCGATGATCCCCCGGCTGGTCCCCAGCCACCAGCTCCCCGCGGCGAACGCGCTGAACACCGTCAGCATGAACCTCGGCCTCACCGTCGGACCCATGATCGGCGGCGTCCTCATCGGCGCCTACGGAACCCAGGCCGCCTACCTGGTCGACACCGTCGCCTTCGCCGGCACCCTCTACGCGATGTGGCGCCTGCCCGCCATGCGCCCGCTCGGCGACCGCAAGGGCCGCGCCTCCGTCCTCGACGGCCTCCGCTTCCTGCGCGAGCAGCCCAACCTGCGCACCAGCTTCCTCGCCGACCTGGCCGCGATGATCTTCGGCATGCCGCGCGCCCTCTTCCCCGCCATCGCGGTCACCTTCTACGGCGGCGACGCCCGCACCGTCGGCCTCCTGGTCGCCGCCCCCGCCGTCGGTGCCCTCACCGGCGCCCTCTTCTCCGGCTGGGTCGGCCGCATCCACCGCCAGGGCGCCGCCGTCCTCGTCGCCGTCGCCGCCTGGGGCCTCGCCATCGCGGCCTTCGGCGCCCTCCACAACCTCTGGCTCGGCCTCCTCCTGCTCGCGGTCGCCGGCTGCGCCGACACCGTCAGCATGATCTTCCGCAACACGATGATGCAGGTCGCCGCCCCCGACGAGATGCGCGGCCGCCTCCAGGGCATCTTCATCGTCGTCGTCGCCGGCGGCCCCCGCCTCGGCGACTTCGAGTCCGGCGCCGTCGCCGCCCTCACCAACCCCGCCACCTCCGTGATCACCGGCGGCCTCGCCTGCGTCGCCGCCGTCGTCCTCCTCGCCGCCCGCCGCCCCGCCTTCCTCACCTACGACGCCCGCCACCCCACCCCCTGACCCACCCCGACCCGCCCCTGACCCGCCCACCCCCAACCCGGCAGCGAGCACCCCTCCACGTGCTGTATTGTTTTCCACGTCGCCGGGACAACCGGAGACAAGGTCGAGAAGCCCACAGCAGAGCCCCCCAGGCCCCGCTACCGGGCACCGAGACCACGGGACGTGGCGCAGCTTGGTAGCGCACTTGACTGGGGGTCAAGGGGTCGCAGGTTCAAATCCTGTCGTCCCGACCGGCATTTCTGCAGGTCGGAGGCCGTTCTTATCGAGATGATAGGAGCGGCCTTTTCCTTTGGTGGTCGCAAGGTGGTCGTGAACGCTCGTTCACATCGCCTTGCTGAGCGTGTTTCCGCAGGCTGAGCCCCTCCGACCTGGCCGTGACGGGGCATTTGTTCATTCATCCGGGAATCCGCGTGCCGTCGATCGCGGACTAGTTGCCTCTTCGGCGCCGAAACGGGCCCGGATTCGCGGGAAATGGGCATGCCGACAGAACCTGCGGCGTCATCTGCTTCGACGGTCCGCACGTTTATCGGGTGTCAGCTGTGAGCCGGGAATCCCGGCTGCTTGTCGGTCCTGGTGGCCGGAGCGGCTGGGAGCGCCGAGCCGGCTTCAGCGGTGCGGCCGTCAGGCCGCGTGACTGAACAGCGGGTTCGGCAAGCCGACGTCGTGGACGGGAGCGTCCGGGTCGTGCCCGGTGCGGGCTTCGACGAGGTGGAGCCTGGCCTCGATGGTGTTCACGGCGGCCCTGGCGACGTCCCAGGTCAGGTGGCTGTAGATGTTCGCGGTGGTCGACAGCGTGGAGTGCCGCAGGGTCTTGGAGATGACGGCCATGGAGACGTTGCCCTCCAGGGCGAGGGTGGCGGCGAGGTGGCGCAGGTCGTGGATGGTGACGTGGGGCAGCGCGGCCTGTTCGCGCAGCTCGTGGAAGCGTCGGCGGACCGCGGCCGGGTGGAGGGGCTGGCCGTCGGGGCCCTGGAAGACGTGGCCGTTGACGGTGGCGGTGCTGCGGTCCATCGCACGCTGGAGGGCGGCGGCGACGCGCTCCGACAGGGGCACCCAGTTGCGACTCTTCCTGGTCTTCGGCGCGGTCAGGACGAGTTCGTGGTTGTCGACCGCGGACAAGGTGTGGCGGATGTACATGACGCGGTCGTCGAGCCGCACGCACGGGCGCTGGAGGCCGAGTGCCTCGCCCTTGCGCAGGCCGGTGCCGGTGATGACCTCGAAGAGGTCGGCGAAGGCGGGGTCGACGTTGCGGCAGTGACTCAGGAAGGCGACGGCCTGTTCCGCGGTCCAGGGGACGCGTTCGTCGGGGCGGGGTCGGCGCATGGGCAGGGGCTGGGCGGCGTTGAAGGGCAGGCGGTGGGTGCGGACGGCTGTGCCCAGGGCGCTGGAGAGGGTTGCGAGGCAGTGGTAGACGGCCTGGCGTCCGCGGCCTGCTTCGAGCTGCTCGTGTGTGTAGGCGGCGATGTGGTCGTGGGCGAGTTCTTCGAGGCGCAGCTTGCCGAAGACGGGTATCAACTCGCAGAGCACGTAGGTGCGGTAGCGGGCGTAGGTGGTGGGCTTGAGCAGGAACTCCATGCCCTTGAGCCACTTGGTGAGGTAGGCGGCCACCGTCTCGTGCGGGTCGGCGTCGAACCCCAGCCGCCGGCCTTCGAGGAAGCGCCGCAGCGCGGTCTCGGCGGCGAAGTCGTCCTCGAAGCCGCCGCGGCGTACGGTGCGCCTGCGGCCCGTGGGTGAGGGGATGTCGACGGCGAACGTCCACGTGCCGTGCCCTTCCTCGGCCAGGCGCGGGCATGACGCCCCGAGCTGGCGCCGGTCGGCGTCCCGGCATCCGCAACGGCGGTAGACCCGGCCCGGCCGTCCTGACTTGCGCACTTCTTGTTCCTCCAGCGGTCATCGGTTCTTGATCGACTCGCGGAGGCTACCGGCACGACCGCCCGGATGGTCGTCTGCGACCACCATGCGATCACCAATGCCGGATCAGGCCCCTGACCTGCGGCTTGTGGTGAGGACCCGCACCTGGGCGTGCCAAAACACGGGAGGACCGTCGCGCTACCTCGGACGGGACGGTGCGAGTACCCGGAAATTACTACGGTGCGTAACCATGAGCCCCGAAGCGGGCCCCGAAGCGGGCCCCGAAGCGGGCCCCGAAGCGGGCCCCGAAGCGGGCCCCGAAGCGGGCCCCGGAGAGGGGTCTGAAGCGGCGACCGCGTGAGAAGGGGCGGCTCACTTTCTATTGACGGAAGCTCATGTAAGTGATAATGGAATCCGGCCCTCTGGGGGCCTGTTCGGCCTGCAGGCCGGGTGTTCCATGGCCTCGATTTGGTTACGCAGTGTTACTGAAAATCGGTTCGGACGGGTCGCTGCCGGCTCCAGGTCGAGGAGGGTGGGCGTGCCGACGTCGGGGAGCATCCCATCGGCTGGCCCGTGTCCGGATGTGCCCTTGTGGAGGTTACGGGCGGGCCGGACCGGCTCCTCGTGCGGCCGGGCCGGACGGTCAGACGAGCCGGTCGCGGTTGGCGGCTGCGGCTTCGCGGACGAGGTGGGCGAATCGGCTGCGGTCGATGCCGGGCTGTCCGGTGTGCTCGTCGTCGTCCCGGTCCTCGTCTTCGCCGAAGGTGTCTTCGTCGTCGAGTTCGTCGTATTCCTCGTGGAGGAGCCGGCAGCCGTGGATGCCGGCGAGGAGGTCTTCGAGGAGGTCGGGAGCGGGTCGTTTGGGGTCGAGCGGAGTCAGGCGCAGGCCGGTGTCCTCGGGGTCGGTGTCCGGGCCGGTGTGCTTGGCGAGGTCGTCGTCGATGTCTTCGAGTTGTTCGCGCAGCCCGGCGGGGTCGGGGCGGAGGCCGTCGGTGATGTGGAGGGCGTGGCGCACGAGGCCGGTGACGGCGTCGTAGGGGGAGGCGCCGTCTTCGAGGAGACCGAGGACGAGGGTGGGGGTCTCGTGGGGGAGGGCTTCGATGTTGTCGGCTTCGAAGAGCACGGCGCAGGGGGAGTGCCCGGAGGCTACGGCGGCGACCTCGGCTGCGGCTGCGGCTGCGGCTGCGGCTGCGAGCCAGTGGGCTGCGGCGACGGCGGCGGTGGGGTCGATCTCGGTGAACAGTGCTGCGGGGCCCAAGGGGTCCTGTTCGAGGAGATGGTCGGCGGCGGCGACCTGGACGGGGGAGGCGCCCTCGCGGCTGAGGAGGACGGCCTGGCGGGCGCGGCCGGTGAGGTCGCCGAGTTCGGCGTTCTCCACCGCCGCGAGCTCGGTGCCGACTTCGGTGAGGACGGCGTCGGTGAGGTCCGCGTTGCCGAGGGCGTGCAGGGCGCGGCCGGCGCGGTGCGCGGATTCGACCAGGGGACTGTATTCGACGTCGAGCATGCCGTCCTGGGAGAGGTTGGGCCGCGTGATAGCGCCGGGGACCTCGTCGAACGCCTTGCGCTCCTCCGCGCGGCGCCAGCCCTCGGAGCTGGGGGCCGGGGAGGCGGCGGCGCTGGCCGGGTGGGTGTAGGTGCGCCACGCGGCCTCGGACAGGTGGGTGAGGGCGCGGGCCAGGCGCATCAGTGCGTCCGTGTCCGTGCCGGCCGGGAGGGCGGCGATACGGGTGGCGAGATCGCCTTCGCCGGTTCCCCAGGCTGCGATCAGCTCGTGTCGTTCGGGGTCGATGCTGTAGCGGGTCATGGAGCCCTGCCTCTGGCTGCGCCGGCACATCGTCGGTCCGTACAACATTCTGACGCACCGCCGGGTGTCGCCATTTCGGGAAGCTCGGTTGCGGGTCCTGTGCCGGTGCCGACGAGTGGCTTGCGATCACGCCGTGGGCTTTCGCCGTGAGGGGAAGCCGTGGGGGCCAGGACCGGTCTGCTTGTGTACGCCGACGCGGCGGTGCCGGGGTCTGCTGGAGCAGGTCGGCGCACCGGACCGGGAGCGGACGGTGAAGATGAGGCGGTGCCTGTACCCGGGCTGGGCAGTCGACGCGGCCGCCGAGTCCGACCTGTAGGACGGGGTCTACCCCCCCGAAGGGCCTTGCCTATGCGGGGATTTGGCCCGGGGTGGAGCTGATCTGCGATCACCGGGTCATGATCGACCTCCCATCCCGGCTCCCGGACGAGCTGGTCGCGGCGGGCCGCGGCCGGCGGATGGTGCTCCACCACATGCACGGCACTGCCGCCTGGCTGGCCTTCGGAGTGTGGGAGGACGGGCGGCTCGTCCGCTCGATGAGCCTGCCCCCGGACAGCGGGAGCATGGAGGACGTCGGTGAGCTTGGCCGCGTCGACAACCAGGCCGGCACGCATGTGCTCGGCGAGCCACCGGCCCGCGACCCGCCGCGAATGCATGACGATCACCGTGGTCAGTACATCAACGCCGGATGGGGAAGGTGGCACCGTGTCAAGTGAATGGACCGACGTCCGCGTCGTCGACCACTTCTTCGGAATCCTCGACGACGGGCAGATCCCGGCCGAGACCTCCGACTACTCCACCGGTCTGGTCGTCACGATGGGCATCGGCGCGCGTATCCACACCGGCATCGACACCGGACCGGCGAGGCCGCTGGGGCCGGGGCTGGTGGGGGAGTTCGCTTCGGCTGCGGCGCCTGTGGCGGGCGGTCGGGCCCGTCGCGGCAGCGGGCTCGGACTTCCCCGTGAGGTAGCGCTGGGTGGATGTGGCATGTACTCTGCGTGTCGCTGGTTGAACGCCATGCGGGCCCGGTTGCCGCTCCGTGGGGGGAGTCGCGTCCGGGCCCGGTCGCCGGCCGGAGGCCCGGTTGAACTCGTGGGGGAGTCTCGGCCGGGCCCGTCGGCAGGGTGATGGCGGAATGCCCGTCCGGGCGTGGGTCCAGACGTGCAAACCGTCCAGTGGGGACGTGATTGCAGGCGCGTCCGTCCAGAGGGGGTCATTGCGGCGATCAGGACATCGCTGATGACGGCGCCTCGCCGAATCCTCGTGCTTCTGATCCGGTGGATCGCTGTGGCTTGCCCGGGTGTGCTGGGGGGTACCGCCGCAGCAGTCGCCGCGCTCAGTGGATGTCGAGTTCGGCGAGCGGGGCGTGCAGGCGGCGCGGCAGCAGGCGGGCGACGGCGAGGGGCGGGGTGCCGATGAGGCGGGCTGGTTGACCACGACCGGGACGGTGCCGTGCTTGGCGGTGAGCTTGTCCAGCACGGTCGCATCGTGGGTTCGCTGTTCGGCAGTCGCTTATCGATGGCCCGCTTGCCGGTCCGGGGTGCGGCGGTGCCGTGGTGCTCGCCCTTGCCGACGTCCAGGTCGAGGAAGATGTCCACATCGCCGGTGTCGATCATGCTGATCCCTCACGAGGTCGTACCGTCGGCCTCCCGGTGACATCGCTCACCCCGGAACAGGCGAACAGTCATGCCGGGCCCGAGGTCAGGAGCCCCGTTTTGGGGGCCGCAAAGAAGGTAACCGGGGGGCATGGCCGGCGGCTCGAAGGATCAGGAGCTTCCCCGGGCATCCGCCATCGTGATCAGCACCAGCTCGGCTTCGTGCGGTCGATCCGGCCCCGAGCGCGGAATGGGGAGCATCAAACCCATGCCACTCGACACCGTGCGTGGGTTCGACACCTTGCTCCCCGGCTTGCACATGACGTGATCACATGTCATCCACGAAGGCTGCTGCCGGGGTCGACCGTACGGCTCGGGCGGGTGGCAGTTGGCTGACTATTACCCCCGATTGGCGGAAAAGTATAAGAAAACGATTAAATTCGGGCATGTGGAAGCTTCACCTACCCTCACGCCTGCCACGCATGGCGGTCGCCCTGAGCCTGCTCGGCGGCACCCTGCTGACGGGCACCCTCGCCGCGCCGTCAGCCCAAGCCGCCGTCAGCTTCACCAAGACGGTGGACAAGGCGAATCCGGCGCCCGGCGAGCGCGTCACCTACAGCCTGCGCTACACCTGTTCGGTCACCGACTGTGCCGGAGGGCTGATCACCGACACCCTCCCGGACGGGATGGAGTTCGTCGGCTGGACCCCCGACCCCTCGACCGTCGACGTCGCGGGCTCGACCGTGCCGGCCGTCGGCAGCGTCGGCAAGACCCTCACCGTCAAGCTGCTCGACCTCACTCCCGGCACCACCGCCACCGCCAAAGTCGTCCTGAACTACCCCAACTTCACCACGGCCAACGGGACGAAGAGCACCAACAAGGCCGTCCTGACGGCCGACGGCGAGAAACCGCAGACCGGCACCGCCGACACCACCGCCGTCGTCCAGCCCGACTACACCGTCACCAAGGGCGTGCAGACCAGCAGTCAGGACGGCCGCAAGGTGACGTACCAGTTCAGCGCCTGTTCCAAGGACGGCGTGCCCAACGTCGACCTGGACGCCGCCAGGCTGGTCGACACCCTGCCACCCGGCGCCGTCGTCGACACCGGCCGCTCGCCCGGCTGGGCCCAGAACCCGCCCGGCTCCACCACCTGGGTCTACGACATCGGCGCCTTCCGTGCCGGCAACCACCAGGCCGGCTGCCGCAACCCCGGCGTCCTCGTCGTCGACTACCCGCAGGCCTCGTTCCCCAACGGCACCAAGTCACCCAACAGCGTCGTCCTCCAGGGCGACCCGCTCGGCCCCGACCCGATGCGCGACCTCTCCACCGCCACCACCGAGAGCCCCGTCTTCCAGCCGCCCACCACCGGCATCAAGGTCGCCGCCTCCAAGCTGTGGCAGCAGAGCACCGCCTCCGGCGACGTGGCCACGATCGCCCTCCACGCCGGCAACACCGCCGGCCCCGCCACCAGCCTGATGATGACCGAGCCCGGCGACGGCACCACCCCCGGCCTCTACAACTGGCTCGCCCCGCAGGCCATCCAGCTGGAGCCGTGGAACCCGACCTGGATCAACCTGCGCCTGGATTACCGGCTCGACGACCAGTCCTGGTACACCTTCACCCCGGGCAAGCCGCTCAACGGCTCCACCCCGCGGCGGATCACCTTCGCCGAGGGCAGGGGCGACCCGGCCAATGACGTCCTCGGCATCCCGAAGGGCCGCCGGCTCGACGGGCTGCGCTTCATCTGGACCGGTCCGATCCCCACCGGCTGGAGCCCGGGCAACGCCGTCCTGCTGAGCACCCAGGTTCTCGCCACCGGCCACGACGGCCGCCCGGCCCCGGCGCCGCTGCACAACTGCGTCAACGTGCTCGGCACCGACGCCCGGGGCCAGGCCTCGGCCTCCGCCTGCGCCGACACGACCGTCAAGGCCACCACCAACCTGGGCGCCAAAAAGACCACCACCTCCGGAGCCGTCCTCGCGCCCGGCGCGGTCGCGACCTTCCAGGTCACCCCGTTCAACCGCACCGGCCGCACGCTCGACCGCCCGCTGGTCCTCTACGACCTGCTGCCGCCCGGCATGGTCTACGTCGACGGCAGCGCCCGCCCCGACCCGAGCCCGCCGCACGCCCCCGCCCCGCAGTCCGTCCAGGTGCTGCCCGGCCCGGACGGCCGCCAGCTGCTCAAGCTGACCTGGCCGGTCGGCAGCCCCGACATGACGTACCTGCACGACGACCTGTCCTACCGCACCCTGATCGACGTCCAGGTGGCCGGAAGCGCCCGGCCCGGCACGCTCACCAACGACGTCTACGTGACGGCCGAGGGCAAGGGCGACCCGGTCTCCTGCTTCTACTACGGCTCCGACAGCGGCGTGAAGGACGACCGGGACCTCAACGGCAACGGCGACATTACCGAGACCATGTGCCACGCCTCCTCCAAGGTCGAGGTGCAGGTCCCGGCCGTGCTGCGCTCCTTCAAGGAGGTCAAGGGCGACCTCGACAAGGAGTACGTCAGCATCGGTTCGGCCACCCCGGGCGGTGACGTCTCCTACCGGATGACCGTGCGCAACGACTCGCCCGACCCCGTCACCGAGTTCGTCGCGTACGACAGGATGCCGGTGCGCGGCGACGCGTACGTGCTGCGGCCGGACATCGCGCGTGGTTCCGCCTGGCGGCCCTCGTTGGTGAAGCCGCTGGTCTCCAGCGACCCGACCGTGAAGATCGAGTACACCACCGCGGCCAAACCGTGCCTGCCCGGCGAGCTGGCCTCGCCCGGGCCCTGCGACAAGAACGCGACGTGGAGCACGGACTTCCCCGGGCCAGGGGCCGCCACCTGGTTCCGGGTCAGCCGACCGGGCACCCTGCCGTCGGGCGGGCTGTTCACGCTGACCTGGCCGACGGTCGCCTCGATCGACGCCGGTGAGTCCGACTTCGCCTGGAACAGCTTCGCCTACACCGCCACCGACGCCACCGGCCACCCGCTGCTGCCCGCCGAGCCCGCCAAGGTCGGCGTCGGCGTGAAGTGGCCCACCGCGCCGGACAACGCGCTCGGCGACTTCGTCTGGAACGACCTCAACAAGGACGGCATCCAGCAGCCCGGCGAACCCGGGGTGCCGGGCGTGCGCGTCGAACTGCTCGACGCGTCCGGACGGGTCGTCCGGGACAAGGAGGGCAAGCCCGTCGAGACCGTGACGGACGCCACCGGGCACTACCTGTTCGACCGACTGCCGAACGGCGAGTACGCCGTCCACTTCTACCTGGCGACGATCCCCAAGGGCACCAAGGTCACCATCCGCGGGGCCGGGACGGACCGCGCCCTGGACTCCGAGGCGGACCCGCAGACGGGTGTCACCCAGAACGTCAAGCTGACGGGCGGCACACGGAACCTGGACCTCGACATGGGACTGGTGACGGCGGAGGAGCCGACTCCTACTCCCACGCCGACTCCTACGCCGACTCCGACCGACTCGCCGTCTCCAACGGGTTCGCCGACTCCTACGCCGACTCCGACCGACTCGCCGTCTCCAACGGGTTCGCCGACTCCTACGCCGACTCCGACCGACTCGCCGTCTCCAACGGGTT
>NZ_JBFBIR010000052.1:41612-61515 GCF_040685715.1 Kitasatospora sp. NPDC088264
TTCGCCGACTCCGACCGACTCGCCGACGAATTCACCTTCGCCGTCGAACAGCCCGTCGGACGGCCCGTCGAACGCCCCGTCGTCGAGCGAGCTCCCGCGCACGGGTGAGCCCGGCGTGCCGTCGCACGATCCGCAGCAGCCGTCCCCGGGCCAGAGCGGCAGCGAGCTGCCCCACACCGGTGGGCCCGGCCTGCTGCCGGCCGTGCTCGGCGCCGTCGCCCTGGGCTTCGGCGTGCTGTTCACGGTGATCGCCCGGCGCCGTCGGGGTCGCCACAGCTGATCGGTCCACCGGAGCACCGTGAACGACCGCGCCCGCCGGCACCGTCGGCGGGCGCGGTCGTTCACGGCCATCCGTCGGGTTCGTGCCTGCCGAGTGGCAGGACGAAGCCCTGACGGTGAACGGTCAGCACACCCCGGGGAGTCGGTGTCGACTGGCGCCGCGCGGCGCATCTCCGGGCAGAACCGGCACGACAGGCTGGCCCTGGTCGGCCCAGACGACGAGATCAAGGAACTCAGCGTCACCTTCGACGCGATGCTGGTGAGCCTCGAGCGGTCCTTCGACGCGAACCGCCGCTTCGCCGCCAACGCCTCGCACGAGTTGCGCACCCCGCTCGCGCTCCAGCACACCTCCCTGGAGATCCCACTCGCCGAGGGGCGGGTGCCTGACGACCTCAAGCCCTCGATCGAGCGTTCGCTGCGCGCGACCGCGCAGCGAGAAGCTGGTCGCCACCCTGCTGCTGCCCGCCAGGGGCCAACAGGGCCCGCAGAGCTACCAGGCCACCGACCTCGCGGACCTGGCCGCCGACGCGGTCGACCAGTACCGCGCCCAGGCCGGCGTCGCGGGCATCACCGTCACCACCGAGCTGGACCACGCCCGACCTCGGGCGATCCGGTCCTGCTCGGCCAGGTCGCGGCCAACCTGGTCCAGAACGCGGTCCGCCACAACGTCCTCGACCGCGGGGTCGAGGCCAGGGTGAGCATGGGACGCGTCGCGGGCGGAGCGGAGCTGCGCGTGGACAACACCGGCCCCTCCGTGGGCCCGGCCGAGATCGAGCACCTGTTTGAGCCGTTCCATCGTGGTGAGGGCGCGCGGCTTTCCACCGGACGGCCAGGCTCGGGGCCCGGCCTGTCGGTCGTGCGCGCGGTGGTCGAGAGCCACGGCGGTACGGTCGTTGCCGAGGCCAGAGCCGACGGCGGCCTGAGTGTGACCGTGTTCCTGCCGGAGAATTCCGGAGGCGGATAGGAGCTGTTCGGCAACTCTGATCAGCTCCCGCCCTGGGCCCGGTTCGCGTCGGAGGAGATCGATCGGGGCCGTGACCTGGGCGGATGATCCACCGGTGCCTGCAGGGCCGTCGTCTCGGCGGAAGCGAACTTGAGATCGATGACATGTCACACCCTATTGATGGCTCCGCCGGTCTTGTGAGACGGTGCGTCACGCGCTTCGGACGCCTCCCACATCCCCACGTCCGGGGTGCATCCGTTTGCGTTTCCCCCACAAAGGAATAGACGATGCGTCCGCTCTCACGCATGTCAAGGCTGCTGGCCGCAGTCGCCGCGGCAGGCACCGTCCTGCTCGGCATATCCGCCGGACCGAGCCAGGCAGCCCCCACGCCGGTCACCCCCGCACCGGCCGCTTCGAACACGCACCAGCCCTCCGGCAGCTCGACGGAGGTGCCCGGCAGCCCGTTCACCGACCCCGAGAGCCCCGCCGCCCCGCAGTCCGGCCGGCTCACGGCCGCGCAGCTGCCGCTGGTCAACCCGCTGTCCGTCACGGCGCCGGCGGAGACCGGCTCGGACAAGAGCCTGGCCAAGGCCGCACCGCGCGCGCTGACGGCGGAGCCGGTCGCCACACAGTCGTGCACCCCGGCCGACTTCGCCGGCCGGACCGGGGCCGCCCTGGTGTCCTACGTCAAGGCCTCGACCCCCCAGTGCATCGGCTCGCTGTTCTACACCGCCGGAAGCCCCTACACCTCGGCCCTGTTCCGCCAGAGCCAGATGGCGACGATGGCCGACGCCTTCCAGAGCGCCGCCGCCTCCTACCCCGGCGACAACTCCGCCGCCACCTGGCAGGTCGTCCTATACCTGCGCGCGGGCTACTACGTGCAGGACAAGGACCTGGCGCACGTCGGCCCCTACGACGCCACGCTGACCGCCGCCGTGACGCGCGGCATCGACACCTTCCTGGCCGCCCCGCACTTCACGGACGTCATCGACGCGAACGGCCAGATCGCGAACGACGTCATCATCCTCACCAGCAGCACCGGGCAGCAGGGCCGCTACCTGAGCACCTACCGCCAGATGCTGAACGGCTACACCCGCGCGTACGACGGCTCGAGGGGCATGCTCACCTTCGTCAACAGCGCTCTGGGCGCGCTGGACCGGGGTCACGAGAACAAGGCCTTCGTCGACGCCGTGACCGCGGACCCGGGCATCATCGACACGCTCGACGCGTTCACCCGCGACCACCGCGACCTGCTCGGCACCGGATCCGGCTTCCTGGTGTCCAACGCCGGCATCGAGGTGACCCGCTTCGTCAAGTACCCGGCCTTCCAGACCAGGGTCCGCCCGCTGGCCAAGGCCCTGCTCGACGGCTCGTCGATGACCGGCCCCACCGCCCCGCTGTGGGTCGGCACCGCCAACACGGCCGCCTTTTTCGACAAGGACCAGTGCTCCTACTACGGCGTCTGCGACCTGCAGCAGCGCCTGGCCAAGGCCGTGCTGCCGATGCGGCAGACCTGCAATTCCACCCTCACCGTCCTGGCCCAGGACCTCACCGCTGCCGAACTCGCCGCCGTCTGCGCCGACCTCAAGGGCGAGGACGCGTACTTCCACAACCTCGTCCGCGACAACGGCCCCATCCCCGGCCAGTACGAGTCGTCCGTGCAGGTCGTGGTCTACGCCAGCCAGGCCGACTACCAGACCTACGCCGGCGCGATGTACGAAGCGGACACCAACAACGGCGGCGTCACCCTCACCGGGACCCCGACCGACCCGGCCAACCAGCCGGTCTCCCTCATATACCGGTGGGCGAACGACAACGGCTTCACCGCCCGGATCTGGAACCTCAACCACGAGTACGCCCACGTCCTGGACGCCCGCTACGACATGAAGGGCGGCTTCGAGCAGCAGACCAGCGTGCCCGACCTGTGGTGGATCGAGGGCGTCGCCGAGTACGTCTCCTACACCTACCGCGGTGCCACCGACCTCAACGCCGTCTCCTGGGCCCCGAAGCACACCTACGCGCTCAGCACCCTGTTCCAGAGCACGTACCTGAACAGCGACGTCGTCCGCACCTACCACTGGGGCTACCTGGGCGCCCGCTACATGATCGAGCGCTTCCCCGGCGTTGTCCAGACCATGCTCAACTACTTCCGCACCGGCGACTACACACGCGGCTACGCCTACTACAACGGCATCGGCACCGCCTACGACGCCAACTTCACCAGCTGGCTCGGCACCTGCGCCACCGACACCTGCCTGACTCCCGGCATCCCGAAGGCGGCCTTCGACACCGAGGTGCGGGACCCGAACGTCCAGCTGACCGACCGCTCCACCGAGACCGCCGGCAAGGGCAGCATCACCGCCTGGGCCTGGAACTTCGGTGACGGCACCACCTCCACCACGGCCTCCCCGATGAAGTCCTACCGCGCTCCCGGTACCTACACCGTCGCCCTCACCGTCACCGACAGCTACGGCAAGACGGCCACCACGAGCCAGACCGTCACCGTCACCGCCCCGGCCGCGCCTGCGGCCTGCGCCGACCCCGACGCCCGGAAGATGGACTACAACTGCTTCCGCACCGGCCGATCGGCCGACGCCGGGAGCTCGGACCAGATGTACATCTACATGCCGGCCGGCACCACCACCCTGACCGTCTCCACCACCGGCGGCACCGGCACCGCCTACCTCTACTACAGCCCCGACACCTGGGCCTCCAACACCTCCTACGCCGCCTCATCCACCAACAACGGCACCACCCAGACGCTGGCCGTCACCAACAGCACGGCTGGCTACCGCTACATCAGCCTCTACGGCAGGACCGCCTTCAGCGGCGTCACCATCACCACCCGGTACTGACCGGCGCGGTGATCCTCGACGCCCTGGCGCCCGCATCCCCTGGGACGCGGGAGCCGGCGGCGGGCCCGTGTCACCCGGCGGGCGTCGACGCGGGCCTGGGTGACGGTGAAGCCGTCGAACCCGAGGCGCTCGCGCAGTTCACCCCGGACGATCCCCGGTGAGAAACCGGCCGGACACGCAAAGGGCCGAGCCCGGGAATCCGCCGACTCCCGGGCTCGGTAGTGACTCTGATGAATCGTCAGCAGATTACCGGCGCTTCCACCACGGGCCGGGTGCCCCACGGGCCGCTCCCCTGCACCGTGAAGGTTGCGCGCACCGTCGAACCGCACGGGACGGTGGCGGTGAAGCCGTCCACCTGCACGTCGGCGGAATGGAACTGCGTGGTCCCGTTCACGGAGCCCAGCGAGTTGCCGCTCGCTTCGAACCGGGCCCGCTGCCTGCCCAGGTGCCGTTCCAGCACCGCGATCTGATGGCGCAGGGCCAGGATCTCCACGTCCTTGTCGCGGTCGCTCATCGGCAGCAGACGCAGCACCGCGAACGCGTTGGTCACGCCCAGATACGCCAGTCTCAGCAGCACGATCCATCAGCCTGGCACGCTCATGCGGGCGCCCGTGGCCGTTCGTGAGAATGCGCAGGTCACAGGCCCCGGATGAGGTTTTCGGCAAGAGTAGGGCTGTCACCGGCACGTCCAGTTCGTCCCGCCTCGATCGAGGTATCCGCCTACCAGGAGGCGGGCGATATCTGGACCATGGCCACCCCTGCCTCCGACCCTGCCGTTGCGCAGGCCGTCGGCGACGAGTACGTCGACGAGTTCGGCATCAAAGACGTGCTCGGCTCCGGTACGACCGGTGCCCTTGGCGCTGGCGGCCGCTACTACTTGGTTTGGCGCCAATACTGGCGCCATTGAAATTGGCCTGCGACGCCATTCGGCCTGATGGCTCGGGGGGTCAGGGAGAGTGGCCTTGACTAGCTACTCTGAGCCCATGTGGCGTGTTCTAGCAGGTAATAGCGGTCTCGGCGGGATCGGCGGGGTACTGGGCCGCCTCGCTGAGCCCATCGGCATGGGGGATTGTTTCGGTCAAAATTCGTGGAGCTGTCGCGATGGACATAGATGCGGCGCCATATCTGTGCCAGACTGGCGCTATGGATCTTACGTCGTATGTCGACTGCCTCCGGCGCGAGGTCATGGCCGTCGCCGGGGCCGGAAGCGACGAAACCCGCGCGTTGGCCGATCAGCTGATGGTTCCACTGGAGTCGGCGGCTCGGTTGGCTCTACTCAACGCGCTGTCCGAGGCCATGGAGCTGGTCAGCCGGGAGCTTGCGCCGGGCTCCGTCATGATGCGGCTGAACGGGCTCGCGCCGGAGTTCGTGGTGATGGCGCCCGCGACCCGGGAGACGTCGGGAGGTCGGGAGGCCGGCAAGGCCGTCGATGTCGCGGAGCATGTGGCTCCCAGCGGGTACATCTGCCTGCGGTTCGCCGACGCCCGGGAGTTCCGGTCGGCCACCGCGGCCTTCGGTTCCGCGACGGGTGAGGCCGATGCTCTCGTCCTGTACGTTCCCACCGACGGCAGGCTGCCCACCCTCCGGGCGGTCCTGGACGTGCTGGACAGCCGGTCGCTAGAGGTGGAGACCCTCACGGTGCACATCCAGGACCTCGACAACGTCTTCCTCGCCTTTGCCGGGCCGTCGCAGTCCGACAGCGAAAACGACCGGTGGACCGAGGATCGCGGACCTCGGTCCCGGTGAGTGCGAGGCACCCGAAGTCGGCCCGGACCGCCACGACGGGGTGGGGCTATGGCGGGGTCCCCCTCGGTGCACCGTACGGTCGGTGGCCGGGGTCGTTAGGTCGCACTCAGGGCCGCTGCGGGGGGAGCGAGTGCGGGCGATTGTTCGGCGCCGACTCCTCCAGCGCCCGTTCGGCCGCATCGTCGAGCGTGTCGAGCACCCACCGCTCGAGGTCGATGCCTGACCGTTCCGCAGCCTTGTGCCACCACTGGATCCGGTCCCCCGGAACCGCGAATTGCCGCGCCGACTCGACTGGCCGCCCCTCGTCCCTTTCTTCCGACCGGGCCAGCCGGATGGCATTGCGAAGTTGCTTTGTGGTCCAGCCCATCCGTTCGGCCCGGTCGAGCCACGTGTCCTGTTCCTCGACCGGCAGGGAGGCGAGTTCCGCGTGGTGCTGGAAAGTCAGCGCCGGCCGACGACGGGGTAAGGGGAAGCGTCGTGAGACCCAGGCGTAATTCCGTAATGTCTGATATTGTAGGCCTGCGGCGCGAATTCCACGCTGATATCTGTCAATGTAGTGATCCTTCCCGTAGACCAGCCAGTCGCCGAGCCACCAGGATGAGGAATTCACTATTCCGGAAAGCTGTCGTCCGGCTCTTTCCCAGTCGTCGAACGGCAGACCCTCGGGAATCTGCAGCCCGACGTTCGTCGTCAGCACCTTGCTCGGCCGCTCGTCGCCGTCCGTTAATCGTCGGCACGGGGCATCGCCATAGCGCTTGCGGACGGTCTTGGGCTCGTTGGACTCGGCGGCCTGCCCGTTCATTGTGCCTCCATGCATCATAGGTGCCCCACTTGACTGAATCGCGTCGGTCCGCTGTCGAACTGGGCGAAGAGGGAGTGGGAGTAGCCACTGGAATCAGACGCGGATCGCTCCTGCCGTCGACACGCCGGGTCGGCATTCAATGATCGCTCGTCCATGCGATCGAATGCCGACATGGCTTCGGAGGCGCACCGGGTGGTCGGCAGTCGGCGAGCGCAGGATTCGATCATGACCGGCTGGAGGCGCGGTCGGGCTCAGAGAAGGAGCACTGAAGGAAAGGTGTAGAAAGGTGCCCTATGTCGTGCTTCTTCGTACGCCACATTCGCTTCTTCCCCCGAGGCTGGCAGCGGCAGACGTCTGTGTCTGTAAGCTCCGAAGGACTCCCAGCGGTCTCCATTCGGGCCGCTGTCGGATAAGAATCCCGAGGAGCGGATGACAGTTTAGTTCGTGGGGCTGGCGAACGCTTGGTGAATATGCGCCAAAAAAGGGTGGGAAGCGTGTTCGCCGGACGGGGACGATCCGGGAAGGATGGGCAGAATGCCGCAAACCCGGTCGCCGACCGCCGACCGGGTTCGAGCAGAGGTCGTGGTGGCTTCGACGCCACCTCTCCTCCGGGCACCGCACCCTCCCCTCTCGCCGGCGGTCCGTCGGGTTGCGCCCCACGGGTGCACGGCCGTGGGTACCGTGGTCACGGATTGTGCGCCATCACCTCCTGGGCCTCCACCAGATCGAGCAGTTCCGGGGTGACGAACTCGTCGACCGGGCAGGCGCCCGACCACGTCGAGAAGAACCGGTCGGTCAGCTCCTCGCTGGTCGCGATCGCCTGCAGCATCTGCATGCGGTGCGCCGGCGGATCGAGCTTCGCCGTTGCCAGCGTGTTCCGGTACTCCGGCAGGAGCAGCTCCGTGCGGCGCGTGGCGAACCGGTCCAGTGCAGCCTGCAGCCGTTGCGGGTCGTGCAGGTCCTCGCCGACGCAGTCCGCGAGCAGTTGGGCCTGGGTGAAGGCATCGGTGATGCCGTGCGCGGTGATGGAGTCCTTGTGGTGGCCGGCGTCCCCGATCAACGCCCAGCCGGGGCCGGCCGCCCGGCGGAAGAAGTTCCGCTGATCACCGGTGCCGAGCATCCGCCCGATCCTCCGACCGGCCGCCATCCGCTCGCGGACCTCCGGTGACGTCTGCTCGATCCCGGTGAGGAACGACTGCAGCGCATCGCTGCGGACGCGCCCGAACTCGGCCTGCGGCCGGTACGCGGCGATCAGCGTCGCATCGTCGTTCGTCGGCACCAGCCCGACCCAGTGCCCAGGCACGTCGTACAGCTCGAACGTGGCGGGCAGGTCCGCCCAGTAGGTGTAGTAGACGCAGGTCAGCGTGGGGTCCTCGACTACGAGCGACGCGTCGACGGCCGCGGCCACCGTCGAACGCATCCCGTCGGCGCCGACGACCAGTGCGGCCCGCTCGACCAGTTCGCCGGCCGTACCGGAGCTCATCCGGGCGCCGGTGACCGCGCCCTCGTCGAACACCAGCCCGGTGACGGTGCAGTCGTCCCTGAACTCGGCGCCCGCCCGGACCGCCGCGTCCGCGAGGACCGAGTCGAGCAGGTGCCGCCGGGGCGCGTAGGTGTGGCGGTGGCCGCCGACCGGCCAGGAGCAGCCTTCGAGCGTGAGGCCCCGGGTCGTGTAGCGGACGCGGCCGATCGGCGGACAGCCGGTGGCGACCACCTCGGGCAGCACGCCCCACCGGTCCAGCATCGCGACACCGGGCTGGTGCAGGTACAGGGTGGACAGCGTATCCCTCGGGAAGCGGGCCCGCTCCACCAGGAGCACCCGATACCCGGCGCGTGCGAACAGCATCGCCGCCGGGGAGCCGGCCGCTCTGGCCCCGACCACGATCACGTCGTACATGACAGCTCCTCGGCTCCGGCCCGCAGACGCCGTGCCAGCTCGCCCGGGGTCGGGGCTTCGAAGATCGTGTTCAGGGTCAGTCTGAGGTCCAGATCGGTTTCGACCTTCCTGATCAGCCGAGACGCGAGCAGCGAGTACCCCCCGAGGTCGAAGAAGTTATCGTCGAGACCGACCTCGGGCACGCCTAGGACCTCGCCGTAGCACCGGCACAGCGTCGCCTCGAAGGCGTCCCGGGCCGCGGGCCCGTAGCCCGCGGTGAAGCTCGGGGCCGCCAGTGCCGAACGGTCCAACTTCCCGTGCGGCGTCAACGGGAGGTCGTCGAGGAGAACTACCGAGGCCGGCACCAGATAGTCCGGCAGCCGGTCCGCCGCCGTGGCGCGTACCTCGCGGGCGGTGATCCCCCCGGGTGCCTCGGGCACCACGTACGCGACGAGCCGTTTGTCCCCGGGCTGGTCCTCGCGCAGCACTACGGCCACCCGCGCGATGGCGGGCAGCGCGGCGAGCACGGCTTCGATCTCACCCGGCTCCACGCGGAACCCGCGGATCTTCACCTGTCCGTCGGCCCGGCCCACGAACTCCAGTTCGCCGTCGCTGCCCAGGCGTACGACGTCGCCCGTGCGGTACATCCGAGCTCCGGACCGGGCGAAGGGACAGGCGACGAACCTTGCCGAGGTGAGCCCGGGCCGGCCCAGGTACCCGCGGGCGAGTGACTCCCCGGTGACGTACAGCTCGCCCGTCCCGCCTGCCGGCACCGGCGACAGCACGTCGTCCAGCACGAAGCACTCGGTGTCCGTCACCGGGCGGCCGACCGGTGGTACGCGGCCCGGGCCGAGGGCATCGCTGACCGTGGCCCAGATCGTCGTCTCCGTCGGACCGTAAGCGTTGTGCAGCCGCCGGCCCGGCGACCAGCGCGCCACCAGGTCCTCGCCGACGGCCTCGCCGCCGAGCACGATGGTCACCCCAGCGGGGAGCCGGTCCTCCGGCACGGTGGCCAGCACCGACGGCGACACCGGGACGTGAGTGACGGCATACCGGCTGACGGTGTCCGCGAGCCCATCGCCCATCCGGTCCTGTTCGGCGGCCACCACCAGTGTGCCGCCGCACAGCAGGGCCATGGTGATCTCCCAGAAGGAGGCGTCGAAGCTCTGCGACGCGGCGTGCAGGATTCGGCTGTCCGGTCCTATGCCGAGGCGGCCCGCGTAAGTCGCCGCCAGGGCGGGGACCCCGCCGTGGGTGACGACCACCCCTTTGGGGCGGCCGGTCGAGCCCGAGGTGTAGATCAGGTACGCCGTGTTGGCCGCCCGCAGCGGGGCGCGCCGGTCCGCTGCGGTGAGGCCGCGGACCGGCGGCCGATCGTCGATCCCTTCGAGCAGCAGGCGGTCGACGCTCGCGGGAAGCTGCTGCTCGTACTGTCCGGCCGTTACCGCGAGGGCGGGGGCCGCGTCCGTGAGCAGGAAGGCGATCCGCTCCGGCGGATAGCCGGGGTCGACCGGGAAGTAGACGCCGCTGGCCTTCATCACACCGAGGACGGCAACGACCATGTCGATCGACCGCGGCACCATGACGGCCACGACGGACTCCGGGCCGATGCCCCGTTCCACCAGCCGACGGGCCACCCGGTTCGCGCGTTCGTCCAACTCGGCGTAGGTGACCGACGCGTCGCCGGAGACGACGGCGGTCGCGTCCGGCGTCCGGGCGGCCTGGGCCTCGAACAGCACCGGAAGCGTCGCGGGGGGTACGGGGCGCCCGGAGGCGCCCGTCCCGTTCTTTTCGCTGGTCACGCTCATGACTGCGGGCTCCTAGTCGTGGGTGCGCAACGGAAGGGTCCAGACGCCGGTGAGGTCCGGCGTGTCCAGGAACGTCGGCAGGTTGTCGGGATCCGTGCGCAGTGCGGGAAACCGGTCCAGCAGGATGTTCAGGGCCACGCGGCCTTCGAGTCGGGCCAGGGGTGCGCCGAGGCAGAAGTGGATGCCGCGGCCGAAGCCCAGGTGCGGATTGGGGTCGCGGGCCGGGTCGAAGGTGTGGGGGTCGGTGAACTGCCGCTCGTCACGGTTGGCCGCCGACACCCAGACCTCGAGCATCTGGTCCTTCGGCACGTGTGTCCCGGCGATGTCCACGTCGACATTGGTCGCCCGGTAGGCGGCCGCGATGGGGCTGAGGAGCCGCAGCGACTCCTCGATGGTGGTGCGGATCAACGACCGGTCGGCGCGCACGCGTTCGGCGGCGTCCGGATAGGTGTCGAGACAGAGGATCGTGTTGCCCAGCAGCATGGTCGTGGTCACGTGGCCGGCCATGATCAGGAGGCCGGCGAAGTTGCCGATCTGGTTGTCGGTCAGCCGGCGGCCCTCGACCTCGGCCTGGATAAGGTCGGTCAGCAGGTCCTCGCGGGGGTGCCTGCGGCGCTCGGCGGAGTGCTGCTTGAGGTAGTCCTTCATCTCCTGCTGCGCCTTCTCCTGCGCCGCGATGGTCCGTTCCTGTTCTCCGCTGTCGTCCGTGGTCGACACCTGGGACCGCTGGCCCAGGACGTCCTCGGCCCACTTCTTGAACAGTTCCCGGTCGCTGTTCGGCACACCGAGCAGGTCGGCGATCACGATCACGGGCAACGGGTAGGCCAGGTCGGTCACCAGGTCGAACCCGTCCGGGTCGACGGCGTCGAGGAGTTCGTGGGTCAACTCGGTGATGCGCGGTTCGAGGCCGGCCACGACCTTTGGGGTGAACGCGCGGGTGACCAGGTTGCGCAGCCTCTGGTGTTCCGGCGGGTCCAGGTGGGTGAGGTCACCGTCGAAGTCCCACTGGTCGGCGCCGGGTATGAAGCGCTTGGCCACCTCGGAGGAGAACGTCGCCGTGGAACCGAGGACCTGCATCGCCTCCGGGTAGCCGTAGACGTGCCACAGGCCCAGTTCCTCGTCGAACTGTACGCGCGGTTCGGGCCGGCCCCCGCGCAGCCAGGTCTGCTTCGGGTGAATGCCCCACTTGTCGGCGAGCGACGTCACTGTGCTCATCGGGATTCTCCTCAGCGGGTGTGCAGCGGCAGCGACGAGACGCTGATGACGTGTGCGATGTCCAGGAAGGCGGGCGGCTTGTCCGGGTCGGCGCGCAGGACCGGGAACCGGTCGAGCAGGAGGTCGAGGGCGATCCGGCCTTCGAGCCGGGCCAGGGGTGCGCCGAGGCAGAAGTGGATGCCGCGGCCGAAGCCCAGGTGCGGGTTGGGGTCGCGGGCCGGGTCGAAGGTGTGGGGGTCAGTGAACTGCCGCTCGTCACGGTTCGCCGCGCCGAGCCAGGCGACCACCACCTGGTGCGCGGGGATCCGCTGTCCGGCCACCTCGGTCTCGGTCGTCGTCGCCCGAAAGCTGCCGGCGATCGGGCTGAGGTAGCGCAGCGTCTCCTCGATGGCCGACGGCACGAGCGAACGGTCCGCCCGCACCCGGGCCGCACTCTCGGGGTGGTGGTCCAGGCACAGCACGGCGTTGCCCAGCAGCGCCGAGGTCGTCGCATGGCCGACGACGAGGATCTCGTTGGCGAAGTTGACGATCTCGTTGTCGGTCAGCCGCTCGCCGTCGACGTTCACCTCGACGAGCAGGGACAGCAGGTCGGCTCGTGGGCGGCGGCGCCGCTCGGCCGCCTGCGCGAGCATGTACTCGTACAGCTCGGGGATGTGGCGCATTGCCGCGGCCGCGTCCTCCTCGGAGCCGGAATCCGCCGAAGCGCCTTCGGCGCCGGCCACCATGCGGTCCACCCACTGCTTGAACAGGTCGCGGTCCGAGGCCGGAACGCCGAGAAGTTCGGCGATCACGATCACGGGAAGCGGGTAGAACAGGGCCTCGACCAGCTCGGCCTCCGATTGATCGGAGATCTTGTCGATCAGTTCGATGGCGACCTCGTGGATCCGCGGTTCGAGATCGGCGATGATCTTCGGGGTGAAGGCGTGGCTGACGAGTCGTCGCATCTTGCTGTGCGTCGGCGGGTCCAGTTGCAGCAGACTGCCCTCGTTGAACGACTCGTCGAAGACGGCGTCCGGGCCGAAGAACAGTCGGCGGGTGTCGGAGGAGAAGGTGCCGGGGTCACCGAGCACCCCCAGGACCTCCCGGTAGCCGTGCACGTGCCAGAAGCCCGTCTGCTCGTCGAACTGCACGAGCCGCTCCGGCGAGTGTCCGCGCAGCCAGGGAAGGCCCGGGTGGATTCCCCAGCGCTCGGCGAGGGTGGTCATCGGTTCTCCGTGAGGTGGTCGGGTCGCCGGCGGGGCCGGAGGCGGCGGGACGGGTTGGTGCCCCTCGTGCACGGTGCGGGTGGTCCGCCCGGACGCGGGGCAACGGTGCGGAGGCTCACGACCGGTCGGCGGCCATGGCGTCGCGCAGGCTCTTCGGCCGCAGGTCGTTCCAGTTCTGCTCCACGTAGTCGAGACATTCGCGGCGGCTGCTCTCGCCGAACACGACCCGCCAGCCGACGGGGACCTCGGCGAAGGCCGGCCACATCGAGTGCTGCTCCTCGTCGTTCACCAGCACGAAGAAGCGGCCACTGTCGTCGTCGAAGGGGTTGCTGCTCATCGGGTTCCTCAGGGTGTGAGTCGGTCCGGGAGGACCGTGGTGGGTGACGGGGTTCGTGGTCGGGGTCACGCGGGGACTTCGGTGCGGGCCAGCACCGAGTCGACGACCTCGCCGCCGCGAACGGCCATGTTCGACAGCAGGGACGAGGAGAGGCCGTGGGTGTGCTCGGTGCCGCCCTGGAAGTAGATGCCGCACTCCAGTTCCGGAGTGGTCGCCAGGCGGTGGTCTCGGTCGACGCGGTAGCGGCCCTGGTCGTCGCGGAGACAGTGGTCGCCGAGCCGTCCCAGCAGCTCGGCCGGGTCCATCGGCCGGTAGCCGGTGGCGAAGACGACAGCGTCGGTGTCGAAGGACTCCGACTCCTCGGTGAGGAGCGAGTGCACGGTGACGTTCAGGTCGTCGCCGACCCGTTTCACGCTCTCCACCCGCGACAGGTTCCGGAAGGTTAGGCGCGGGCTGCCGTCGACTTGGTCCTCGTAGTGCCGGCGGTACAGGTCACGGATGATCTCGTCGTCGACCACCGAGTAGTTGGTGTTCTTGTGGTACTTCCAGAACGCCTCGCGGGAGCGTTCGGAGCCGTGGAAGTAGTCGTCGACGGCGGCCAGGTCGAAGACCTGGTTGGCGAACGGGGTGTCGTCCGCGATGGAGTAGCCGTATGCCGGCAGGACCGCCGTGACCCCTGCCCGCGGCAGGCGGTCGTGGAGGTGCCGGACGATCTCCGCGGCGCTCTGTCCGGCGCCGACGACGGCGACCCGCCGCAGGCTGCTCGGGTCCCACTGGTCGAACCGCAGGAGGAACTCGGAGCTGTGGCAGATCCGGTCGTCGCGGTCGATGCCGACCGGCAGGTGGGGGACCAGACCGGTGGAAACGACCAGGTTGCGCGCCAGCACCGTCCGGTTGCCACCCGGTTCGGCGACCTCGACCTCGAGCCGGTCGATCCTTCCGCCGGCCGCCCGCGGCGCGGGCCGGACGGCGACCACCTCCGTGCCGTACCTCACCCGGTCGGCCAGGCTCCGCGCCGCCCACTCCAGGTAGTCGTGGAACTCCCGCCGGGTGGGGAAGAAGTCCTGGTTGTTGACGAACGGGGTCAGCCGGTCCAGCTCGTGCAGGTAGGAGATGAAGCTGAAGCGCGACAGGGGGTTCCGGAAGGTCGCCAGGTCCTTGAGGAACGAGATCTGCATCTTCGCCGAGGGCAGCAGCATCCCCCGGTGCCAGCCGAACCGTGGCTGGCGCTCGAAGAACACCGCAGGGGTCGTGCGGCCGGCGGCGTGTTCCTCCAGCGCCACGGCCAGGGCCAGGTTGGCCGGGCCGAACCCCACGCCCACGACGTCGAACGTCTCCGTGCCGATCACTGTCATCGATTCCTCCGCTAGAGCCGGGACGAACGGTTCACTCATGTTCGGCCAGACGTTGATTGACGATCCGGCAGATCTGCGCTGCCGGACCGGGTAGGTACATGTCCACGTGCCTGCTGTGGACGGGCCACTCCTGCACGGCCCCTCGGACGAAGGGCTTCCACAGCCCGGCGTGCGACCCTTCCGGGTTCAGCGTCGCGGTGAAGAACAGGACGTCGCCGTCGAACACCGGCTGCTCGAACTCCTTGAGCATCGCCATGTGCCGGACCATGATCTCCGCCGCCCTGTCCACCAAGGAGGTGCCTCCGGCGTCGGGCGTCGCGGTGAGGAGCGGGATGTAGTCCCCGAAGAAGTCCCGCACCTCCGACACGTCCGGTGTCCGCTCACCGATGAACCAGGTGCTCGGCACCGGGTCGAGCAGTGCGAGCAACTCGACCTCCTGCCCTCGCCGTTGCAGCTCGGCGGCCATCGCGTGCGCGAAGGTGCCGCCCAGGGACAGGCCGAGCAGGCAGTAGGGGCCCTGCGGCTGGACCGCGAGGATCGTCGCGAGGTAGTCGTCCACCAGGTCGTCGATGGAGTCCGGTACGGGCGATCCGTCGAAGCCGCGGGCCTGGATGCCATAGACCGGCCGGTCGGCGGCGAGCAGCCCGGCGAACCCCAGGTACGACCAGGCCAGGCCGACGCCCGGGTGGACGAACCACAGGGGTGTTCCGCTGCCGCCCGTCCGGATGGGCAGGACCGGCCCGAACGGGTCCGTCCCGGTGCCCGGCTCCGTCCCGGCGGCCAGGTACTCGTCCAGTCCGGCCACCGTCGGGCAGGCGAACACCGCCCGGATGGGCAGTTGGACGCCGAGCATCGTACGGATCCGCACCACCAGCCGGTTGGCCAGCAACGAGTGTCCGCCGAGGGCGAAGAAGTCGTCGTCCAGCCCGATCCGGTCCACGCCGAGGGTCCGGGCGAACAGCCCGCACAGCACCTCCTGCCGCAGGGTGCGCGGTGGCCGGGAGGCGGTGGCCGCGCCGTACTCGGGGGCGGGCAGCGCACTTCGGTCGAGTTTTCCGTTGGGGGTCAGCGGAATCCGGTCGAGCAGCAGCACGGCCGAGGGCACCATGTATCCGGGCAGCCGCTCGCGCAGGAACCCGGTTAGTTCCCTTGGTTCGACGTCGCCGGCATCGGCCGCGGGGACGGCGTAGCCGACCAGCCTGGCGTCGCCGGGTCGGTCCTCCCACACCGTGACCACGGCCCGGTCGACGGCCGGGTGGTCGGCCAGCACCGCCTCCACCTCGCCGGGCTCGATCCGGAACCCGCGCACCTTCAGCTGGAAGTCCGCGCGGCCGATGTAGTCGAGGCGGCCGTCCGGCCACCAGCGGACGAGGTCGCCGGTGCGGTACATCCGTGCGCCGGGTCGGAACGGGCTGGCGACGAAGTGTTCGGCGGACAGTCCCGGCCGACCGGAGTAGCCGCGGGCCAGGCCCTCGCCCGCCAGGTACAGCTCGCCGACCGCACCAGGTGGCACCAGCCGCAGGTGGTCGTCGAGGACGTAGACCTGGGTGTTCGCGATCGGGCCGCCGATCGGCGGCGCGCCCGCGCCGTCGGTGACCGGTCCGGCCGTGGACCAGATCGTGGTCTCGGTCGGTCCGTACAGATTGGTCACCTCCGCGGCCGCGTCGCGCAGCGTCGCGGCCAGTGCCCGGGGGAGCGCCTCTCCGCCGACCAGCACGCGCAGTCCGCGCAGGCTGTGGGTGTCGTGCGCGGCGAGCATCTGCCACAGGGAGGGGGTTCCCTGAGCGATCGTCACCCCGTGCCGGGCGATCAGTTCCACCAGGGCGTCCGACTGGGTGGCGGCGTCGGCCGACGCGAGGACCACACCGGCACCCGCCAGCAGCGGCAGGTAGATCTCCAGACCGGCGATGTCGAAGGCGACCGTGGTGACGGCCAGCATCCGGTCGGCCGCCCCCAGCACGAACCGCTCGCGCATCGACGCCAGGAAGTTGGCCAGCGCCGCGTGTCCGACCACCACGCCCTTGGGCCGGCCGGTCGAGCCCGAGGTGTAGATGACGTAGGCCGCGCTCGCCGCCGGAACCGCCACCCCGGGCGGGGTGTCCGGCCGGTCGGCCAGGCACTCGGGCAGCTGTCGGAGCACCAGTGCCGGATCGCAGTCCTCGATCACCAGGTCGACCCGGGCCGCGGGGTGTGCGGGATCAATCGGCACGTACGCGCCACCGGCCTTGAGCACTGCGAGCAGCGCGACCACCAGGTCGGTGGAGCGCGGCAGGACCAGGGCGACCCGGTCCTCGGGGCGGACGCCCCGTTCGATGAGCCAGTGCGCGAGGCGGTTCGCCCGGGCGTCCAGTTCGCGGTAGGTCACCGACGTCCGTTCGAAGAGCACCGCCGGGGCGTCAGGCGTCGCGGTCGCCTGCCGCTCGAACTGGACGTGCACCGGCTGGTCCGGCAGTGGTGCGGCGGTGTCGCCGAACACCTGCAGCAGCCGTGTGCGCTCGCTCGGCTCCAGGACGTCGACCGTGCTGACGGCCTGGTCCGGGTCGGCTGCGAGCTTGGTCAGCACCCGGGCGAGCCGGTCGGCGATGCTCTCGACCGCGGTCCGCTCGAAGGCGTTCTCCTGGTACTGGAGGCCGACGCGCAGATGCGGATCGGCGGTGGCGCCGACGACCAGCGGGTAGTGGGTGCCGCCGAGGGTGCTCATCCCGTTGATCGCGATGCCGGCCCCGGCGTTCGCCTCCGCGATGGCCTGGCCGTCGACCGGATAGGACTCGAACAGCACGAGCGTGTCGAAGAGCGAGGGCAGGGCGGTGGCCCGTTGCAGGTCCGACAGGCTGTGGTGGTGGTGATCCATCAGCGCCGCCTGACGGCGCTGCAGGTCGGTCAGCAGGCCGGCGGCCGTGGCCCCCGGGGAGTGCCGCAGCCGGACCGGGAGCGTGTTCACGAACAGGCCGACCATCGAGTCGACACCGGGCACCGCGGGAGGACGGCCCGACACCGTGGCGCCGAACACCACGTCGTCCTGACCGGTCAACCGGCCCAGGAGGATGCCCCAGGCGCCCTGCAGCAGCGTGTTGAGGGTGATGCCGAGCTGGGTGGCGCGCCGGGTGAGTTCGGCCGCGGTGGCGGCGGGCAGAGGCACCTCGACCAGTGCGAGGCCGCCCTGCTCCCGACCGGCGCCTGGCACCAGCGCCGTCGGCTCGTGGACGCCGTCCAGCTCCGCGCCCCACCGGCGGGCGGCCTCCTCCTGGTCACGCTGTGACAGCCACACCAGGAAGTCCCGGTAGGAACGGGCCCTCGGCAGCACCGAGGTGTCGCCGTCGGAACCGTAGAGGAGCAGCAGGTCCTGGGTCAGCAGCGGTAGTGACCAGCCGTCGACCAGCACATGGTTGGCGGTCAGGACCAGCTCTGACTCGGTCGGCCCCGTCCGGACCAGGGTCAGTCGCAGCAGGGGCGGGACGGCCGGGTCGAAGTGGGTGGCATGGTCCTCGGCCAGGATCCGGGCCAGTGTCGCGGTGCGGTCGTCGTCGCCCCTCAGATCGATCTCCCGCCACGGCAACTCGACCTCTCCGAGGACGAGTTGGACTTGGTCGCCGGCCGAGTTGTGGACGAAGGCGGTGCGCAGGTTGGGGTGGCGGTCGAGCAGTGCCTGCCCGGCCGCGCGGAGCCGCTGCGGGTCCACCACGCCGGACACGTGATAGACGAGCTGGGTGTGGTAGGCGTCGAAGGACGCGTCCGCCAGCATGCTGTGGAACAGCAGGCCGGACTGCATCGGGGTGAGCGGCCACACGTCGGCCAGGCCGGGGTACCGCTGCTCCCAGACCTCCAGGTCGTGCTGGGCGACGGCGACCAGCGGCACGTCCGACGGGGTGAGCCCGCCGGCACCGGGTTCGGCCGCGTGTCGGGCCAGGCCGCTGAGGGCGGTGCGCCACAGGTCGGCCAGTTCCTGGACATCGGCTTCCGACAGGACTCCGGTCGGGAAGCCGAACCGCGCCGTCAGCCGCGGTCCGTCGGTGGTGTCGGTGACGTACGCGTTGACGTCTACGGTCGACATCGCGGGCATCCGCGCGTCGGGCTCCGCGGTGAGCGCGGCGGCGTCCATGGCCGGGTTCCACCCCAGGCCGCGCAGTTGTTCCGGCATGTCCGCCTCGGAGTACCGGCCCAGGTAGTTGAAGCCGATCTGTCCGGTCGAGCCGGTGCGTAGCGCATCGGCGGTCTCGGCGTTCAGGTACCGCAGGAGGCCGTAGCCGAGGCCCTTGTCCGGCACCGCGCGCAGTTGTTCCTTCACCGCCTTGATCACCCTGCCCGCGGCCGGGCCGCCGGCGAAGGCGTCGTCGAGGTCGACGCGGCCGGTGTCCAGGCGCACCGGGAACATGCTGGTGAACCAGCCGATCGTGCGCGAGAGGTCGGCGCCGGGGGCGACGTGCTCCTCGCGGCCGTGTCCCTCCAGTCGCACCAGGGTAGAGGACTCCTCGATGCCCCGGGCGCGCCGCCAGCGGGTGACTGCCAGGGCCAGGGCGGCGAGCAGGGCGTCGTTGACCCCGCCGTGGAACGCCGCCGGCAGTGTGGTCAGGACCGCTTCGGTCACCCGCACGGGCAGTTCGACCAGGACGTGCTCGACCGTCGAGGAGACGTCCACGGCCGGGTCGAGCGGCCGGGAACCCAGTAGGGGGTCGGCGCCGTCGAGGATCTCCTGCCACACCGGCAGTTCCCCGGCCCGGGCGGCCGCCTCGTCGACGAGGGCGTGCGACCAGCGCCGGACCGAGGTCGCCACCGGGGGCAGCGCCGGGACGCGGCCCGCCCGGACGTCCTCCCAGGCCGTGGCGAGGTCCGGGGCGAGGATGCGCCACGAGACGCCGTCCACGACCAGGTGGTGCAGCACGATCAGCAGTCGACCGCGCTTCGGGCCGGCGAACCAGACGAACTGCGCCATCACTCCCGACGCCGGGGCCAGTCGGCCGGTGGCCGCGTCCAGTTCTGCGGCCGCGGTCTCGCGCCAGGCCGTGTCGAAGGGGCCGTCCCAGTCCATGCGGCGCAGCAGCGAGGCGATGTCGACGCTGCCCGGCGCGTGGACGTGCAACTCGTCCTCGACCAGGGCGGAGCGCAACAGGTCGTGTCGGTCGAACACCGCGGCGAGGGTGGCCACGAGCCCGTCGTGGTCGATGCCCGCCGGCAGCTCCAGCACCTCAGACATGGCGAACCGGTCGAGCCCGCCGCCCAGTTCCTTCAGGTACCGGGCCACCGGCATCAGCGGCATCGGGCCGAGGCCGCCGCCGTCGAGCTCCGCCAGCACCTGTCCGGTCCGGGGGTGTTCCGCGGCGGCCGCGGCCAGTTCGGCCACGGTGCGCAGCTCGAAGATCTGCCGCGGGGTGATCTCCACCTCGTGGGTCCGGGCCCGTGAGACGACCTGGATGGAGCGGATGCTGTCGCCGCCGACGGCGAAGAAGTCGTCGTCGACGCCGACCCGGTCCAGCCCGAGCACCTC
>NZ_JBFBIR010000053.1:0-61339 GCF_040685715.1 Kitasatospora sp. NPDC088264
ACAGCACCGGGCGCTTGGCGCCCACCAGCATCTTCGCGGCCTCGCGGATCTGCTTGGCGTGCGGCTTGGTGACCGGCCGGTAGCCGGGCAGCGAGGGCTCGTCCTGCCGATGCCTTGTCAGGCCCTGGAGTGCGTCCTTGGTGATGTCGACGAGGACGGGGCCGGGGCGGCCGGTGGCGGCGATGTGGAACGCCTCGGCGATCACCCGGGGGATCTCGTCGGGGTCGGTGACCAGGTAGTTGTGCTTGGTGATCGGCATGGTGATGCCGCAGATGTCCGCCTCCTGGAAGGCGTCCCTTCCGATCAGGGTCGAGGGGACCTGGCCGGTGATCGCGACGATCGGCACGGAGTCCATGTAGGCGTCGGCGATCGGGGTCACCAGGTTGGTCGCGCCCGGGCCGGAGGTGGCCATGCAGACCCCGACCCGGCCGGTGGCCTGGGCGTAGCCGGTGGCGGCGTGGCCGGCGCCCTGCTCGTGCCGGACCAGGATGTGGCGCACCTTGGCCGAGTCCATCAGCGGGTCGTACGCGGGAAGGATGGCCCCGCCCGGGATGCCGAAGACGGTGTCCACTCCGACCTCTTCGAGTGAACGGATCAATGCCTGGGCGCCGGTCATCGCGGACTCCACGGGCCCGGTCCGTGCGTCGGGGGTGAACGGCGCTGGGGTCGATCCGGTGGTCTCGGTGCTGTGGGTGGTCACGGGGGACTCGCTCAACTGGGTCATCTGGCAATCTCTCGGTTTCGTCGACGTGGTGGTCCGGCGGGGAGTGCCGGGTGGTGTCCGTGGCCGGGGCCGCTGCGGTGCGCGGCGCCGTTGGGCGGCCAGGGACGTGTCGGGGAAACCGGGGCAGCAGGGTCTGTCTCCGCGCCGGTCGTCGGTCGTCGCGTGCTGAGGGGTGTTTCAGCGCTCGGTGCGACGCCGTGCCGTCAGGAAGCGTTGGCCGGAAGGGAGTTGCCCGGCCCGCAAGGAGTGTCTCGCGTCTCAGCCCTTGTTCGTGGGCGAGTGGTGGGTGAAGAGCAGGAAGACCAGGGCGATGGCGGCGATGGCCGCGCCGAGGCCGTACACGGTCGCGGCGCCGGCGCCGAGGGTGGCGCCGCCGATGATGGTGCCGAGGCCGATTCCGAGGTAGATGGAGGAGGAGTTGAGGGAGACCACCAGCGGGGCCTCCTGGGGGGCGACCTCGATCAGGCGGTGTTGCTGCGGGGGTGTCTGGCACCAACTGCTGGCGCCCCAGAGGAGGACCAGCAGGCCGACGACGGGCTTGAGGTCGGAGTCGGAGGCGGCGAGCCAGGCGAGGGACCCGAGGGCGACGACCATGGCGGTGTAGCCGACGATCAGGACCTTGGTGGAGCCCCAGCGGTCGGTGGTGTAGCCCGCGGCGAGGTTGCCGATGACGGCGCCGAGGCCGTACAGGAAGAGCATCCACAGGATGGAGCGCTCGGGCACCTTGACGGCTTCCAGCATGGGCACGCTGTAGGCGTACGCGGTGTAGCTGGCGCCCATGCCGAGGACGGTGAGCGGCAGGACGGCGAGGACGGCCGGCCGGCGCAGGACGGCGAGGCGGGTGCGTAGCGGCACCCGGACGTTGCCGGGGAGCCACGGCATGATCAGGCGCAGTATCACGGCGACGAGCAGGCAGAGTCCGGCGACGAGGCCGAGGGCGGTGCGCCAACCCAACCAGTGGCTGGCGGCGTTGCCGAGCGGCACGCCGAGTGCGGTGGCGATGGTGAGGCCGCCGATGACCACGGCGAGGGCTCGGGCCCGCAGTTCGGGGCGGACGAGGGAGGCGCTGACGGCTCCGGCGTTGGGGGTGTAGGCGGCGGCGCCGGCGGCGGCGATGATGCGGCTGATGATCAGCACGGCCATGTTGGGGGCCAGTGCCGAGCCTAGGTTGGCGATGCCGAGCGTGAACAGTGCGGTGATCAGCAGGGTTCGGCGGGGAAGCCGGGCGAGGAGGGTGGCCAGGACGGGGGAGAGGACGGCGTAGGCAGCGGCGAAGACGGTGATCGACTGGCCGGCCGTGGCCGGGGAGACGTGCAGGTCCTGGGCCATGGAGGGGAGGAAGCCGGCCACGACGAAGGCGTCCGTGCCGACGGCGAACGTCCCTAAGGCGAGGGCGAGGGTGGAGGACAGGCCGCCCTGGGGTGGTGAGCCGGGTTCGGCCGGAGCTTTCCGGTCGGCCGGAATCGAGACACTGGACATCCAGATTCTCCTTGCGGGTCGGTGCGCGTGCTGTGGTGTCGCCGCGCGGTGAGGCGGTCGGACCGTCGGGCGGTGCGGTCAGCCGGTCATGCGGGCGTAGTGGCGTCGGGTGCGGTCGGCGGCCCCGCCCGGCGCGGCGGCCATGAGGTCGGCCACCGTCTGCCCGGCGAGTTCGCGGCGCCAGGCCAGTTCGGCCTTGCGCATCGCGGTGGCGATCCCGCACGGCTGTCGGAACTCCCGTGCGATGGCGCCACCGCCGTCCGCGCGCTGGCGGATCTCGGTGCAGCGGAACACGTCGTCGGGGCCCTCGATGGCGGCGACCACGTCCATCAGGGTGATCTTCTCCGGCCGTCGGCCCAGCCGGAAGCCGCCCTTGGAGCCCGGTGTCGAGCTCAGGATGCCGGCCCGGACCAGTGCCTGTAGGCGCTTGGTCAGGTAGGCCGGCGGCAGGTCGAACCAGGCCGCCAGCCGTGCCGTCGGAACCGGTTGCTCACTGTCGAGCCATGCCAGGGTGAGGCAGCAGTGCAGGCCCCACTCGACTCCTTCACCCATTCGCATAACCAGGACAATACACGTCCAGGTTCTGCGACGCAGGCCGGACACGCCGGAGGTCCGGAATATGTCAAGTCGCGGCCCGACGAGGGCGTTGCGGCCCTGCCGGACCTCCGGTACAACGGTTAGCAGCCGACCGGTCAGGCCCGCGAATCGGGCCTGAGGACCACCCGTCTGCCGTGCAGCTCGCCGCGTTCCATTCGGCCGTGGACCTCGGCGGCGGCGCTCAGCGGAAGGGTCTCGACCACCAGGGGGCGCAGCCGTCCGGCCGCGAGCAGGCGGTTGATGCCGACGGCGGCCTCGGCCAGTTCGGTGCTGGTCGCATGCGAGATCACGAAGCCGGCGATCGAGCAGTCCTTCATGTAGAGCGGCCCGACCGGGAGGATCGGCCGCGAGCGGGCGCCGGCCAGCAGGACGATCCGTCCGCGCGGGGCGAGCAGGTCGACGGCGGTGGCCAGGTCGTTCTCCCCGGACGTGTCGAGGTGGAGGTCGACGCCGCCGGGGCAGGCCTGGGCGAGCCGTTCGGCGAGGTCCGGATCGCGGTAGTCCAGGGCCTCGGCCGCACCCAGGGCGAGGCACTGTTCCAGGTCCCGGGCGGAGGCGGTGGCGACGACCCGGGCCCCGGCGTCGACGGCGAGGGTGACCAGCGCGGAGCCGACGTTCCCGGCCGCGCCGGCCACCAGGACGGTCTCACCGGCCCGCAGGCGGCCGTGTGTGAACAGGCCGAGGTAGGCGGTCGCGGCCGGATGGACGACGGCGACGGCCTCCTCGGGGAGGACGCCCTCAGGGAGGTGGTAGAGGCGGTCGGCGGGGACGACGACCTGCTCGGAGGCGGCGCCCTGGCGCCCGCCGTGGCCGAGGCTGTTGGTCCACACCCGGTCGCCGACGGCGAAGCCGGGGGCGGCCGGCCCGGCCGCGGCGACGGTGCCGACCAGGTCGCGGCCGATCACGAACGGGAACGCGACCGGGGTGCGGAAGAGGCCGGAGCGGACGAAGGTGTCCACCGGATTGACGGTGGTGGCCGTGACGTCGACCAGGATGTCGGTCGGCCCAGGACGGAGGGAGGGAAGTTCGCCGTAGCGGATGTTCTCGGGCGGCCCGAGGGCCTCGATGAAGGCTGCTCGCATGCTCGGAGAGTCTTCCACCGGTCAACGCCGGGGTGCCGCACGGAAGCCGTTTGTTCGTCAACTCGCGCGCGGTCGGCCCGCCCCTGATGGCCCCGGCACACCCCACCGGGCGGCTCCGGGGGCGATCGCGCCTGCTCGCGCGCTCTGTCCGGTGGTCCGGCCATAGGCCGCGCGTGCAGCCGTGTGCCCGGTGCACCTGGGCCCGGCCTGAGCCCTCTGCATACCGTCGACCCATCTGAAGATGCGTCTGCCATGTAGAGGTTGGGGATCTCGATGAGCGACTTCGCCCTGCACATCAGGGACACGCGAACACCCGGGCGCACGCCGGGCGTTGGCAGTTCCCACGACATCGTCCTCTCGGAGCTGTGCCCGGCGCTGTTCGCGTCGCTGCCCCGGGCGGACCAGCGCCGCAAGGGTGTGGAGTACCTGCGCGGACTGCTGGGCGCGGAGGGCCGCAAGTCGGTGCGCAACATCGCGCGGCTGATCGGCGGGCAGGCCACGGAGCAGAACCTGCACCACTTCATCAGCAGCTCCACCTGGGAGTGGGACCCGGTGCGCGCCGCGCTGGCGCACTACGTGACGTCCGTCGCGCCGCCGCAGGCCTGGGTGGTGCAGCAGACGGTCATCCCGAAGGCCGGGGAGCACTCGGTGGGCGTGGATCGCCGGTTCATCTCCTCGCTCGGCCAGGTGCTCAACGCGCAGCAGGCGGTGGGCGTCTGGGCGGCGTCCGAGGAGGTGAGCATGCCGGTGAACTGGCGGCTGCACCTGTCCCGGGCGTGGCTGGACGACGTGCCGCGGCGCAGCCAGGCGTCCATCCCGGCGAGTGTGGACACCCGGACGCTGGGTGACTGCTCGGTCGAGGCGGTGCTGGAGCTGACCTCGGACTGGCGGCTGCCCACGCTGCCGGTGGTGATGGACGTCCGGGAGCTGGACGGGATGAAGGCGCTGCGGCGGCTGCGCGCGGCGGGGGTGCCGTTCCTCGTGCGGATCAACAGCACGCTGCCGCTCCGCCCGGCCGAGGGGGCCGGGCACGGCGTGGAGGCGATGCCGGCCCACCGGATCATCGGGGCGTGCCGGGACCGCAGGCGGATGGTGACCTGGACCGACCACGGCCAGGACGCCGGGCTGCGTACCGCGCTGGTCGGTGCCGTCCGGGTGCGGACGGTGACCGGGGCGGCCCGCTCCCTGGGAGTGAGCCGCAGGCCGGACGGCCCGGACCGCGACCTGCTGCTGCTCGGCGCGGGCAGCTCCGGCCGGCGCTGGCCGCAGGAGCTGTGGCTGGCCGACGTCCCGGACGCCACGCCGGCCCAGCTGTTCCGGCTGAGCCTGCGGATCGGCCGGGTCGAGCGGGACTTCGACGAGATCGCGGACCGCACCGGCATCCGCGACTACACCGGCCGTTCCTTCAACGGCTGGCACCGCCATGTCACCCTCGCCTCGGCCGCACACGCGGTCGTGGCCCTCTCCCACACCGGCGGCCGCTCGCTCCGCCGCGTGAGCTAGGGGCACTCTTCCGGATCACGCCCGCGCCCCGACAGGCACTAGGTCCCTTGGTCGACTCCCGCCGACGGGCCGTCCTTGACGAGGAGGTCGCGGACGCGCGAGAGCCGTAGGGCGAGCTGGACTTCGAGCGCTTGGCCGGGGTCCTGCCAGTCGGGGCCGAGCAGTTCCGCGACGCGTTCCAGGCGGCGGGCGACGGTGTTCGGGTGGACGTGCAGCTTCTGGGCGGCCCGGGTGGGGCTGGCTCCGGTCTCGAAGTAGGCGTCCAGGGTGCGGCCGAGGTCGGTGAACCGCTGCCGGTCGTACTCGAGCACCGGACCGATGACCGAGTCGACGAAGGAACGGACGTCCCGGTTGTCGGCGAGCAGGACACCGAGGAAGCCCAGCTCCCGGGGGGAGGCCGAGCGGCCGGTGGCGTCGAGGGCGATCATCGCCTCCAGGCAGCGCAGCGCCTCCTGGTGGCAGTGGTAGACCGAGGCGGCGTCCGCGACCGGCCCGGCCGCCGCCACCGTGACCGGTTCGCTGAGCAGCGGGGCGAGTTCATTCAGGACGGCCCGGGCCGTCGTGCCGGCGTCGGTGCCGGGCAGCAGCAGCACGGCGTTGCCGCCGTGCCCGACCCGCAGCCCGTTCAGTCGCTGGGCCAGGCCCGTGGCCAGGGCGCAGGCCCGGCCGACCGCTCGGGCCTCGGGGCGGACGACCACCACCACGTGCGGCGTGGCCAGGTTGATGCCGAGCCGGCGGGCGCGCTCCTCCAACTGCTGTGGCGGGCGCTGGGCGCTGGTGAGCAGGTCCTCCATCAGCTCGCCGTGGGCGCGGCCCTGCACGACGGTGGTGTCGCCGGTGCGCAGCAGCTGCACCGCCACCGCCTGGGCGGCCAGGTGCAGCAGTTCGTCGATGCCGGCCGCGGGGAGGTCCTCGGGGCGGAACACCAGGGTGCCGAGTATCTCGCCTCCGGCGGTGACCGGGGCCGCCCAGAGGCCGTCCGCGGTGTGGACCGGGCGTTTGGCGGCGTGCACCTCCGCGGCGGCGGGTCTGGTCTCGGGCATCCGGCCGGTGGTGGTCAGGACGGTGCCGTCCGCCGCGTGGATCCGCAGCGCGCCACCCAGGTTCCGGCTCACGGCTTCGGCGAGACCGTGGAGTTCGCAGTCGGTCAGCGCCCGTTCGATCAGTTCGTGATGGATGCGCCGGTGCTCGCTGAGCTCCCGCAGCGACTCGGTGGTGCGTCCGTGCTCCTCGCGCAGGGTCTGCGCGGTGGCCTTGGCGTCGTCGAGGACGAGGGCGCGCTGGACGGCCAGGCCGGCGAGCTCGCCGAGCAGGTTCGTGGTGGAGATCTCCTCCGGGGTGTAGTGCCGCACATTGCGGTCGGCGACGTAGAGCGCGCCGAAGGGGTGTGGGCCGTAGCTCAGCGGGACGGCCATGATCGCGCGCAGCGCCTCGGCCCGGACCACCTCGTCGATGTCGGTGCTGTGCTGGATCCGGTTGTCGTCGAGGTAGTCCGGGGTCCAGACCGGCGCGAGGTTGGCGACGGCGGCGTGGCCGAGTCCGGAGCCGCCGGTCAGCTGGAGGCCGACGTTGAGCGTGGAGGTGTGGCCGTCCGACGCCCGGATGTAGGACAGGCCGTCCTCTGGTCCGGGGAAGCTGACGTACGCCATGTCCGAGCCGAGGAGCAGGCGCGAGCGCCGGGTGACGACCTTGAGCACCCCGTCGAGGGTGTCGGGGACGAGGAGGTCCCGGGCGGTGTCGAGCAGCGCGGACAGGCCCGCCTCGCGTTGCTGGCGCCCGCGGCGCTGGGCGCAGATGTCCAGTCCGAGCCGGACGGCCCGCTCCAGTGCGGCCGTCTCGGCCTCGCGGGCGCCGCCGCGGGCGGCCTCGGCAAGCAGTGACTCGATGCGCGCCGGTGGTGCCTCCGCCACCAGCAAGGTCAGTACCGTCAGCGCGTCAGGCCGCTTACGGACCCCCTGTTGGGCCATGCCCTACCCCCACCCGTGCACATCAGCCTTTTTGCCTGGCACATGCCAGGTAATGCAAAGTGTTTATCATGTCACTTTGGGTGGGGCTCGGATGATTCCACGGTTTGGACGGTGGAGGGGGCACCGCCGAGTGGCCCCGATGTGTTGCCGGGTCACCTTCCCGCCGCCCGTGCCGGTTGAGGAGGATGACGTGGTGGCCACCGGGGAGGTGGTCCGGGCGACAACGCCCAGCTGGCGCGGTGGGGGGCACAGGCGGACGACATGAAGGCGCTACAGGACTACCGCCGTTCGCTGGAACGGAGCAGGGCCGCGCTGGAGCACCCGCACCGGCCCGCGACCTTCCGGCTCTGCGGCCGTGAATGGGACCTGCTGCCAGGGATTTTCGCCCCGGTCTACTCGCCCACCAGCGAGATCTCCATGCGCCTGCTCGGTCTGGACGACCCGCGGGCCGCCGGGCGCTCCGGCTCGCTGCTGGAGATCGGCTGCGGCACCGGCGTCATCGCGGTGGCCGCAGCACTGGCCGGGCATGCACGGGTGGTGGCCGGCGACATCAACGAGGCCGCCGTCCGCAACACCGAGATGAACGCCCACCGGCACAGCGTCGCCGACCGCGTCCACAGCGTGCACAGCGACCTGTTCGCCGCGCTCGCGCCCGAGGAGCGCTTCGACACCGTCTTCTGGCACTCCAACTACGTGCTCGCGCCGGAGGACTACCGCTACCGGACGATGCACGAGCGCGGCTACGTCGACCCGGGCTACGCCGCCCACCGCCGCTTCCTCGTCGAGGCTCCGGGCCGGCTGGCTCCGGGCGGCTCGGTGCTGCTGCACTTCAGCGAGCGCGGCGACCTGACGGCGCTCCTCCGGATCGCCGAGGAATGCGGGCGCACCCTGCGGGTGGTGCGCAGCGGCGTCTTCCCGGAGGGCGAGGAGGAGGTCGCGCACATGTTGATCGAGGTGACCGTGGCGCGCGGCCGGTCCGGCGGCGAGACGGCACCTGGTACCGGCTTCTGACGTCCGAGCCCGGCGGCCCGATCTGCCACGCCGACTTCGGCACATGCCACGAGGTGCCGGCGCACGGTGGTCCGCCCACCCCGGGGGATGCGTGGGCCACCGGAGTCCGGCCGTGCTGTACGGCGTCCAGATGGGGCGCGCGCCCGAGCCGTTCCATGGCCGGATCTCGCCGGTCCGCCACCTCGGGACGGACCTCGTCGAGGGCCCGCCGTCACCGTTCTCGGTCGCGCCGGGGCGACATCTGACGGAGTGTGCCGCCACCTGATGGAGTATCCGCCACCTGACGAAGTGCGGGGGCGGGCGTTGGCGACACCTGGTGGCACGCCACAAGATCTGGAAGAGCCTCAGCCGTTCGGCGGCCGGCGGACCGCTGCCGGACCGGGACCCGGCCCGCGGGCCGGCCGCTCCTCCCTGACCCGTGCCATCCACAGCCTCGCCACGACGCCCTTCCGTGCGCGCCGCCGAGCCGGCGCACCTTCGCCCCGGGAGACCCCCATGGTCACCGCCCTGTCCGCGCTCCTGTCCCGGCCCGCACTCCATCAGCCCGACTGGGCCGACCACGAGCACCTTCCCGACATCAAGGACCGGCTGGCCGGTCTGCCGCCGCTGGTCGGCCCGGCCGACGTCCGGCGGCTGCGCTCCGTGCTCGCCGACGTCGCGGCCGGGCGGGCCCAGGTCGTACAGATCGGCGACTGCGCCGAGGACCCGGCGGAGTGCACCGCGGGCGACGTCGCCCGCAAGACCGGCCTGCTGGACGTCCTGGCCGGCATCGTCACGATGGCCACCCACCGGCCGGTGGTCCGGGTCGGCCGGATGGCCGGCCAGTTCGCCAAGCCCCGCTCCAAGCCGACCGAGTTCGTCGGGGGCCTGGAGATCCCGGTCTTCCGCGGCCACCTGGTCAACAGCCCCGAACCCGACCCGGAGCTGCGCCGCCCCGACCCGCGGCGGCTGCTCGGCTGCTACTGGGCGGCGGCCGAGGCGATGACCCACCTCGGCTGGTCGGATCCGGACCGTCGCTCGCCGCTCAGCCCGCCGGTGTGGACCAGCCACGAGGCGCTGCTGCTCGACTACGAAATTCCGATGATCCGTCAGATCGGTTACACCGAAAGCCTCTTGACGTCCACACACTGGCCGTGGATCGGCGAGCGGACCCGCGACGTGGCCGGCGTCCACGTCACGATGCTCGCGTCCGTGGCCAACCCGGTCGCGTGCAAGGTGGGACCCGGCATGGCACCCGAGGAACTGCTGGAGCTGTGCGCGCGGCTCGACCCGCACCGCGAGCCCGGGCGGCTGACCCTGATCGCCCGGATGGGCGCCGAGGTCGTCGCCGACCGGCTGCCCGCGCTGGTCAGGGCCGTCCGGGAGGCCGGCCACCCGGTCATCTGGCTCACCGACCCGATGCACGGCAATACCGTCACCACGCCCGGTGGGCTGAAGACCCGCTTCGTGGAGACCGTCGTCCGGGAGATCCAGCACTTCCAGTACGCCGTCCGCTCCGAGGGCGGCGTGGCCGGCGGCCTGCACCTGGAGACCACGCCCGACGACGTCACCGAGTGCGCCCACGACGCCTCCGGGGTGGCGCACGTCGGCGACAAGTACACCAGCTTCTGCGATCCCCGGCTCAACCCCGGCCAGGCCATCACCGTGGTCTCCGCCTGGGAGGGCTGACCCGCCGGGCCCGGAACGGCGCCACACACCACCACACCGAGAGCAACCGAGAGCAACGGGCCGGCCACGCGTCGGCCCCGAGGGAGGTCCGGCAGTGACGAACACGATCGCCCTGGTCACCGGGGCAGCAGGCGGCATCGGCGCGGCCGTGGTCCGCGCCCTGGCCGAACAGGGCACCGCGGTGGCCGCGGCGGACCGCGACGAGGAGGGCCTGCGCAAGACCGTGGCCGCCCTCGCCGAGGAGGGCCTGCGGGCCGAGGCCTACCCGGTGGACGTCAGCGACCACCGCGCCGTCGACCTGCTCGTCGACCGGGTGGAGCGCGAACTCGGGCCGGTGGACCAACTGGTGAACGCCGCCGGGGTGCTGCGCCTCGGCGAGGTCCGGGACTTCTCCGTCGAGGACTGGACGGCCACCTTCGCGGTCAACGTCAACGGCGTCTTCCACGTGTCCCGCGCGGTGGTCGACCGGATGATCCCGCGCGGGCGCGGCGCCATCGTCACCGTCGCCTCCAACGCCGCCCGCACCCCGCGCACCGAGATGGCCGCCTACGCCGCTTCCAAGGCCGCCGCGACGATGTTCACCAAGAGCCTCGGCCTGGAGGTCGCCAGGTACGGCATCCGCTGCAACCTCGTCGCCCCCGGATCCACCGACACCCCGATGCTCACCTCGATGTGGCACGACGAGTCCGGCCCGCAGGGCACCCTGCACGGTCGCGCGGACGCTTTCCGGGTCGGCATCCCGCTCAACAAGCTGGCCAGCCCTGCCGACATCGCCGCCGCCGTGCTCTTCCTGCTCTCCGACGCGGCCGGCCACATCACCCTGCACGACCTCACCGTCGACGGCGGCGCCGGCCTCGGCGCCTGACCGGCCCGCCCAACTCACCATTCCCCCAGGAGAGTCCACCGCATGGCAGGCATTCCGACCATCGAGCCCTATCCGATGCCGACCGCGGGCGAGCTGCCCGACAACACCGTGTCGTGGACCGTCCGCCCGGACCGCGCGGTGCTGCTCGTGCACGACATGCAGCGCTACTTCCTGCGCCCCTTCCCGGCGGACGAGGCACCCGGCCGGGAGCTGCTGCACAACGCCGCCCTGCTGCGCCGCCAGGCCGCCGAGCTCGGCGTGCCGGTCGCCTACACCGCCCAGCCGGGCGGCATGACCACCGAACAGCGCGGGCTGTTGCTGGACTTCTGGGGCCCCGGGATGCGGATGGACCCGGTCGACCGCGAGGTCGTCGAGTCGCTCGCCCCGGCCCCCGGCGACTGGCTGCTCACCAAGTGGCGCTACAGCGCCTTCTTCCGCTCCGACCTGCTCCAGCGGATGCGCGAGGAGGGCCGCGACCAGCTGATCCTGTGCGGCGTCTACGCCCACGTGGGCGTACTGATGACGGCCGTCGACGCCTTCACCAACGACATCCGGCCGTTCCTGGTCGCCGACGCCGTCGCGGACTTCTCCGCCGCCCACCACCGGCTCGCCCTGGAGTACGCCGCCGCGCGCTGCGCGATGCTGATCACCGCCAAGGAGACCTTCGCATGACCGGCCGGACGACGGACCGGACGAGCGGCCGGACGACGGACCGGACGGCCGAGGAACTGCTGCGCCGGGTGCTCGCGGAGCGGCCGCCCGCCTTCGCCCTCCTGCACCGGCCCGAGACCACCGGCCCGGGCACGCTGGACGTCCTGTTCGGCGAGGTCGCCACCGCGGACACGCTGGACGGTGTCCCGCTGGGCCCCGAGCCCGGCCGCCCGGGCCCGGAGGTCCTGGTCCTGGTCCCGTACCGGCAGATCGCCGAGCGCGGCTTCGAGGCCCAGGACGACGGTGCCCCGCTGCTCGCCATGACGGTGACCGAGCACGCCACCGTCGACCTCGGCGAAGCGCTGGCGCTGATCCCGGACCGGCCCACCGAGCTGACCGGCGCCCGCTTCGACCTCGGCGACGAGGAGTACGCCGACATCGTCCGCCGGGTGGTCGCCGAGGAGATCGGGCAGGGCGTCGGCGCCAACTTCGTCGTCCGCCGCACCTTCCTGGCCGAGATCAGTGACTACACCCTGCGCGCCGCGCTGGCCTTCTTCCGCCGGCTGACCGAGCGCGAGGCGGGCGCCTACTGGATCTTCGTCGTGCACACCGGGGAGCGGACCTTCGTCGGCGCCAGCCCCGAGCGGCACATCAGCCTGGCCGACGGCGTCGCCGTGATGAACCCGATCAGCGGCACCTACCGCTACCCGCCCTCCGGCCCCACCCTGGCCGGCGTGATGGACTTCCTCGCCGACCGCAAGGAGGCCGACGAGCTCTACATGGTGGTCGACGAGGAGCTCAAGATGATGGCCCGGATCTGCGAGGGCGGCGGCCGGGTGGTCGGCCCGTACCTCAAGGAGATGGCCCGGCTCGCGCACACCGAGTACCTCATCGAGGGCCGAACCGACCGCGACCCGCGCGAGATCCTCCGCGAGACGATGTTCGCCCCGACCGTCACCGGCAGCCCGCTGGAGAGCGCCGCCCGGGTCATCCGCCGTCACGAGACCGCCGGGCGCGGCTACTACAGCGGCGTGGCCGCGCTGATCGGCCGGGACGAGCGCGGCGGGCGCACGATGGACTCCGCGATCCTGATCCGCACCGCCGACATCGACACCGCCGGCCGGATCCGGATCGGGGTCGGCGCCACCCTGGTGCGCCACTCCGACCCGGCCTCCGAGGTCGCCGAGACCAGGGCCAAGGCGGCCGGGCTGCTGGCCGCGCTGGAAGCCGGAGGCCCGCGCACCTTCGCCGGCCACCCCCGGGTACGGGCCGCGCTGGAGCGGCGCAACACCGTCATCTCGGATTTCTGGCTGGCCGAGGACGCGGACCGCGGCCGGCGGCTCGCCGAATTCGCCGGGCGCCGGGTGCTCGTGATCGACGCCGAGGACACCTTCACCGCCATGATCGGCCACCAACTCCAGTCACTCGGGCTTGAGGTGACGATCCGTCGGTTCGACGAGCACTACGCCTTCGACGGCTTCGACCTGGTCGTGATGGGCCCGGGGCCGGGCGACCCGCGGCAGGCCGACCACCCCAAGATCGCCAGTCTGCGCGCCGCGGTGGCCGAGTTGCTCGCCCGGCGGCGCCCGTTCGTCGCGGTCTGCCTCAGTCACCAGGTGCTGTCGACCCTGCTCGGCCTGCCGCTGCGCCGCCGGGACGTCCCCAACCAGGGTGTCCAGCGCGAGATCGACCTGTTCGGCGCTCGTGAGCGGGTGGGCTTCTACAACACCTTCGCCGCCGTCAGCCCGCACGACACGGTCGACGTGGACGGCGTCGGCACCATCGAGGCCGTCCGCGACCGGGAGACCGGCGAGGTGCACGCCCTGCGCGGCCCGCACTTCGCGTCCATGCAGTTCCACGCCGAGTCGGTGCTCACCCAGGACGGCCCCCGGATCGTCGGCGGCCTGATCGCCGAGGTCCTCCGTGCCGGGGCGATCCTTGCCGGGTAGTCTCCGGGAGACCGCACGGGAGAGGGGCCGACAGGATGGGCGATGACCGCGCCACCGGCGAATGGGGAGCGGAACTGCTCGACGTCGGGGCCTACCTGGCCCGCACCGGTGTTTCCGGTCCGCTGCCCCCCGAACCCGGGACGCTGCGCCGGCTGCACCGCGCCCACCTGCTGGCCCTCCCGTTCGAGAACCTCGACATCCCGCTCGGCCGCGGCGTCCCGCTCGACCTGGACCGCGTCCAGGCCAAGCTGGTCGCCGGCGGCCGCGGCGGCTACTGCTTCGAACAGAACCTGCTCTTCGCCGCGGTGCTGGAACGCCTGGGCTTCCAGGTCACCAGGCTCGCCGCCCGCGCCCTGCTGAACGCCGGCCGACCGCTGCCACGCACCCACCTGGTGCTGCTGGTGACGGTCGGCCAGGCGCGTTTCCTCGCCGACGTCGGCTTCGGCGACAAGGGGCCGCTGGAGCCGCTGCCGCTGACCGACGGCGCCCTGGCCGAGCCCGACGGCTGGACTCACCGGCTCCGCCGGGTCGGCTCGGAGCCGGACTGCTGGGTGCTCGAACTCCTTTGTCCCGACGGGTGGTTGCCGCTCTACCGGTTCGAGACGGGCCTGCCGCTGCACCAGGTCGACTGCGTGGTGATGAACCACTACACCTCCACCCACGAGCGCTCCCCGTTCACCGGCCGGGCCTACCTGTCCAAGATCACGTCGCAGCGCCGGCTCTCCCTCGACGGCCGGCGGCTGGTCGTCGGCCGCGCCGACGGCACGACGGAGGCCGCGGACCTCACCGACGAGCGGTACGCCACCGTCCTCGCGGAGGACTTCGGTGTCCGGCTCGGGCCCGGGGACCTGCGGTCCGTCCTGCGCAGCCTGCCGGCCATCGGCTCCTCCTGACACGCGTCGGCCCCGGCGGGTCTCACGACACCGCCGGGGCCGACGCCTTCCTCGGCTCAGGCCTCCTCGGCCGCGGCCAGCTCCCTGGCCAGCTCCAGCCGCTTCACCTTGGTCGTGGCGGTGTGCGGCAGTTCGTCCAGCCGGCGCTGCACCGGCGGGGCCAGCGTGGGCAGGCCGGCCACCGCGCGGTTCCAGCGGGCGAGGTCGAGCGGCTGGTCGTCCCGGGTGCAGACCACGGGCACCGGGGCCTTGTCCCCGCCGGGCACGATGATCACCTCCAGCAGCTCGGGCAGCCGGGTGAACAGCTTGTCCTCCAGGTCCAGGGTGCTGTTGATCCCCGGGATCTCGTCGACCTCGCGGTCCAGCAGATGCAGGCAGCCCCACCGGGTGCGGTAGCCGAGGTCGCCCATCCGCCACCAGCCGTCCCGCGAGAACTGGCCCTCGAAGCGCTCCCGTTCGCCGAAGTAGGTGACGATCTGCCCGCCGCTGCGCACCTCGATGTGGCCGGGGGAGTCCTTGGCCACCGGCCGGCCGTCCCGGCTGACCACCCGGACCTCGGTCATCCCGGGGAAGGTCCGCCCGACGCAGCGGCCGTCGGCGCCGCTGCGGCGGTGCCGGGTGTAGGTGCGGGCGGCGATGGCGCCGGTCTCGCTCTGCCCGTACGTCTGGGCGAAGAACGGCAGGCTGCGCTCGGACGCGCCCAGCAGGGTGTCGACCGTGCGCGGGTGGATGGCGTCGAAGGTGTTGCTGAAGCAGCGGACCTTGGCCAGCGGCTTCGCCGGGTGGTCCGCCAGGACCTCCCAGCTCAGCAGGGTGTTGGGGTGGGACTCGATCACCCCCGGGGGGATCCGGGCGAACAGCTTCGCGACGTGCTCCGGCTCGTCGTCCCGCAGGATGATCATGGGATGGCCGCGCAGCGCGAACAGCGCGGCCCCGCTGATCATCCGCGAGTGGACGAAGGAGACGTGCACGGCGATCGGCTCGTGCCGCCCGACCGGGGCGAGCAGCACCGACTGCGGGCGGCAGCGGGCCTGGATCGTGATGCCGGTCTGGACGGCGAGCTTGGGCAGGCCGGTGGTGCCCGAGGTGTGGGTGATCAGGGCCGGCCGGTCCTGCGGCATGGTCACCGGCGCCACCCGCTCGACCCCGGCCAGCCCGGCCAGCGCGGTCGCGCCCGGGAACTCCCCGGTGGCCACCAGCACCCGCTCGGTCAGGTCGAACACCTCGGACGGGAGTGCCTGCTCCAGCTTCGCCGCGTCGGTGAGCAGCGTCGGCCGGGACAGTCGCCCCAGCAGACGGGCGACGGTGGCGCCGTCCAGCTTCGGGGACAGCAGCACCGGTACCCCGCCGACCCGGGCGACGCTGTAGGCGAGCAGGGAGATGTCGAAGCTGTCCGACTTGTGGATCACCACGTGCGAGCCGGGGCGGACCTGGGAAGCCCACAACCGGGCGGCGAAGTCGTCGACCAGGTCGGCGAGTTCGGTCAGGGTGACCCGCCGGCCCAGCTCCGGGGCGATGTCGAGGTCGTGGTCGAGGTAGACCGGGCTCGCCGGGTGACGGGCGGCCGCGCGGTCCCAGACCGTGCCCAGCCGGATGCCTCGATTGCCGACGCGTTGCAGGAACATGCTCCTCTTCCCCTTCGGTTGGTCGCGGATCGCTCGGGCGCCCGGTGCCGGGGCGCCGGACGCCGGGCCGGCCTCACGGCTCGCGCAGGGCCCGGTCGACGAGGGGGCCGGCCGCTCCGGTGTACGTGGTCGGATCGCACAGCCGAGAGAGCTCGACCCTGCCGAACATGCCGTCGAGAGCGGGCAGTTCGGCGAGCACCTGCTCCAGCGGCCGACCGTCGCGGTCGGCTGCGCCGGACGCCTCGGTGAGCAGCTGCTTGGCCGCCGCCTTGCCGAGCCGGGGTGCCAGGACGGCGACGATCCGCTCCGAGACGATCTGACTACCCGTCAGTTCGAGGTTGGTGCGCATCCGTTCGGGCTTGACCTCCAGCCCCTCGGCGAGCTCCACCGCGGTGTGTGCGGCGCCCCCGGTCAGCCGCAGCGCCTCGCGCAGCAGCTGCCACTCGGCGTGCCAGGCGCCCCCCGAGCGCTCGTCCTCGGCCAGCAGGCACTGGGTGAGCCCGGCGGCGATCACCGGCACCTGCAGCGCGGCGCTGCGGATCAGGGTGGCCAGCACCGGGTTGCGCTTGTGCGGCATCGCGGAGGAGCTGCCGCGCCCGGCCGCGGTGGGCTCGGCCACCTCGCCGACCTCCGTCCTGGTCAGCGACTGCACGTCGATCGCGATCTTGCCGAGGGCGCCGGCGGTGAAGGCCAGCGCGCCCGCGAGGTCGGCGATCGGGGTGCGCAGCGCGTGCCAGGGCAGCACCGGGCGGGCCAGCCCGGTCTCGGCGGCGAAGGCGGTGAGCAGTCGGTCCAGGTAGTCGCCCGGGTCCGGCGCCGCCCCGTTCGCCCCGCCCGCGGCCGCGCCGTCGATCCGGGCGTACTCCAGGTACCCGGCGAGGGTGCCGGCGGCGCCGCCGAGCGAGACCGGCAGACCGTGCTCGGCGACCCGTCCGAGCCGCTGCTCGGAGTCCAGGACGAGCTGGCGCCAGCCGGCTGCCTTGAGGCCGAAGGTGGTCGGTACGGCTTGCAGGGCGAGCGTGCGGCCGGGGAGGACGGTGTCCCGGTGCCGTTCGGCGAGGACGGCCAGGGCCCGCGCGGTGCGGGCGAGGTCGGCGCGGATGATCCGCAGGGCCTGGGCGGCCACCAGCATCGCACCGGTGTCCAGGACGTCCTGGCTGGTGGAGCCGCGGTGGACGTACTCGGCGGCGGCCCGGTCCTCGGCCGCCACCACCCCGGTCAGCGCCCGGACCAGCCCGACCACCGGGTTGGCGGTCTCCCGGGACTCGACCGCGAGGGCCCGCAGGTCCAGCAGCTCGGCGCGGGCCAGGCGGGTGATGGTGTCGGCGGCGGTCCTCGGCAGGGTGCCCAGCCCGGCCTGGGCCCGGGCCAGCGCCGCCTCGGCGTCCAGCATGGCCTGTAGCCAGGCCCGGTCGCAGACGGCGGCCTCGACCGGCGTCCCGGCGCGGACCGGCGAGAGCAGCCCGGCGTCGGTCAGGATGTCGGCCGCGTCGTGCGCGTCGTGCGGGTCGTGCGGGCCGCCGGGTTCGTCCGGCGCGGCCGGCTCGTCAGGGTCGGTCATATCAGCACTCCGGTCAGGTCGGTGACGGCCGCGTCCGGCCGGACGCCGAAGGGCAGCTGGGTGGTGGGCGGCAGGGCGAGCAGCGAGCGGGCGATCGCGTCCGAGTCGCCGAGCGTCACCGAGTCCACGCCGGGCCGGATTCCGGCCGCCGTCACCCAGTGCACCGACTCGGTCGGCACCCCGTAGGCGTAGCGCCGCGGGTGCGCGCGGCCCCGGGTGTCCAGCAGCCGGTACGGCCGTTTGGTGACGGCCAGGCCGCCGGTCTCGTAGTCGGTGCCGCCCGTGCCCGGGATCCGGTACGCGGTGGCCTGTTCGGTGCTCAGTAGGTGCTGCAGCAGCGGGTCGGTGGTGCGGCGCAGGTCGGGTTCGGGCAGCCGGGCCTCGATCAGGACGGTGGCGCGCACCGGCGGCTGGGGCACCGCCCGGGAGGTGAGCACGTAGGCGGCCGCCTCGGTGTCGATCCGGATCTCGGTGCCCGGGCCGGTGAGTTCGACCACCCCGGCCTCGATCAGGGCGATCAGCTCCTCGATCCGGGAGACCGGCGGGCCGATCGACAGGAAGGCGTTGAGCGGGGTGTACCAGCCCTCCAGGTCGTCCCGGTGCGAGTTCCCCTCCAGCCCGCCGTGGTCCACCGCGAGGCGGATCTCGTTGCGCAGGTCGCGCAGGATGTCCAGGGCGGCCTTGAGCGGGCCGCTGAGGTTGCCGGCGCGGGCCGCCTCGACGTCCTCGGCCAGGTACCCGAGCAGCCAGTCGCGGAAGTCCTCCGGCCCGCTGAACTCCCGGTCCCCGTAAGGGCGGAAGAGCCGCTCCCAGTCCCACCGCTCCGACTCGGGGATGCCGTACTCGTCGAGCAGGGCCGCGAAGCCGCCGCCGTGGGCGACCGTCAGGTACCGCTGGACGAAGGGCTCCCGCTCGGCGCCGCGGCCCTTCGCGTCGAGCAGCGTGCCGTAGTAGACGCTCTCCACCTCGCGCGCGATCAGCGGCCACAGGTCGGTGCGGAACTGCACCGGCTCGCCGGCCGCGGACTGCTCGCGCAGCCCGGCGATGTACTCGGCGGTCAGCAACCGGGGGAAGTAACGGCCGTACGCGCCCTTCTCGTTCTCGCCGCGGGCGTGGTACGGGATGCCGCGGCGCGAACTGGCGAACAGTTTCGGCTCCCGGCCCGACGGCCGGTACACCAGCCGTCCGTCCGCGCGGACGAAGGCGCCGCCCCGGCCGACCGTGAACAGGGCCATGTGGTCGAAGAAGTTCAGCCCGAGGCCGCGCAACAGTACGTGCTGGCCCGGCAGGATGCCGCTCAGGTCGAGATCCGCCGGGTTGGCCGGGGTGATGTAGGTGAGGTGGTGGATCCGGGACAGGCTCGCCGTCCGCTCCTCGTGCGGGGTCGGCCGGGCCGCGACGTGGCCCTGGGCGAGCACGATGGCGTCCAGGTGGTTGAGCCGGCTGCCGTTCTCCAGGCGGATGCCCTGCGGGCCGCCGGGGACACCGTGGGTGTCCGCCATCGCCACCGCCCGCGAGCGGTGCACCTGGACGGTGACGTGCGCGGGCGCGCCGTCCACCACCCGGCGGAAGCTCGCGTTCAGGTAGCGCCCGTAGAACGCCCGGGTGGGGTAGCTGTCGGCTCGCAGGGTGCGGGCCTCGGCCACGCACTCCTCGTCCTGCCCGGAGGCGGCGCCGGCCTCGGCGACCTCCACCGCCCACTCCCACAGGCTCGGACCGGGCTCGATCGGGCCGTCGATCCGGGAGCTGTCGTCGGTGTACACGGTGATCTGCGAGGCGACGGTGTTCATCAGCAGGTGCCGTGACTGGTCCTGGCGCCAGACGGCGCCGGCGCCGGGCGCGGCCGGGTCGACCATGTGCACCGTGATGGAGCCGTGCGAGGGCGCCGCGCGCTCGTTGGCGCAGAGCCGCTCCAGAACGGACAGGCCGCGCGGGCCGGCCCCGATGACGCAGACCTCCAGTGCCGCCTTGCTGCCCACTCCGCTCATGCGCCCGCCCCGCTTCGCTCGGCAGGGGCATTCGCCCGCGCGCACCTCTCGATGACGAGATGGCTTCGCTCACTCATGGCTTCACGTCCTCCACGTCTTCCACGTCCGCCCGGGTGCCCTGCGGGGCGTCGGCGAGCAGCAGGCGGGCGAGTTCCAGGCGCTTGATCTTGGTGGTGGCGGTCCTCGGCAGCTCGTCCAGCCGTCGGTGGACCGGCTCGGCCATCGGCGGCAGCGACGCCGTGGCGCGCCGCCAGGCCGCCAGGTCCAGTGGTTCGTCGTCCTTGGTGCACACCACCGGCACGGCCCGGCCGTCCGGGCCGGGGATGATGATGACCTCGGCGAGGCCGGGCAACTGGCCGAACAGGGTGTCCTCGGCCGCGAGGGTGCTGCCGAAGCCCTCGATCAGGTCGACCTCGCGGTCCAGCAGGTGCACGCAGCCCCACTTGGTGCGGTAGCCGACGTCGCCCATCCGCCACCAGCCGTCCGCCGACACCTGGGCGTCGTAGCGGTCCTGCTCGCCGAGATAGGTGACGATGCGTCCGTCGCTGCGCACCTCGATGAAGCCCGGGTTCCGCTCGGACGGCGGGTTGCCGTTCCGGCTGACGACCCGGACGTCGGTCATCCCGGGGAACGGCATGCCGACGCAGCGGCCGTCGTCGTCCAGGGTGCGGCGTCGGGTGAAGCCGCGGACGATGGCCGGGCCGACCTCGCTCTGCCCGTACAACTGGCCGAAGAGCGGCGAGCGGCGCCGGGTGGCGCGCAGCAACCGGTGCACGGTCCGCGGGTGGATCGCGTCGAAGGTGCTGCTGAACAGCTTGACGTTGGACAGTGGGCCGCGCGGGTCCTGCGCCAACTCCTCCCACTCCATGAAGGAGTTGGGGTGCGCCTCCAGGATGCCCGGCTTCAGCCGCGCGAACAGGTCGCCGACGTGCTTCGGGTCCGACTCGCGCAGCACGACCAGCGGGAAGCCGCGGTAGAGCGAGATCGCCAGCGCGGTGATCAGCCGGGAGTGGACGAAGGAGACGTGGATGGCGATGGTCTCCCGGCCCGGGATCAGCGGGGCGATGACGGAGGCCTGCGGGCGGTAGCGGGACTGCAGGCTGAACCCGGTGTGCACGGCCAGCTTGGGCGTCCCGGTGGTGCCCGAGGTGTGGGTGATCAGCGTCGGGTGGTCGGCCGGCATGATGACGGGTTTGACCCTCTCCACCCCGGCCAGCGCCCGCAGTTCGACGGCGTCCCGGTACGAGCCGGAGGTCAGCACCACCCGGTCGGCGAGGTCGAAGACCGTCTCGGGCAGCACGTTGTCCAGCTTCTCCTGGTCGGTCACCAGGAACGGCCGGTCGGTACGGCGGACCAGCTCGGCGACGGTCGCGCCGTCCAGAGCCGGCGACAGCAGGACCGGGACCGCCCCGATCCGCGCCGCCGCGCACGCGAGCAGCGTGATGTCGAAGCCGTCGGCCTTGTACACCACCACCCGCCGGCTCGGCCGCACGCCCGCCGCCCAGAGCCGGGACGCCAGGTCGTCCACCAGGTCCGACACCTCGGCGACAGTCGCCCTGCGGCCCAACTCCGGTGCCGCGTCGAGGTCGTGGTCGAGGATGAGGACGTTCGCGCCGTGTCTGGCCGCGGCGCGTTCGAAGAGCATCCCGAGCTGAATTCCCCGGTTTCCGATACGTTGAAGAAGCACCTGTACGCCTCCCGGGCCGCGGCTGTGCGCCGTCGGCGCCTGACGTGAATGGAATGGACACCACCCGCGGTGAAAGGGACACCGTCCGAGGTGAATTGGCGTGCCCGGGCGTCCGAATGGCCGCGTGCCCGGGTACGAGCCCGGGAATTCCGGGCGAATCGCGGAAAGGCCGGATACCGCCCGGCGTCACGCCTCTTCGATGACGGCCTTGATGCGCTGCAGGGTGGCGGCCAGATCGCCGGAGATCTTGTCGCCCCACTCCGCGAAGAAGCGCTGCTTCTCGGCCGCGTCCATCTCCGCGGTGATGCCCTTGATGCCCTGGGTGGCCGAGTCCATGCGGAAGTGGTGGGTCAGCAGGCTGCCGCCGCCCTCGGCGGCTTCGATGTCGAAGCCCCAGATGCTCTCCTGCTTCTGGCCGTCCGAGTTGTGTATCGCCCACCGGAAGGTCCGGCCCGGCTCCGCGGCGACCACCTCGGACTGGGTCGTCCACCGGCCGCGGACCACCGGCGCCCAGGCGACGATGTCGTCGCCGCGGAGGTTGTCGCCGCGAAACACGGACCCGACGGCGGCCGGCTCGCCGACCGTCCATTCACCGCCCAGGCATTCCGGGCTCCATTCGCCGCTGCGCGGCAGGTCGCTGACCACCGCGTAGACCTCGACCGGTGTCGCGGAAATTCGAATGTCGGCGTCGGCGGAGAATATCGGCTGCTTCTCGTTGATGGTTTCGCCCATGCCGGGGATCGTCCCAGCCCGGCCCCGGCGGGGGTCAAGGGCGGGCCGGCGGGTCCGTCAACTCCGTGATTCCGTGTCAACTCCGGCCCGGTGCCGCGGCGAACGGCCGCGAACCGACCGGCATCGCGTACCACGAACCGGCCGGCACCGCGGGCCGCGAACCGACCGTCCCCTCGAACCGCTACGAACCGGCCCGGATCTCGCGGGCGAAGTGCAGGGCGACGATCGACATCCGGGCCGTGTGATAAAAGCGGTGCGCGCCGTGGTTGGTCACCCCCGAGTCGAGCTCGATCCGGGCGCACCCCGCCCGCCGGGCCCGCTCCTCCAGCTCCGCCATCAGCCGCCCGCCGACCCCCGCCGACCGCACCGCGCGGTCGGTCACCAGGTCGTCGACGAACAGCAGCCGGCCGCGGCTGGTCGCCAGCACCCGGTGGGTCGCCACCCCGACGCACCGCCCGCGACCGTCGTACGCGGCGGTGAAGACCAGCCCCTGCGCGTGCGCCTCGGCGGCGAAGGCGGCGAACCCCTCGGCGGTCAGGGCCGGCCTCAACTGCCGTATCAGCGGCCCGACATCGGCCGCCATGGCGGCGCTCCCCGGTGCGACGTCAACCATCGTCAGTTCCATCCCTCGATCTTCGCAGGGAATCCCGGTCCTCGGTCCGGGCGGGGATGTGAGTCCGGGCCCGTGGTCAGCCCGTGGTCAGCCCGTGGTCAGCCCGCGCAGGCCGGGCAGAGGCCGCGGTAGGTGACGGCGGCGTCGGTGACGGTGAAGCCGAAGCGCTGGTCGGTGGGCAGGGCGGTGAGGGGGTCGTCGGTGGGGTGGACGTCGCGGATGGTGCCGCAGTGGGTGCAGACGAGGTGCTGGTGCGGGTGGTGGGCGTTGGGGTCGTAGCGCTTGGCCCGGCCGTCGGTGGAGACCTCGATGACCTCGCCGAGGGTGACCAGTTCGCCGAGGGTGTTGTAGACGGTGGCCCGGGAGATCTCGGGCAGGCGTTCGGCGGCTCGGGCGTGGACCTCGTCGGCGGTGAGGTGAACGTGCTCGCCGTCCAGGACCTCCGCCACGACACGCCGCTGGGAGGTGAGGCGCCAGCCGCGTCCGCGCAGTCGCTCCAGCAGGTCACTCATATCGGTTCACCTATTCAGGTCAATGGGAAGACCGGATTTTACCAAGTGATTGCGGCTTCTCTCCGGTTCCCGATCGGATATGGGTTTGGTGTCAATCTTGACGTGGATCGAGTCCATCGTAGGATCGGCTCCGGCGATAGCCTGGGTAGCAGGAAGTAGCAGTCAAGACACCGTGATCCGCCTTGTAGGGAAGGATTTCCATGTCTGAGAACCACGATCCCATCGTTACCGAACCCGAGCCGCAGGCGGAGGGCACGGGTGGCTGCCCGGTGGCCCACGGGCGCGCGCCGCACCCCACCCAGGGCGGCGGAAACCGCCAGTGGTGGCCGGAGCGGCTCAATCTGAAGATCCTCGCGAAGAATCCGGCCGTGGCGAACCCGCTCGGCGCGGACTTCGACTACGCCGCGGCGTTCGGATCCCTCGACCTTCCGACCGTGAAGCGGGACATCGAGACGGCCCTCACCACCTCGCACGCGTGGTGGCCGGCCGACTACGGGCACTACGGCCCCTTCATCATCCGGATGGCGTGGCACAGCGCGGGCACCTACCGGATCAGCGACGGCCGAGGCGGCGCCGGCGCCGGGCAGCAGCGCTTCGCCCCGCTGAACAGCTGGCCCGACAACGCCAGCCTGGACAAGGCCCGCCGCCTGCTGTGGCCGGTGAAGAAGAAGTACGGCCGCAACCTCTCCTGGGCCGACCTGATGATCCTGGCCGGGAACGTCGCCCTGGAGTCGATGGGCTTCGAGACCTTTGGCTTCGGCGGCGGCCGGGTGGACGAGTGGGAGCCGGACGAGGACGTCTACTGGGGCCCGGAGACCACCTGGCTCGGCGACGAGCGCTACACCGGCGACCGCCAGCTGGAGCGCCCGCTCGCCGCCGTCCAGATGGGCCTGATCTACGTCAACCCCGAGGGCCCCAACGGCACCCCGGACCCGCTCGCCGCCGCCCGCGACATCCGCGAGACCTTCTACCGGATGGCGATGAACGACGAGGAGACCGTCGCGCTGATCGCCGGCGGCCACACCTTCGGCAAGACCCACGGCGCGGGCCCGGCGGACAACGTCGGCCCCGACCCGGAGGACGCCCCGATCGAGCAGCAGGGCCTCGGCTGGAAGAGCACCTTCCGCACCGGCAAGGGCGGGGACGCGATCACCAGCGGCCTGGAGGGCGCCTGGACGGCCACCCCGGTGACCTGGGACAACAGCTTCTTCGAGACGCTGTTCGGCTACGAGTGGGAGCTGACCAAGAGCCCGGCCGGCGCCTTCCAGTGGAAGCCGAAGGGCGGCGCCGGAGCGGGCACCGTCCCGGACGCCCACGACCCGTCCAAGCGGCACGCCCCGACGATGCTGACCACCGACCTCTCGCTGCGCCTGGACCCGGTCTACGAGCCGATCTCCCGGCGCTTCCTGGAGCACCCCGAGGAACTCGCGGACGCCTTCGCCCGCGCCTGGTTCAAGCTGACCCACCGCGACATGGGCCCGGTCGCCCGCTACGTCGGCGCGGAGGTCCCGGCCGAGCAACTGGTGTGGCAGGACCCGCTGCCCGCGGTCGACTACCGGCAGATCGACGCCGCGGACGTCGCCGCCCTGCGGGAGCGGATCGCCGCCTCCGGGCTGTCGGTCTCCGAGCTGGTGTCCACCGCGTGGGCGGCGGCCTCCTCCTTCCGCGGCAGCGACAAGCGCGGCGGCGCCAACGGCGGCCGGATCCGGCTCCAGCCGCAGATCGGCTGGGAGGTCAACGAGCCGGACCGGCTGGCCTCGGTGCTGCGCACCCTGGAGGGCGTGCAGCAGGAGTTCAACGCCCGGTCCGGCGCCAAGCAGGTCTCGCTGGCGGACGTGGTGGTGCTGGCCGGCGGCGTCGGCGTGGAGAAGGCCGCCCGGGCGGCCGGCCACGACGTGGTGGTGCCGTTCACACCGGGCCGGGTGGACGCGACGCAGGAGCTCACCGACGTCGACTCCTTCGCGGCGATGGAGCCGACCTCGGACGGCTTCCGCAACTACGTGGGCAAGGGCAGCCGGCTGGGCGCCGAGTACCTGCTGCTCGACAAGGCGAACCTGCTGACCCTGAGCGCGCCCGAACTGACCGTCCTGGTCGGCGGCCTGCGGGTGCTGGGCGCCAACTACCAGCAGTCTCCGCACGGCGTCCTCACCGAGACCCCCGAGGCCCTGACGAACGACTTCTTCGTCAACCTGCTGGACCTGGGCACGGAGTGGAAGGCCACCTCGGAGGACGGGCACACCTTCGAGGGCCGGGACGCGGCCACCGGCGCGCTCAAGTGGACCGGCACCCGGGCCGACCTGGTCTTCGGCTCCAACTCCGAACTGCGCGCCGTCGCCGAGGTCTACGCGAGCGACGACGCGAAGGAGAAGTTCGTGGCCGACTTCGTCGCGGCGTGGGTCAAGGTGATGAACCTGGACCGGTTCGACGTCGCCTGATCCCGCGCCCGCCCGATCCCGTGATCCCGGGTTCCCGGGCGGCCGACGGGAGTTGGCGTCAGCCGTCCGGAGGGCGGTGAGGATCCGCCATCGGCCCGGAGGTGTACGCCTCCGGGCCGATGGCGGACCGCTACCGGGGTTGCGCCGCCGTGCCGACGTTGACCAGCCCGGTCTCGTAGGCGGCGACCACCTCGATCCCCTCCGATTCGAGGATCAGCCGGAACCCGGTGCGGACCAGGGCCTGGTCGTCGGCCACCACCACGCGCAGCGCCCGCTCGCTCATGAACTCTCCAGGGGGATAAGGGCCTTGACGCGGTAGCCGCCGCGCGGCCGGGGGCCGGTGTGCAGGGTGCCGCCGTAGACGGCGAGGCGTTCGCGCAGGCCGATCAGGCCTCCACCGCGGCCATCGCCTCGCGGGCCTTGTCCGGGGCGGTGTCCAGGATCTTGCGGGCGGCCCCGGCCTGGATCGTCATCATGCTCACGTTGTGCGTCACCACGTCGTGCAACTCCCGAACGATCCACGCCCGTTCGAGCTCCACCGCGTGCTCCAGCGCGGCCAGCCGCCCGCGCTCCAGGGCGGACAGCCGTTCGCGCTCCTCGTCCACCCGGCGGCGCCACATCCGTAGTTCGTAGGCGACCGCGAACACCGGGACCAGGACCAGCAGCGCGATCACCGCGTTGGGGAAGTGCGGCAGCTTGGCGTCGTCGAAGAGCACCACCAGCGTCGCGGCGGCCGCCGGCAGGATCGGCAGCAGTGCCGCCGGGCGGCGCCCGTAGGCGGCGGCGCTGTAGGCGGCGATGATGACGGCCACGCCGGCCGCGTACGCGATGTCCTCCGACTGGTGGCGCACCAGCAGCGCGGCCGGCATCACCGCCCACAGCACCGCCAGCGGCAGGCGGCGGCGCAGCACCAGCGGCAGCGGCACGAGCGGCACCAGCAGCATCAGCCCGTACCAGTCGGTGCCGTGACCCTTGCTCGCGGTGGTGGCGTAGCGGGCGCAGGCGAAGGCGAGGAACAGGGCCGGGGCCAGGTCGAAGGCCTGGCCGCGCCGGGTCGGCCGGACGGGGGAGCGGAGTCGCCCTGGGCAGCGTCCCCGGCGCGCCGCCCGTCCGTACCTTCGTGCCGTCCACCAGGCGGGAACGTACGAGGAGCGGGGGACGAGCAGCGAACCGGTGATCGAACTGAGCGGTGTGAGCCGCCACTACGAGGGCGCGCGGGCGGCCCTCGCCGAGGACTGCGCCACCGCACGGTCCGGATGCGGGACGGCCGGATCGCCTCGGACTCGGCGGTGGCGGCATGACCGCGCTGGGCAGGGCGGTGCGCGCGGGTGTCCGCCGGAGCCGCACGCAGTCCGTCGCGATCGGGCTGGCCGCCCTGGTGGCCACCACCTGCTCCGTCCTCGGCGGCTCGGCCCTCGACGTGTTCGGCACGCCGGTGCTGGCGCTGCTCGGGTTCGGCGGCGTGCTGATCGCGCTGCTCGGGGCGCTGCTGCCCGCCGTCCGGGCGGCTCGGGCGCGGACGATCGAGGCGCTGCGGGCCGAGTGAGGGGCCGGGCGGCGGGTCAGGCGCCCTCGCCGGGCCGGTGACCCTCCGCCTTGGGCTCCTCCGCCGTGTCCTGTTCCGCCGCGTTCCGCGCGGCCGGGTCCTGCTCCGCCGGGTCCTGCTCCGCCTTGTGCTCGGCGGTCCGGACCTGCTCGGCGAAGGCCTGCGCGTCGATCCGCTCGACCGTGGCCCCGTGCCGGGAGGCCAGGTCGTCGGCCCGGTCGGGGGAGGACTCCCGGAGCTCCAGGACGAGCAGCGCGCCGCCGTCCGGGACGCGCGGCGAGAGCATGATCAGCCCGGCGCCGCCCTCCGTCGCCCGGCCCTCCTCGGCGGCGTTGCCGAGCGCCGCACCGGCCGCGAAGCCGAGCAGGACGCCGATCGGCCCGCCGACCAGGCCCACCAGGCCGCCGAGGACGCCGGAGCTGACGGTGGTCACGCCCGCGCCCCGGGTGAAGGTGTCCTGGATCTCCAACAGGCCGTCGGCGCTGCGCTCCAGCGCCGCCAGCTGCCGCAGGCCCGGCAGGTGCTGAGCCTCGTCGAAGGCCGTCCGCCACGTGGCGGCGTCCGGGAAGGTCAGCAGGACGACGTTGTGCTGCTCGCTCATCGCGCTCCGATCGGGCCGGGGGCGGGGGTTGCCGGATTCCATCGTGACCTTCGGTGCCCGGCCCGGCCACAGGAGCGACGGGCGGTGCGGACTGCCCGGGGCCCGGCCGTTCAAACGTGGGGCCTGGTTCAGGCCCCCGTCACTGCCCGGATTCCGGACAGGTGTAGGGCGACGGGAGGTTCGACGGCTGGCCGGGGGAGCGGGCGCGGCCTGCGGAAGCAGGACGGGCGGGGAGGCCTCGTCCCTATTTCGACCCTGGCCGAAATTGTGCCCGGTGCGCGGCACACCCCTGGTGCGGCGGGTGGGGCGGTGCCAGGATCCCGACCCGGCACGACCGTGCCAGACCCGAATGTCTGAAGGAGGCACCATGCAGCCCACGGCAGAGCAGGTCCGCGCGCTCAAGGACGAGGACTTCCGGCTCACCCTCGGCCAGGGCCACCAGGTCCACCCGGCCGGCGACCTGTCGGACGAGGTCTACGTGACCGCCGCGGTGCAGGCCAGCACCTGTGGCGGTTGGAGCAGCTGCGCCCACGTCTGCAGCTTCTGAGTCCGCCGTCCGCGGCGCGGACCCCGGTCGCACCGCCGGAGCCCGCGTCGCGGACGCACGATACGGCCGGTGAGCGCGCGCCCCGGCCGCATCGCCGGGGCGCGTACGCCCGGTACCGCGACCGTCGAGCGCACAGCACCGAAACCGTCGTGCACGAACCGAGCATGGAGAGACCGCCCGTGGTTGACGCGTCCGAAATCCGTCGGGCCGCCGCCCGAGCCGTCCCGCTCGCCGCCCGCGGTCCGCTGCCCGACCCGGACGCCCAGCGCGCCGAACGGACTGAACGGGCCGACCGTGCCGGGCGGATCCTCGACCGCTGGCGCGCCCAGCCGCCCTTCGACCGGGACGACTGGTTCGAGCGCCGCCTCGCCGCCGACCGCCTCGACCCGGACGGGCTGCGCGCCCTGCTCGCCGAACACCCGGCCGACCTCGCGGACCGCCTCGGCACCCCCGACTGGGCCGAACGCCTCGCCGCCGCCTTCGAGGCCGGGCACACCCTCGACCTCCCCGAGGAGCACGCCTTCGCCCGGCTCGTCGCCCCGCTGCTCGCCGACGCCCGCGACCGCCTGCGCACCGGCCTCGCCGAACTCGGCCCCGCCACCCCGGGCGCGGCTTCCCCCGGTCCCGCCACCCTCGGCACCCCCGACCAGCTCGCCGACCTCGTCCTGCCCGCACTCACCGCGACCGCGCACACCGCGGCCGTCCGCACCGTCATCACCGAACTCCACGTCGCCCGCCTCTCCGGCGAGTTGACCGGAGACACCCCCGAACAGCGCTACCGGAACTTCCTCGACCGGCTCACCGAACCCGGCCGCGCCGTCCGACTCCTCGCCGAATACCCGGTGCTGGCGTACCGGCTGGCCACCGCCGCCGAACAGTGGACCGCCACCTGCCTCACCCTGTACCGCCGCCTCGCCGCCGACCTCCCCGCCCTCGCCCGCACCTTCGCCGACGGCCGCCCGCTCGGCCGCCTCACCGAACTCGCCACCGGCCTCGGCGACCCGCACCGGGGCGGCGCCAGCGTCAGCGCCCTGCGCTTCGAACACGGCACCCGCATCGTCTACAAGCCGCGCCCGCTCGGCGCCGAGACGCACTTCCAGCACCTCCTGCGCTGGCTCAACCCCATGCTCCGGCTGCCGCTGCACGACCTCGCCCACCTGGCCCGCGACGGCTACGGCTGGGTCGCCCACGTCGCCGCCGAACCAGCCAGCGACGACGCCGAGTTGAGCGACTTCTACCACCGCGCCGGCACCCTCGCCGCGCTGCTCCACACCCTCGACGCGGTCGACTGCCACGCCCAGAACCTGATCGCCGTCCGCGACCAGCCGGTCCTGATCGACCTGGAAGCGCTGTTCCACCCCGACCTGCCCGAACCCGCCAAGGACCTCTCCGAGTCCGAACGGCTCGCCCGCCACCAGGCCCGACACTCGGTGCTGCGCTCCGGCCTGCTGCCCGAGCGCATGTGGGACGAGGGCAACGGCGGCACCGACCTCTCCGCCCTCGGCTGGGATCCGGGCAGCCTCCCGCCGCGCCCCGCCCCCGTCCTGGTCGACCAGGGCACCGACCGGCTCCGCCTGGAGTACCACCGGATGCCCGTCGCGGCGCCCGGCAGCCGTCCCGTCCCGCCCGGGCGGCCGCTGCGCCTGGCCGACCACGTCGGCGAGCTCGAAGCCGGCTTCACCGAGGCCTACCGGCTGCTCGCCGCCCACAAGGGCGAACTCCGGGAACTCATCCGGGCGTTCGCCGCCGACGAGACCAGGATGCTCCGCCGCGACACCTTCGAGTACCGCAGCCTGCTCGCCACCGCCTGCCACCCCGACCTGCTCCGCGACGGCCTCGACCAGGACCGCCACCTCGACCGGCTCTGGGCGCTCCCCGCCTGGGAGGACCACGCGCTCGCCTACGTCGACCACGAGCGCGCCGACCTCTGGCGCGGGGACGTCCCGGTCTTCACCATCCGCCCCGACAGCGTCGACGCCCGCTCCTCCACCGGCGTCCTGATCCCCGGTGTCACCGACCGGCCCGCACTCGACCTCGCCCTCGCCAAGGCGGACGCCCTCGGCGAACCGGACCTGGCCCGCCAACTCCAGCTGCTGCGCCTGTCGGTGACCACCGCGGACGGCGCCCGCGAGCCGCGCCGCCACCCGGTCACGTCCCCTCCCGCGCCACCCGGGAGGCCGGCCGAAGGCCCGGACCTGGCCGCCCGCGCCCTCGCCAAGGCCGTCGACGCCGGCGAACAGCTCCTCCGGGAGGCCTACCGGGGGAGCGCGGACCTCGCCTGGGCCGGCCCCAACTGGGCCCCGCCCGGCCGCTGGGCACCCGCCGAACTCGGCCCCGACCTCTACAGCGGGACGGCCGGCGTCGCCCTCTTCCTCCATCAGCTCGCCACCGTCACCGGTGATCGCGAGCACCGAAGCACCGCCCGGGCAGCCGAACTGACGTTACGTCACCAAATTCGCCGGCGCGCCGACCGCCTCGGCGGCGGCCTCGCCGGAGTCGGCGGCATCCTCTACGCCCTCGCCCACCTCGCCGCCCACCACCCCGACGCCGAACTCGACGCCCTGGCCGCCCAGGTGGTGCGCCGCAGCGCCGCCACCGCCGCCGACGACGCCCAGCACGACCTCCTCGCCGGCAACGCGGGCACCATCGGCGGACTGCTCGCCTGGGCGGCCGTCCGCCCCGGCCCCGCCGTCACCGACGCCCTCGCCGCCTGCGCCGAACGCCTCGTCCGGGCCGCCGCCCCGCACCCCGAAGGCGGCGCCGGCTGGCTGCCCGCCTCCCTCGCCGGCACCGTCAAGCGCCCGCTGGCCGGTTTCGCGCACGGCGGCTCCGGCATCGCCTGGGCGCTCGCCCGTGCCGGCCGGCATCTCGGTGACCCCCGGCTGCCCCAACTCGCCCTCGCCGCCGTCGAGTACGAACGCACCCTGTTCGACCCGGCCGCCGCCAACTGGCGCGACGTCCGCGAGGACGACGGCCCTGACGCGCCCCACTACCCGGCCCTCTGGTGCCACGGCGCCTCGGGCATCGCGCTCGCCCGCACCGAACTCGCCGAACTCCTCCCCGAAGCCCGCGAGTTGCTCCTCGCCGAACGCGACACCGCCCTGACCACCGTCCTCCGCGAGGGCTTCGGCCACAACTTCTCGCTCTGCCACGGCGACTTCGGCAACCTCGAACCCCTCCTGCTCGCCGGCGACCGCTGGCGCACCGCCGCCCTGCGGCAGGCCCACGCCACCCTCGACGACCTCGACACCCGCGGCTGGACCTGCGGCCTCCCGCACGGCGTCCACAGCCCCTCCCTGATGGTCGGCCTCGCCGGCACCGGCCACGGGCTGCTCCGCCTCGCCGCCCCCACCACCCCCTCCCTCCTCGCGCTCCACCCGCCGACCCCCTGAGACGGTCGGCGAGGTCGGCGAGGTCGGGCAGCGCGGGCTCGGCCGGGATGTTCCTGTGATCGTCGGACCGCGTGCCCGGAGCGTGCCGCAGTCGGCCCCCGAATCGAACATCGCGGACCCTCCCGGTGATCGATTGCCACCAACTCGCCGCCGCCGACACGGAATCGCCCGGATCGAGTGAGACCGGCCGGGACACGCCGGACGGCCCGGCGGACCGCTGCCAGGATCGGGGTCCGCACCGCAGCAGGCCCTTCGCAGCGTGCCTTCCGGCACCGCTGCCGACCCCACACGCCCACTCGGCGGTGAGGGCTGCCCGCGCGCGGATCCGCTGCGGCCACCGGCCGCCGTACCAGGGAGCAGGGAGCACTGTGTCCGAACAGATCGTGAAGCCCGAGAGGCCCCACACCCCGCCCGACCGCACCCCCTCCGACCACGACCAGCCCGACCAGCACGACCAGGACCACGACCAGCACGACGAGGACCACGACCAGCACGACGAGGAGCTGCGCCTGCGCTTCCCCGGCGACCGCCGCGCCGAGGCCGGCGCGTCGATGTCGGCGAACGCGATGCTGCGCCGCCTCCCGCACCTGGTGCGCCGCGCGGTGGCGCTGGCGTGGGCGGCGGACCGGACGTCCACCGTGCTGCTGCTGGTGTGCCAGGCGCTGGCGGGCGTGTTCGGGGCGTTGGCGCTGTACGCGACGACCGGCACCCTGGGCGCGCTGCTGGTGGCGGGCCCGGTGGGGGAGCACCTGCGGACCGCCGCGCCGTCGCTGCTCCTGCTGACCGTCTCGGCCGCGCTGCGCGCGGTGCTGGGGGTCGCGGTGGTGGGGCTGTCCGGCCGGGTGTCGCCGAGGGTCACCCGGGAGGCGGAGCTGGCGCTGATCGCCGCCGGGTGCGCGGCCGAGCTGCGGGCGTACGACGAGCCCGCGTACAACGAGCAGTGGGAGGCGGCCGATCGGGGTGCCTCGACCACGCCGGACCTGCTCTCCAACGCCCAGGACGTGATCGCCTCGACGGTCTCGCTGGCCGCTGCGGCGGGTGTCCTGGCGACGCTCCATCCGTGGCTGGTGCCGCTGCTGCTGCTGGGTTCGGTGCCGACCGGGGTGGCGGCCGTCCGGACGGCCCGGATCCACTACCTGGCGGCCGTGGTCACCAACGAGGACCGTGGCGCGCTGCGCGTCTACCGCTGGTTCCTGATCGACAAGACCCGTGCGGACCAGGTCCGTTCGGACCAGGTCACGCCGTTCCTGATGGCCAAGTACCGCCGCGCCGGGGAGAAGATCGTCGAGGCGACGGACCGGGCGACCAGGGAGGCGGCGAAGGTCTCCCTGCTGGCCTCGCTGGGCACGGGGGCGGGCAGCGCGCTGGTCTGGGGCACGCTGCTGTACCTGGTGGCGAGCGGCCGGATCGACCTGGCGGCGGCGGGTACGGCGACGTTCGCGCTGCGGACGGCCTCGTCCGGGCTGCAGGGCCTGGTCGGCAACGGCGCCCGGCTCTACCGGATGGGCCTGTACCTGGACGACTACTTCACCTTCCTGGACGAGGCCGGCGGTCACCGGATCCGGCGCGGCGGGATCGTGCCGGACGCGCCGCGACTGGTGGAGGTCGTGGACCTCGGGCACGCCTACCCCGGCGAGCAGCAGGAGCCGGCGCTGCGCGGGGTCAGCATGACGCTGCGGGCCGGGGAGGTGGTGGCGGTGATCGGGCAGAACGGCAGCGGCAAGTCGACGCTGCTGAAGCTGCTGTCGGGCCTCTACCTGCCGCAGTCCGGCCGGATCTGCTGGGACGGCGTGCCGGTGGAGGAACTGGACGCGGACGGCATGTGGTCGCGGGTGGCCCGGGTGCCGCAGGAGTTCGCGCGCTGGCCGCTGGGGGCGGCCGAGAACGTCCACCTGGGGCACCTCACCGAGCAGGTGATGGCGGACGTGGAGCGGGCGGCCGCGCGGACGGGCTTCGACGAGATCGTGGCCCGGCTGCGGTCGGGCTGGCGCACGCTGCTGGCCCAGGGCTGGTGGGGCGGCGCCGAGTTGTCGGGCGGCGGCTGGCAGCGGGCGGCGGTGGCCCGGGCGCTGTACCGGACGGTGCGCAGCCCGGGGCTGCTGATCCTGGACGAGCCGACCTCGGACCTGGACCCGCGCGCCGAGCACCGCATCCTGCACGCGCTGCGCGCCCTCGCCCCGGGGCGGATCACGCTGCTGGTGACGCACAACATCGCCAACGCGGCGGTGGCGGACCGGGTGATCGTGATGGACCGGGGCCGGATCGTGCAGACCGGCACCTGGGCGGAGCTGGCGGCGCGCCCGGACGGGCTGTTCCGTGAGCTGCTGGACCTCCAGCGGGACCGGACGGTCCCGGCGCAGCGGGTTTAGGGCGTGTCTGACAATTCCCGCCGGGCGCGCGACGCCGGGCATCCCGCCCGGACGCACCGCCGAAACGCCCAAGTACGACCCAGTACGAGGACGCTTCGCCGGCACGCCCGGCCGGGCGCCCAACGCCGCGCGCTGATCCGCCGCGAATTGTCAGACACGCCCTGACGTCCTCGGCCGTCGAGGCCGGTGCTGACCGTCCTCCGTACCGTCGTCGTCACGGCGGTACGGAGGACGGGCGGCTCCCGCCGGACGCGCGGGGTCTCGTTGACGGCCCTGCGCCGGTGCGTCGGTGCGCCGGTGCGCCAGTGGGGCAGCGCGTCAGTGGGTCGTGCGTGCCGCGTCGCGCAGCCGGCGCCAGGTGCGGCTGACGGACGCCAGCCCGGCCCGCCCGGCGGCGGTCCCGCCGCCTTCCCAGGCCCGGGCCGCCTCGGCGAACGTCTCCGCGCGCTCCGCGTTCTCCGCCGCCGCCCGGGCCGCCTGTGCCTGCGCAGCCCGGGCGGTGAGCCGCACGTCCTCCGGTTCGATCATGTCGAGCCTCGCCCGGACGTGGTCGAGCAGCGCGGCGCAGGAGTCGTCGATCGCGGCCTCGCCCAGCGGGCGCGCCGGGAGGTCCAGCCCGTCCGTCAACCGCTGCTCCAGGGCGGCCCGCAGGTCCGGCACGGAGATGTCGCGGATCGTGAGGGAGAGGTGGGCGGAGAGGCCGGCGGCGCCGACCGCGCGGTGCGCGAAGCCGCGCGGGACGTAGAGCACGCTGCCGGGTTCGAGGACGCCGTGCAGGAGCCGCGGGGAGTGCTCGTCGTCGGGGAGTTCTCCCGGCGACCAGTGCGCCACGGTCGGCGCGTCGTGGACGTACCAGGTCTTGCGTCCGGCCGCCTGGAGGACGAACACGTCGGCGTCGTCACGGTGCACCGCGAGACCCTGGCCGCCGGCGGGCGTGACGAAGAAGAACGCCTCGACGCGCCGGTCGAGTTCTTCGGACAGCCGCGCCACCAGCTCGCCCGTCGGGCGGTGCCACTGGTCGACGCAGCGCAGCAGCAGCGTCGCCCCGGCGCCCAGGAGCGCGAGGACCTTCGCACGGTCGGCGAAGCCGTGGTACGTGGTGCCGTTGACCACGCGTGACGTGGTGTAGGCCTCGGGCGGGACGGTCACCTTGGTGGAGCGGACCATCTCCAGGTAGGGGGTGCGCAGCAGCCCCGTGTCGAAGGCGGCGTCCAACGCGTCCAGGTCGAACGGCGGGGCGAGTTCCTCCGGCGTGAAGACCGCGGGCTTGCGCTGCCACTGGTGGCCGGTGAAGCTCCGGACATCGCCGACCCAGTCGGCCAGCGTGGGCGATTCCATGGTGTGTCCCGTGGTGTCAGGGTGTTCGGGGCTCGTGGGTCAGGCCCTGGCCGCGGCGTCGAACCGCACGGAGAGCAGGGAACGCAGGGGGACGTGCGTCTCCTGCCGCGGGCCGCGAATGGCGAGCCGGTGGTCGAAGGCGACGTTCAGCAGGCGTTCGGCCAGGGGTACGACCAGGTGCTTGGCCCAGCAGCGGGCTCCGTCGAAGCCGAACGGCATGAACCCGGGCGTCTTCTCTGGGTCCGCCATCCCGGCCCACCGTTCGGGCCGGAACTCCAGCGGGTCGGACCAGTGCTCCGGGTCGCGGTGCATCAGGAGCGGGAAGAGCGCGACGCGGTCCTCGGGCCGGATCTCGGGGTGCAGTCCGGTGTAGGCGTGGCCGTCGTTGCGGAACAGCATCCACGCGGGCGGGAGCAACCGCAGGGTCTCCCACAGGACCTCGGTGAGGTCGGCGCGGGCGCCCTCCCGCTCCCGGTCCGGCCCCATGAGCCACAGGGCGTTGCCGGCCAGCGCGGCGACCCCGTCGCAGAGGGTGGCCGTCGATCGCCGGTACAGCGCGATGGCCTGCCTCCGCTCCCGGGCGCCGGAAGCGTCGCGGATCTGCGCGGCCAGCGCGGTGCTCCTGCCCTCGGCAGCGGATCCCGGCCAGACGGTGACGGCGCGGTCGACGATCCGGGAGAGCCTGTCGGAGCGGGTGACGCCGCGTTTCGACAGGAGGGAGACCGGCAGGGGGTCGGACGCGAAGAGCCATCGGCGCAGGTAGGAGGTGGCCGCGTAGGGCCAGGCGCCGGACAGCCCGCGTGCCGGGGGCTGCGGGGTCCTGATGCCCGCCATGACGTCCTGGCCCAGCGCGCGGATCGTCCGGGTCGCGCTGTCGTGGTGGATGTCCGCTCCCGCGGCGGGCTTGTAGACCGAGCGCTCCGCCGACCGCACGGGGCGCGCCGCGACGATTTCGGCCATCAGCTCGCAGTCGGAGACGCCGACCGTGCGGGCGTCGATCCGGAATACCTTTTCTTCCCTGGTCAGCAGGTCCTGGATCTTCGGGGCGTAAACGATGGAATGGCTGCGCCCGGCTGTCGGCGCCATTTCCTCCACGAGAATCCCGCCTCCAATGAAATGGCGATGAAATGAGTTCTCCGCAGCCGGTGGAGAACTCCGGACAGGGAGCGGGTGGGGCACTCCGCCGCGCCGGCGGGGACCACGGCATGCCCGGGGCCCCCGCCGCCGACGGTGCATCAGATGACGTGCAGGACCCACGCGTGGTTGGCGAGGTCCTCGTCACGCTTGAACTTCTTCACGATCGCCTTGATCATCTTCATGGGTATTCTCCCTTTCCGAGATTGCGGGCACAACGGAACAAGCGCCCGCGGCTTGGCGGAAATCCGACATTCCGGCCTGGAAGTCGAACTGGCTTTCATCTAACTCCGGACCTCAAGCGAAAGCTAGGTCCCTGACGGTCTTTTGACAAAGGATTCCCTGTTCCTCTGGTCGAGTGTGCGTCGCATTAGATGGCCGATCGTTATAACTTCCCGAGGCGCGCGGTGGGGGACCATATCGGTATGGAACTGAGGATTGAGGCCACCGACCTGCCGGGGCGTGAGTGTGCCGCCGCGCCGGGCTTCCCGGGCTACCGGGACCTGCACGTCGCCGTCCAACGCCGGGGTCGCCCGGCCGAGTTGCTCGACCTGTTCCCCGGTGACGCGCCGCGCGCCCACTGGTCGCTGGAGTGCGAGGCGAGGCCGACACCAGGAGGAGTGGACCTCACCGGCCGGTACGTGCAGGGCGGTCCCGGCGCCCGGTTCGTCTACCTGAACTGGGTGACCGGGAACGGCGACGGCCGGGCGCTGTTCCGCCGGGCCAAGCTGCTGCTGGCGGCGGTCGACCGGGAGGTCGCCGAGGCGGCGGTGGAGCGCGGCGTCCTGGTGGCCCGGCTGCGCCTGACGGACGCCAAGGGCCACCCGTTGTGCGCCGCCGTCCGCCCGCCCGTGGTGACCTGGTCGGCGGAGGGCTGAGTACGCGGCGTCCGAACGCGCGAGGAGGGCCCCGCCGCACGCGGGGCCCTCCTCAACGTTCGGTATGCGCAGGTCAGTTGTACGTGGTGGTGACGGTCACGCCGCCGAAGCCCTGCTGGGCGTAGAGGCTGAAGTACACCCAGCCGGACGGCGGGTTGGTGATGGTGAGGGTCTCGCCGTTGCCGGCGTTGGTGGACTTGGCCAGGTTCGACCCGGTGGTGGCCCACGCACCCCCGTTGTAGTAGAGGTCGGCGTTGCCGGTGCCGCCGCTGGTGGTGATGGTCAGCTGCTTCACGCCGGCGGGCAGGTTGAGGAAGCTGTAGCTGTAGTTGCCGGTGGTGGCGGCGACGCCGTCGCGGCGGCAGTTCTTGTCGTACTGCCGGGTGTCGCCGGCGGTGCAGAGCGGGGCCTGGCTGGTGGGCAGGCTGCCGCAGTTGTCGGCGCCGCAGGCCTTGAGCCAGGTGGCGAAGTCGGCGTCGTACGAGGTGCCGATGGTGGTCTTGAGGAGGGCGCGGGCGCCGTTCCAGTCGCCGACGCGGTACTTGGCGAGGAGTGCGTCGACGTCCTGCGGGTGCGACTGGAGCATGTAGCGCACCGCCAGGTAGCCCCAGTTGTAGACCTTGGTGGAGTCGGAGTTGTCGTAGGTGTTGTCGAAGAGGGTGCTCAGCGCGTAGGTGCCCTTGGCGGCCTGCGCGACGGCGTCGTCGTAGTGGACGCCCCGGTAGCTGTACGAGACGTACTCGGCGAGGCCCTCGACCCACCAGACGGTCGGGGTGGTCATGCCGGCGGCGAAGTCGCCGTAGAAGTCGTAGCGGCCGTCGAGGTAGTGGGTGTACTCGTGGTTGAGGTTCCAGATCTGGAAGGCGGGGCGCAGCCAGGAGGCCTCGTGCGCGATGAAGCGGGCCTGGTTGCCGGCCTTGGCCGGGTCGCCCTCCTCGTACATGCCGCCGTTGTCGACGGCGATGCCGTACATCTCCCAGGCGTAGAGGCTGTACTCGTAGTAGTCGTCGAAGACGACGACCTCAAGACTGGTGTTGTTGTCGTTGGCGACCGGGCCCTTGTCCTTGACCACCTGGTGGAAGAACTGGTCCTCGTTGATCAGGCTGGTGCAGGTGTCGGCGAGCTGCTGCGCGGTCATGTCCTGGGCGCGGATGCGCAGGTTGGCGTTGCAGGTGTGGTCGACGGTGAGCACGAGCGGGACGAGCCGGGCGGGCAGGTCGCAGGTGCCGTAGTAGCTGCAGTTGCCGGTGTCCTTCTTCTCCGCGAACCAGACCAGGTTCATGGTGAGCGGACCGGTGGCGCCGACCAGCGGGTAGCGGTTGATCAGGTCCTTGACGATCGGCCGGCCCTGGGCCTTGGTGGCGTCGTTGGCGACCAGGTTGCCGATCTGGATGCCGATCGAGGTGACCAGGTCGGAGCCGTTCAGCTGGGAGCTGTTGCGGGTGACGAAGGACGCCATGGCGGTGGCGAAGGAGGGGTCGGCCTGGAGGGCGGCGGTGAAGGCCGGGAGGTCGAAGCCGCGCTCGATGACGGTCTTGGTGTTGCCGACGGCGTCGGCCATCGAGCCGGTCCAGGAGCCGGTGTAGTCGTTGAGCAGGCCCTTGACGACGCCGGTGTAGCGGGCGTTCTCCTGGGCGCTGTCGATCAGGGTGACGGCCTCGGCGAGGGTCGCGCCGTTCGCCTCGGTGACGTCCTTGCTGTGCGGGGCGGCGAAGAAGCCGTCCAGGGCGCCGCGGATGGCGGTCTGGAGGGTGGTGCCGTACGGGCCGACCACGTCCGAGTGGTTCCACTGCACGTAGTAGCCGGCGCGGAGGTAGACCACCAGCTGGCCGGCCGAGGTGGAGTCGTCGCCGGGGTAGGCGGCGGACACGTCGCGCAGGGCGTTGGCGACGGTGGCCATCTGCGCCTCGTTGAACGCGCCCTTGGCGTCGTTGCCGGTCAGGTTGTACAGGGTGTTGATGCAGCCGAGGTCGGCGGCCTTGACCTGCTGGACGAGCGCGGCACCGGTGTTGCCGGTGAAGGCGGACACGTTGCAGGCGGCGGCGGGGGCGGCGGAGAGCTGCTTGGCGGCCTTGGCGGCGTGCGCACCGGTGGCGCTGCCCGCCGCCGGGGCGGTCGCCTTGGCCTGCTGGTCCGCGGCCAGCGGGCGGGCGTCCTTCGGAGTGTCGGGGGACTTGGGCACCGGGACGGAGCGCGGCGCCGCCGCCTTGCCGGCCTGGGCCTTGAGGGTGGTGGTGGAGTCGGCCGTCGCGGCGTGTGCCTGCGGGGCGAACAGGCCGAGAGCGAGGAAGAACGCGGCGCCGAGCGCGGGCAGTTTCCGCGCCTGGGCCGTGGTTATCCGGAAGGGACGCATCTGTGGGGGCCTCCGGGGCCGTTGAGGGTTGCCGTGCGGTTGGGGGCACACGGGTTCCTGATGTGTGACATGTAAAATGGCACAGTGATTGCGGCCGGGGGAAGGCTTGGGAACGGATTCGCGTCGGGCGAGATCGAACCGTTGCCGGATCAACACGCCGTCAGGCCGGCGACGGGGGTGCGATCCGGAGCAAAAGCGGTGAAACCCTCAGGCGGCGGCAGTCCGCGCCAACGGCGTCAACGCCGCGAACTCCAGCGGCGCCGACGGATCCACCGACAGCTCCGCCGGAGCCGGCTCGGCGCCGGAGCGGACCAGCAGGTCGCCGATCGCCGCCACCATCGCCCCGTTGTCCGTGCAGAGCCTCAGCGGCGGCACCCGCAGCGTGATCCCGGCCGCCGCACAGCGCTCCTCGGCCAGCGACCGAACCCGGGAGTTGGCCGCGACCCCGCCGACCACCACCAGGGTGCCGATCCCGTGATCGGTGCAGGCCCGCACCGCCTTGCGGGTCAGCACGTCGGCGATCGCCTCCTGCAACCCGGCCGCCGCGTCCGGGACGTACGGGTCGGAACCGCCCGAGCGCTGCGCCTCCACCCAGCGGGCGGCGGCCGTCTTGAGTCCGGAGAACGAGAACGCGTACGGGTCGTCCCGCGGTCCGGTCAGCGGCCGCGGCAGGCGGACGGCCGTCGGGTCGCCGTCCCGGGCGGCCCGGTCGATCGCCGGCCCGCCGGGGTAGGGGAGGCCGAGGATCCGGGCGACCTTGTCGAAGCACTCGCCGGCCGCGTCGTCCAGGGTGTCGCCGAGGTGGACGATCGGATCGCGGGCGAGGTCGCGCACCAGCAGCAGCGAGGTGTGCCCGCCCGAGACGATCAGCACCACGCAGGGGTTCGGCAGCGGCCCGCCGTCCAGCGTCGCGGCGGCGACGTGCCCGGCCAGGTGGTGCACCCCGTACAGCGGGACGCCGAGCGAGAACGCGTAGCCCTTGGCCGCGGCCACCCCGACCTGGAGCGCCCCGGCCAGCCCCGGACCGGTCGTCACCGCGACGGCGCCGACGTCATCGAGTGTCAGCCCGGCCCGCGCCAGCGCCTCGCCGACCACCGGCGCCATCGCGTGGACGTGCGCCCGGGCGGCGATCTCCGGCACCACCCCGCCGAAGCGGGCGTGCTCGTCCATCGACGACGCCACCGCCTGCCCGAGCAGTACGCCGTCCCGGACCAGACCCGCGCCGGTCTCGTCGCAGGAGGACTCGATCCCCAGCACCACCGGTGACCCTGTCACAGTCACTCACCCTCATCACTCATTACATGCACTCGCGACCATTGTGCCCGACGAGACGTGAGGAATAAGCAGGAGCCCATGCTTCGTTCCTGCAACTCATACGCAATAGTGTTGTCCCGGCACGATCATCACTGTTCATCGAAAGGGGCTGTGTCCCAGCATGGGCACCTACTCGCTTCCCGACCTGCCGTACGACTACTCCGCGCTTGAGCGGGCGATGTCCCCCGAGATCCTCGAACTGCACCACTCCAAGCACCACGCCGCCTACGTCAAGGGTGCGAACGACACCCTGGACCAGCTGGCCGAGGCGCGCGACAAGGAGCAGTTCGGCGGCCTGGTCGGCCTGCAGAAGACCTTCGCCTTCCACCTGTCCGGCCACGTGCTGCACTCGCTGTTCTGGCAGAACCTCTCCCCGGAGGGCGGCGACCGCCCCGAGGGCGAGCTGGCCGACGCCATCACCGAGCACTTCGGCAGCTTCGAGGCCTTCCGCAAGCAGCTCACCACCGCCACCACCGGCGTGCAGGGCTCCGGCTGGGGCATCCTCTCCTGGGAGCCGCTGGCCAAGCGCCTGATCGTCGAGCAGGTCTACGACCACCACGGCAACGTCGGCCAGGGCACCACCCCGCTGCTCGCCTTCGACGCCTGGGAGCACGCCTACTACCTGCAGTACCGCAACGTCCGCCCCGACTACGTCGAGAAGCTCTGGGACGTCGTCAACTGGCAGGACGTCTCGTCCCGCTTCGCGGCCGCCAAGACCGCCTGACCCGCACTAGGTGAACGGCCCCGGACCGGTCGGGCGGTCCGGGGCCTTCCTCGGGTCAGGAGAGCTGCAACAGCGCCTTCCGGTGCCGCCAGGCGAGCCGCAGGAGCGCCGCGCCGGCGGGCTGCATCGGCTCCGCACCGGTGAGGCGATCCACCTGCTCGGCTGTGAACGGGATGCCGGTCGAGCGCCCCGTCGCGTCGTCCAGCCCGACGCGGTGGCCCTCGTCGTTGGTCGAGACGATGCGCCGGAACGTCTCGTCGAACAGCTCGGCGTCGAACACGGCCACGGTGAGCATGTCGGTGACGAAGGTCAGCGGATCCATCCCGAGACCCAGCCAGAACACCCGCAGGCGGCCGTCCACACGTGCTGCGGTGAGCGACCTGTTGAGCGGCCAGGCGGCGTAGTCGATCGGCGCCCTGTCGCTCCCGTAGTCCTCGGCGTCACCGAGCAGTTCCTCGCCCAGCTCCCGCAGGATCGCCCGCCAGAGGTCGAAGTCGTTCCCCTCGTTCCACGGCGCGTCGTGCGAAGCCTGGAACATCCCGACCGGCATCACCTGGAAGAGACCCCCGCCGCTGGCGACCTTCTCGGGATCACGCCAGTGCAGCACGAACTCCGCTTCGCCGGTCCTGCGATCGTGCCGGATGGTCAGCGTACTGATGGCCGCCATGACCGGTCGGCGCGCGAGGTCGGTCGGATCGCCGATGGCAGCGCGGAAGGGCGTGGCGGCCCCGCCCGCCAGGACTGCCGCCGCGTACTCGTGCGCAACGGCCTCACAGATGTCGATCACGTCGAAGTACCGGCCGCGGCCGAAGGTCAGCGTCGGATCGCCCGCAGACGTCCCGACATCCAGCAGGCGGTAGCAGCTTCGATCCTCGAACAGCCTGGGCCTGGCAAGCTCCCGCACCGCGTCGGCGTAGCGGCGGTAGGCCGTTCCGCCCCTCCGGCGCGGGCGGATGCGGTCGAGCTCCGGCTCACCGCCGTCCAGGTCGGCCTCCGGCGCGTCCGGCTGCCAGCGCAGCCGGACGCGTTCCAGCGGCACCGGCTGCTCCGGAATCCAGTGCTGGCGAGCCAGCAGCGGAGTCCCCGGGACCAGCCGTTCGGGAGTGCTCTCGGCAAGGAGCCGATTGGTCAACTCGAAGCGGTGGTCGTTCAGGAAGCTCCGCACCCATCGCCAGTGCTCCCGGCTGTCGGACGGGCCCGGTCGGTCGTCTGCCACGATTCACCCTAACGCCGAGGCTCGTTCGTCGAGTTCCTCGACGCCCCGGCGATCCACCACGTCCCTCCGGCTCAGCTCGACACCTGATCCACGGTACCGACAATTCCGCTCCTTGCGTGACCAGTTGTCGGCTTGTTGACCACCTGGAACATCCGATCGGTTCCAGGCAAGCAGCCCCGGACCGGCGGTCCGGGGCCGTGCTGAATGAGACGGGCAATCCACTCCGCTACGGCAGGGGCCACGTATTCGTCGGGTCGTCCAGCCAGGCCTGATGGCCTCCGGGGCCGATGGTGAGGCCGAGGCGGCTCGGCCCGGGGCGGTCGTTGTCCAGCCACCAGCGGTGGGCGGCCTCGACTTCGTCCCATAGGCGGCGCGGGCCGTGCTGCCACACCGTGTACCGCTCGGTGTTCTCGGTGCCGTCCCAGTCGACGGCGGCCCAGGAGCCGCCGTCGGTCGTGGCCACCCAGAGGCGGGTCTCGACGTCATCGAGATCGGGGTCGTGGTGCCAGGCGTACCAGAGGTCGCCGAGGCGGTGCCCGAGGGCGAACTGGGTCTCGAACTCCGAGTCGGCGACGGCCCAGGGGTCGAGCGTGGTCGTGGACTCGTCCGGTACGTGCTCGTCCATGACGACGTCCCGGAAGAGGCGGAGGTCGCGGCGCTGGGTGCGCATCAACATGAAGGCACTGTCGGCGGTGTACCGCCCGATGGCGGTACCGTCGCCGGTGACGGTCAGGCGGAGGAGCCCGCCGCAGCTCCACTCGTCGTACCAAGGGGTGAGGATTTGCCCGCCGGGCCTGGTCTGGCTGATCCATTCGCCCGGAACGCGCTTCACGGAGCAGGTGGCCATGATCCGGTCGAACGGCGATGCGACGTTCCAGCCGAGACTTCCGTCGCCGCAGACGACGGTGGGTGCGTAGCCGGTGGCGTCGAGGTTGGTCCGGGCGCGGTGGGCCACGGCGGCGTCGATCTCGATCGTCGTCACGTTCGCCCCACCGAGGCGGTGGGAGAGCATGGCTGCGTTGTACCCGGTGCCCGCGCCGATCTCAAGAACCCGCATCCCCGGTGCGATGTCCAGGAGTTCGAGCATCTGAAAGACGACCGACGGCTCGGAGGCCGAGGACGAAGGCCACGCATCGCGTACATCCGTCGGCTCGTCTCCGTCGTTGACCTGTGTCACTACGGGAATGTCCGAACTGGCGGCGGCGAACCAGCGGTCGGGCTCACGGTCACGGTCGCAGAGCTGGTAGCCGTCACCGTCGGCAAGCCAGATCCGGTCCGGGAGGAAACGATGGCGCGGGGTCGCCTGTGCGGCCCTTCGCCACTCATCGGACACATCGTGGCCGAGAGAGCGGGATACGGCCCGGAGCAGGCCGTTCGTGGCGGCCTGCTCCAGGTCGTTCTGCTGGCTCTTCACTTCCCGTCGCCGTCCTTGCGGTGCTTGCCGGCAGACGACCCGGACGAGGTGTCCGGGGTCGACTTGTCCTTCCCGAAGTCCTTCCGGTCCTTGTTCGCGTGCTTGCCCTGCCCGCCGTCGTTGCCCCCGCTGCCGCCACCGGAGCTTCCGTCCTTGCCGGTTCCCCATCCCATGGGTGCCTCCTGCCTGTTTTCTTCACGATGGTTGTCGCGTGGAGCGCTTGCCCAGGTGTACGGACGTGACAGTTACCGACTGGCGTGCCCCCGGGCCGGTACGCTCCTTGATGAGAGCGGGGCCGCCGTCGCAGGGAGCGAGACCCACCGACGGGTCTCCGACCGCTCTCGGTCGGGGACGCCTACGACGGTAGGGTCCCGGAGTCAGAACCTGAAGTGACCACGAGTACACGTACGTCGGCACGGACTCCCGAGGTGGGGGGCTCTCATGCAGTCAAGCCAACAGCCTTCCCTGACTGTCGGTCAGGGAAGGCCTCGGCGCCCGCGCGTGGGCATCATCTCCGGGTACGTCTTTCGGGTGATCCGAGAACAGCACGGTGCCACCCAGGACGAGTTCGCCGAGCGGCTGGCCGTGTCAAGCGACACGATCGCCGGGTGGGAGAGTGGTCGGCGCCCACTCACGGCCTTACCTGTCGGGCAGATGCTCACCTACCGCCATCGGCTGATGCAGATGGGCACAGCGCCCGCACTCCTCCAAACACTGGAGCGATCCTTCGAGGCGGACATCCTGCTCGCCGGCATCGTTGAGGAGAAGTCGTCGGCTGCCGGGAGCCCCCTCGGGGCGATGGTGATACGGCGCGACCTCGTGGAGATTCTCATGTGGCCGCTCAGCGGTGCAGCGCCGAAGGCCGTTCGCGACCTCCCGACCCCGCCGCGTCCACGAAAGGGCCCAGCGCCGACCGGACCGGAACTTCCCGCCCCCGACCGCCCCCGGTTCTACGCCCACCTGCGGCGCGCGGCCGAGGAAGCGCGTGGAACGGACCAGTTCCTCGCCCGCCGCCAAGCGCTGTACCTGGCCGGATACGATGAGCAGGGCGACACGCGGGAGTGGCTCGCGCACCAGCAGCGCTCCGAGCAGCCGAGCGACTGGCTGAGCCGCTGGCTCAACTCCCGTTCCGTTGCCATGGTCTCCGCCCGCCACGGTGACCGCGATCGGATCAGCCACTTCATCGAAACGGCCCTCGCCGATGAGGCGGGCGCGCTGGCGAACCTCAACTACTGGGCGTACTGGATCGGCGAGGCCCCGTACCTCGAACTCTCCGACGACTTCATCGCTGCCCGGTCGCCGGGCCCGTGGCCCGGCGACAAGCTCCTCGCGCACCTCGTTCAGGGGCTCGGCCCGCACTGCGGGTACGCCGAGTTGAACATCCACAGTGTGTGGTCACTGCTCCAGATCCGGCCGGATCTGCTGCGCTCCGGAACTGCGGCCCGCGCCCTGCGCGAACGGCTCCCGGTGCTGTTGGATGGTCGGGAGCTGTCGCGGCGAGGGCGACGCGAGCTCGACAGCATCCGCTACGCGATCCGCCTTGTCGAGGCGTGAGAGGAGCCAGACAGTGACAGACGACCTGACGCCGGTGGCCAGGTTCCTGTTCGAAGCCGGGACGCTCAAGCAGACCAAGCGCACGGGCTGGTGGATGGCCGGCGTCCGCGATCCCGAATCGGTCGCCGAACACTCCTGGCGAACCGCGTTGATCGCTTCGATCATCGCCAAGCTGGAAGGCGCGGACCCGGCGCAGACCGCCTTCCTCGCGGTCTGGCACGATTCCCAGGAGACGCGCACCGGGGACGTCAACCATCTGGGGAAGATGTACGCACCCGGCGCCGATCCGGCGGCGGTGACGGCCGACCAGGTCGGCGGCATGCCGGAGATCCTCGCCTCCACCATCCGGGATCTCGTCGCGGAGTACGAAGCGAAGGACTCTCCGGAGGCGGTCTGCGCGAGGGACGCCGACAAGCTGGAGTGCCTGATCCAGGGCGTCGAGTACAAGGCGCAGGGCTACGCGAACGCCCAGCGCTGGATCGACAACAGCCGTGGCCGTCTCACCACGAAGACCGCCAACGCACTCGCCGACGCCGTCCTGGCAACCGACTCCCTCGGCTGGCTCCGTGCTGCCCTCGGCGAGAAGTCGAGCTGACGCGGGTCGTGGATCACGCCTTGAAGGCGGCACCTCGCAGGTGTCGGTCTCAAAGCGGAAGTTCGATGTGATGGTGGACGGCGCCGAGCGCGTGATCTGACGGAGGGGCGAGGATGGCGATCGAAGCGGAGCTCAAGGCGGTCGTGCGCGACCCGGAAGGCGTGCGCGAGCAACTGGAGGCCCGGCACGGTGCCGGCCGCGCCGAGGTCTACCGCGACACGTACTACGACGCGCCGGACGGCAGCCTGATGGGCACCGATCGCGAGTTGCGGATCCGTACCGTGCACAGCCCGGACGACACGCGCACGGTGCTCACGTACAAGGGGGCCCGGGTGGACGAGGCGTCCGGGTCGAAGCCGGAGTCCGAGACGAAGGTCGAGGACGCCGATGCCGCGCACGAGATCATGCGGGGCCTGGGCTTCACCCCTCGCATCGCGTTCGAGAAGCGGTGCCGCAACTACGGCTTCCAGCGCGACGGGAGGCGCCTGCTCGCCACGCTCGTTCGCGTTCCCGAGTTGGACGACGCCACGTTCATCGAGGTCGAGACGACGGCCGCCACGGAGGCTGACCTCGCGCCGGCCCTCGCCCTCGTCCGTGCGATGCTGGCCGAACTCGGCATCAGGAAAGTCGACTTGACCGCCGAGCTGTACACCGACGCGGTCGCGGCGGCGCGTCCGGCCTGACTGGTAGACTCATTTAGCATTCACCGGCGCGCTCCCTGAGGCCACAGCACCTCAACCGGCACGCCGCGCTGGCGGGCGTAGGCGACCACGTCCGCCGTCCCGCCGTAGCCGCGGGCCGGCAGGCCGTCCCAGACGGCGAGGAGCTTGTCGACCTGGGCTACCAGGACCTCGCTCCCCGCCATGTGCGCGGCTTCGTCGGACTCCACCCGGCCTGTTCGGTGAACGGCGTTGGCACTGCTCAACAGCCGGTCGTAGACGGGGTGATGCCAATCTGGTAGCCCGTCCCGGTACTGATCCGCGGGAATGACGACCTCTAGCCGCGCCCCCCGTTCGAGCGCGATCTCCGCGATCCACGCGTCCGGCCCGTCCGCGATGCAGGACACGATCGTGAGCCGAGGCGGGTCCTCTCCCGCGAGAGCGTCTTCGAGCAGCCGTCGAACCTGCTCCTCCACCCCGGCCGCCAGCCCCCGGTGCCCGGTGACTCCGATTCGCAGACCGCTCCGGTCGGCCTTCACGGTGTACGCGCCCTTGCCGGATGTCTCATCCAGGAACGTCACCTCGAACGATTCGAGGTGCTGCGCGCGTTCGGCCAGGAACCGGCGGACGTGAGGTTGCCGTTCGTGCTTCTCGAAGGCCGCACGGTCCGCGTACAACTCATAGAAGACCCGGACGTGTGGCTCGCCCGGCACGGTGTGAGTGACGTAGAGGAGTGTGCCGGGTTCCTTGGCGCGGATCTCTTCGAGGGCCGCAGCTGCCAGCTGGTCGAAGGCGTGAGCTGCTGCGGCGTCGTGGGCGATGAAACGTACGACCAGACCGAATCCCACGGGTCACGCGGCCTTCTGGCCGGCGACCTCGCGGGTGCGCTGGTGGAGCTGGCGGACCGCACGGTTGGTGGCTCGTGCCGGGAGGCCCTTGCCCAGAACCTGGAAGTGCTCGTCGCCACGGACGGAGCTGATCGTGACGTAGTCGTCCAGGAACGCGTTCCAGGTGGCGCAGGCGGCCTCGACGTGCCCGAGTTCCATCTGGCGGCGGGCCAGCAGGCCGTTGCCGTGTACGCGGCCCTGTTTCTCGTTGGCGGGGCGAGCCCGGTTGGAGAGTTGAAGTTCCTTGATCGCCCCCGGGAGGTCGCCGAGTTCGTACAGCACGTGCGAGACGTGAAAGTGGTAGGCGGCCTGGTCGTAGCCGCCGACGGAGTCGTTGCGGCCCTCGGCCTGGGTCAGCGCGGTTTCGGTCTCGGCAAGGCGCGCGAATGCCTGCCGCTGGTCCTTCACCATGGCGGCGCCGTGCGCCTGTTGGCCGGCGAGGAAAGCCCGCAGTCGCGGGCCGGAGGCCGGAGCCGCTTCGGCGGCCGAGTCGGCGAGTTCCAGCGCCTTCGGGCCGTATCCGAGATTGGACGCCTGGAGCGCCATACCCCGTAGGGTGCGGCAGTAGGTCACGTGGTCCTGGGCTTCGCGTGCGAGCTTGAGGGCCTGGACGTAGTACTTCTGGCCGAGACCGTGGGCAGTCTCGTACATCGCCATCCACCCGGTGAGGTAGGTGAGATCGGCGGCGGCCGACAGCAGGCCGGCCTTCACTTCCGTGGTGCCGGATGCCTGGAGCCAGGGACCGACCGAGTTGACCAGGAAGGCCGCCGCCATCGGGCGGGCGTGGGCGGCGCCGAGCTCGTCGAGGATATCGGCGATCCGGTCCGTCATTCTCTGAACGGTCTCGACCTCGCCCTGGCCGACCCGTACGGTACGGCCCGCCGCGGCATGGCTCATCCGGTCAGCGGTCTCGTCGAAGACCGGCAGCGTCAGAGCGAGCGAGTAGAGCCCGGAGGCGAGTACACCACGGCGCGAGGGGTCCATGTCGGCTTTGCCGATCGACATCAGATCGGACAGGACCCCCTGGCTGCCCGCCTGCTCGGCACCGCGCCCGAAGCCCGTCTCCTCGGGTGTCACCGGTCGTCCGAGCCGACGTGAGAGCGTCTCGCGGACAACTTCCTGTACGTCTGCCCGGGGTTGAGTGCCGAGAGCCAGTGCGAGATCGCCGACTTGTCATAGGTCAGCTGGTGCCCCGCCTCGCCTCCGACGCGATTCACGGCTCGGGCGAGCTGGCCGTTGCCCCACCCCGCCTGCTGCATGAGTATCGCGAGCGCGGTGTTGGGTGTGCGCGGTCGATGGGTCATCGCGATCCCGTCCTCTGTTCAACCGGTTCAACGCCTGGACCAGCTTCGTCTGTTCTCCCTTCCTATGTACCCGCGTTGACTTGATGTCAGCCATTTGGACGGTGGGTGTGGGGCCGAACGATCCGACATGGCTGCCGAATTGTCGATATGTGACCGAATGGATTTCCAGTGATCGTCAGCCCGCTCAACACCGCTCGATTCCCGGTTCCGCTGGAATGGGGTGAGCCGCCTGGGGCCGACGCGGTGCCGGCGGCGCGGCGGTTGGTGGGGGCGATCGTGCGGGAGTGGGGTGTGCCGCTGTCAGCGGACGGGCTTCAGGAGGTGGAGCTGTGCGCCAGCGAGGTGATCGCCAATGCGCTCGTGCACACCAAGGAGCGCTGTGCTGTTACCGTCCGGTGGTGTGCCGGGCGGGTGCGGGTGGAGGTCGCCGATCGGTGCCCGGAACTCCCGAAGCGCGAGCGCGACGTCGGCTCGACCAGCGGGCGTGGCCTCCTGCTCGTGGAGGCGCTGGCGCACGCCTGGGGCTGGCATCCGGCGGGGGTGGGCAAGGTGGTGTGGTTCGAGTACCTGGAAGCCGCCGAAGCACCGTGCCCCACGCATGGGTGGGGCACGGCGCTGGACCTTCACACTCTGCGAGAGGTGGCGTAGTGGCGACCTTCGGGAGTCTGTCGAGGCGACCCTTTCGCGTTCAACAGTCCACCCAGCCACGTCGCATGATGCAATCCGACGCGTTCCTCGCATATCCATTTGCGGGCGCCGCATGATCAATGACCTCATGACTGTGAAGGGTTGTCGACTGACAGCAGGAACGTGGCTTGTGCGTTGGTGTCTCGGCTGCTGCCGAGACACCGACGTCTGGCCCTGTGCTGGCAGTTGTGCCCGGATGGCTCGGAGGGTTCGGTTCGGTGGTGGTCAGTCCACACAAATGTGGTGGCGGCCCGTGCCGGGGATGGTCATTCTGGGCGGATGGGTGATCGTGCGAACTTCGTCGTCGTCCGCGAGAGCGGTGAGTTCGAGCTGTACCTGTCGCGGTTCGGGGCGGTAGGAATCGACCTCGACCTCCTGGCCGGGCCGGCGGAGGCTCTCTCGATGGTCCGGCACCTGAGAGCGGTCGACTGGTGGCTGGACGATGTGCACTGCCAGGGTGCGGCACTGATCGACCTCGGCCGGAAGGTGTTGATGCTGTTCGCCTGGGAAGGGCCGAGCGCCGAGATGCGCCACCGGGCAGCCACGCTGGAACTGTTGCAGGAGGCGTGGGCGGGGTGGGACGTCCGGTGGATGTACGACGGCCCGGCCGAGCTGCGGACGTACCTGGGGCTGGACCCCGAACACGTCCGTGCCCGTGGGTGCGGGATTGCGGTGGGGCCGCTGCTCGAACCGGGCGACGAGGAACTGGCTGACCCCGAGCCGATGGTTGCGGTGGTGACGGTCGGGACGGAGCACTGCTACGTGTTGGCGAACGTCAACGACCATCCGGTCCGGGAGGGGGCTGCGCTGCTCGACCGACTGGCGGGCGGCCCCGAGCACGGGGTCTGCCGGGCGTCGGCCGATGCCGGCATCCACGTCGATCCGCTGCGCCGGTGGGTGGGCTGGTGGGTGCTCGGGGCGGCGGCGGAGGCGTACGAGATGCCGCGGCGATGGCCCGGTTGGACGGTGGAGTTCTGGCAGGACCGCTGGGAGGAGCACGTACTGGCGGCGCCCGGACGCTTCTCGCCGCCGCCGGTTGACCGCGCGAGGGCGCTGGCGGACGTACGGGCAGCGGCCGAACGCTGTCGAGGGGCGTGAACCCGCCCGGCGCCCGCCGGGTCGGTCCGGCCGGCTCCACCCCTCTTGCCGAGCCGTCAGGCACCGATGTGCATACTTGCCGGACGATCAGCAGGACGTAGAGGTGATGACGCGGTGAAACTGGCTGAAGCGCTCGCGCAGCGCGCGGCTGCGGTGCGGCAGGTGGAGCAGTTGCGGGCGCGCGTCGTCGGCAGTGCGCGCTACCAGGAGGGCGAGGAACCGGCCGAGAGCGCGGCGGAGGTCCTGGCCCAGGCCGGGGAGGCGCTGGACGAGCTGGAGCGGCTGATCCGTCAGATCAACCGGACCAACTCCACCTCGCTCATCGAGGGCGGCGGCACGCTGACCGACGCCCTCGCCCGCCGGGACGTCCTGCGGCTGCGCCACTCGGTGATCACCGCGGCCGCCGACGCCGCCTCCGGGCGCGACCAGCGGGGAGCCGTACGGCAGTTGCGGTCCGAACTCAGGATCCTCTCCGCCCTGCCGGTCGCCGAGCTCCATGCCCAGGCGGACGCCCTGGCGAAGGAGATCCGCGAGGTGGACACCCTGATCCAGCGCACCAACTGGGAGATCGACCTGATCGAGGACTGACCCCACAAGCTGGGTGTGGGAAGCAGGTAGTCGCCACGGAGGCGTGCACACACCGCGGGCCGGCGGTTCATCCGGCCCCTGGCGCGTGAAGAGCAACGCAGGGGTTCGATTCCTCACCGAACAATGCAGCTCAGCATCGCGTACAGGTGACAGAGCACACCGCACAGCTCACCACCACGTGCAGATCCGGGCGGCGAGGGCGGGAACGGGGCGCCCCACACCCGGTGCGAGGGCCGTGCACACCAGCACGGCCCTCGCACCTGTTCCTCCCCGGAGCCACCCGAGAAGCGCCTCCCGTCAGGGCGTGCCGAACAAGCCGAAGAAGCTGTCCAGGATCTGCTGCGCGGCGAGCCCCGCCGGCATGGTGCCGGCGCGGACCCGGGCCTCCAACTCGACCGAGAGCCGCCGCACTTCGGGGTGTTCGTGCAGCCGCGCGTAGAGCTGGTCGTGGACCATCGTCCAGGTCCATTCGACCTGCTGGTCCCGCCGCTTCGCGGCCAGCGCGCCGGTGGCGTCCAGGACCTTGCGGTGTTGCTGCAGCCGCTCCCACAGCACGTCGAGTCCGGCGCCGTCCCGCCCGCTACAGGTCAGCACCGGGGGCGTCCACGCCGCGTCGGGAGCCTGCAACAGCCTTAGGGCGCCCGCGAGTTCGCGGGCCGCGGCGCGAGCATCCGTCTCGTGCGGCCCGTCCGCCTTGTTGACGGCGATGACGTCGGCCAGCTCCAGGACGCCCTTCTTGATGCCCTGCAACTGGTCGCCGGTGCGGGCCAGGCTGAGCAGCAGGAAGGTGTCGACCATCCCGGCGACGGCGGTCTCGGACTGGCCGACTCCCACCGTCTCGATCAGGACCACGTCGTAGCCGGCGGCCTCCATCACCACCATGGACTCCCGGGTGGCCTTGGCGACGCCGCCCAGCGTCCCGGAGGTGGGCGAGGGGCGGACGAAGGCGTGCGGGTCGACGGCGAGGCGTTCCATCCGGGTCTTGTCGCCGAGGATGGAGCCGCCGGTGCGGCTGGAGGTGGGGTCGACGGCGAGCACCGCGACCCGGTGGCCGAGCCCCGTGAGCATGGTGCCGAAGGAGTCGATGAAGGTCGACTTGCCGACACCGGGCACGCCGGTGATGCCCACCCGGACCGCGCCGCCCGCGTGCGGCAGCAGCCGTTGGAGCAACTGCTGCGCGAGCGCGCGGTGGTCGGGCCGGGTGGACTCGACGAGGGTGACGGCGCGCGCGATCCAGGCGCGCGAGCCGTCGAGGACACCCGTCACATAGCTGTCGAGGTCGATCGTCCGCGGAGGCATACGATCAAAATCTCACAGCTCGTGGCCGAGGTCGGCCGCCAGCGAGGTGAGCAGGTCGTAGGCGGCGTCCGGGATGACGGTGCCCGGCGGGAAGACCGCCGCCGCTCCCGCCTCGTACAGCGCGTCGAAGTCCTGCGGGGGGATCACCCCGCCGACCACGATGGTGATGTCCTCCCGGCCGGCCTCGGCGAGCGCGGTGCGCAGCGCGGGGACCAGGGTGAGGTGCCCGGCGGCGAGCGAGGAGACGCCGACGATGTGCACGTCCGCCTCGACGGCCTGGCGGGCGACCTCGTCGGGGGTCTGGAAGAGCGGGCCGACGTCCACGGTGAAGCCGAGGTCGGCGAAGGCGGTGGCGATCACCTTCTGGCCGCGGTCGTGGCCGTCCTGGCCCATCTTGGCGACCAGGATCCGCGGGCGCCGGCCGTCGGCCCGCTCGAACCGCTCGACCAGGTCGCGGGTGCGCTGGAGGGAGGCCGAGGGGCCCGCTTCGTCTCGGTACACACCGGAGATGGTACGGATCTGGCCGCTGTGCCGGCCGTACACCTTCTCCAGGGCGTCCGAGATCTCGCCGACGGTGGCCTTCGCCCGGGCCGCGTCGACGGCCAGGTGCAGCAGGTTGCCGTCGAGCGAGCCGCCGCGCTGCGGGCCGGCCTCGGCGGCCCGGGTGAGCGCGTTCAGCGCGTCCTGGCAGACCGCCTCGTCGCGCTCCTCGCGCAGCCGGCGCAGCTTCTCGATCTGGCGGGCGCGCACCGAGGAGTTGTCGACCTTGAGCACGTCGATCTGCTCGTCGCTGTCCACCCGGTACTTGTTGACGCCGATGACCGGCTGGCGGCCGGAGTCGATCCGGGCCTGGGTGCGGGCGGCGGCCTCCTCGACGCGCATCTTCGGGATGCCCGCGTCGATGGCCTTGGCCATGCCGCCGGCCGCCTCGACCTCCTGGATGTGCTGCCAGGCACGGCGCGCCAGGTCGTGGGTGAGCTTCTCGACGTAGGCGGAGCCGCCCCACGGGTCGATGACCCGGCAGGTGCCGGACTCCTGCTGGAGCAGCAGCTGGGTGTTGCGGGCGATCCGGGCGGAGAAGTCGGTGGGCAGGGCCAGCGCCTCGTCGAGCGCGTTGGTGTGCAGCGACTGGGTGTGGCCCTGGGTGGCGGCCATCGCCTCCACGCAGGTGCGGGTCACGTTGTTGAACACGTCCTGGGCGGTGAGCGACCAGCCGGAGGTCTGCGAATGGGTGCGCAGCGACAGCGACTTGGCGTTCTTCGGGTCGAACTGCTTGACCAGCTTCGCCCACAGCAGCCGGGCCGCGCGCAGCTTGGCGACCTCCATGAAGAAGTTCATGCCGATCGCCCAGAAGAACGACAGCCGCGGCGCGAACGCGTCGACGTCCAGGCCCACGTCCAGGCCCGCGCGCAGGTACTCCACCCCGTCGGCCAGGGTGTAGGCCAGCTCCAGGTCGGCGGTGGCCCCGGCCTCCTGGATGTGGTAGCCGGAGATGGAGATGGAGTTGTACCGGGGCATCTTCTGCGAGGTGTACGCGAAGATGTCCGAGATGATCCGCATCGACGGCTGCGGCGGGTAGATGTAGGTGTTGCGGACCATGAACTCCTTGAGGATGTCGTTCTGGATGGTCCCCGCCAGCTTCTCGGGTGCCACCCCCTGCTCCTCGGCGGCCACGATGTACAGGGCCAGGACGGGCAGGACGGCGCCGTTCATGGTCATCGACACCGACATCTTGTCCAGCGGGATGCCGTCGAAGAGTTGGCGCATGTCGTAGATCGAGTCGATCGCCACGCCCGCCATGCCGACGTCGCCGGTGACGCGCGGGTGGTCGCTGTCGTAGCCGCGGTGGGTCGGCAGGTCGAAGGCGACCGAGAGGCCCTTCTGGCCGGCCGCCAGGTTGCGGCGGTAGAAGGCGTTGGACTCCTCGGCGGTTGAGAAGCCCGCGTACTGGCGGACGGTCCACGGCTGGTTGACGTACATGGTCGGGTACGGCCCGCGCAGGTACGGGGCGATGCCCGGGTAGGTCTCCAGGAAGTCCAGGCCGGCCAGGTCCGCCGTGGTGTACAGCGGCTTGACGCCGATGCCCTCGGGGGTGTCCCAGACCAGCTCGTCGACGTCCTTGCCGGTGGACTGCCGCCAGGCGGCCCGCCACTGGCCGTCGGTGACGTCCCCGGAGGGATCCCCGTTCAGTCCGATTCCGGTGAAGTCGGGGATCATCGTGCCACTCCGATCTGGTCGAGCAGGGAGGTGAGGACGGCGATGGCGTCCCCGCCCGCGTGGATGAACTCGTCTACTCCTGCCGGGGTTTCGCCGAGCCGACCGGCCAGCAGCACCCGTTGGGCTCCGGCCGCCCTCAGCGCGCCGGCGACGGCCTCGGCGTGCTCGCCGTACTGCGCGTCGCCGGAGCACAGACAGGCGGCGGTGGCGCCGGAGGCGGTGAAGGCCTCGGCGAAGGCGGCCGGGTCGACGGACTCCAGCGAGGTCGTCGCGATGCCGCCGGCCTGGAACAGGTTGGCGGCGAAGGTGGTGCGCGCGGTGTGCGCGGAGGCGGTGCCGATCGAGGCCAGGAACAGCTTCGGCCGCTCGCCGGTGGCCGCGAGCTGCGCGTCCGAGCGGTCGCGCAGCGCCTCGTACGCCTTGGCGCGGCGCACCTGCGGCAGCCCGCCGCCCGGTGCGGCCGGGGCCGGCTCGCGGACCAGCGGCTGTTCGTCCAGGTGCGGGAACTCGCTGACGCCGGTGACGGGTTCACGCCGCTTGGCGAGCTTGACGGAACGCTCCGCCCAGGTCGCGGCGATCCGCTCGCGGACCGTCCCGTCGGTGAGCGCCGCCTGCTGGCCGCCGGCCCGCTCGATCTCCTGGAACCAGGCCCAGGCGGCCGCCGCCAGCTCCTCGCTCAGCTGCTCGACGTACCAGGAGCCGCCGGCCGGGTCGATCACCCGGGCGAGGTGGGACTCCTCCAGCAGGATCGACTGGGTGTTGCGGGCGATCCGGCGGGCGAAGGAGTCCGGCAGGCCGAGGGCGCTGTCGAAGGGCAGCACGGTGACGGCGTCGGCGCCGCCCACGCCGGCGGCGAGGCAGGCGACGGTGGTGCGCAGCATGTTCACCCACGGGTCGCGGGCGGTCATCATCACCCGGGAGGTGACGGCGTGCTGGCGCTGCGCCGAGGCCGCCGCGGAAGCCCCCGACACCTCGGCGACGCGGGACCAGAGGCGGCGCGCGGCACGGAACTTGGCGATGGTGAGGAACTGGTCGGCGTCGGCCGCGTAGCGGAATTCCAGCTGGCCGAGCGCGGCGTCCACCGACAGCCCGGCGGCGGTGAGCGCCCGCAGGTAGGCGACGCCGGTGGCGAGCGAGCAGCCCAGCTCCTGGGCGGGCGAGGCGCCGGCCTCGTGGTAGGGCAGGGCGTCCACGGTCAGCGCCCGGACGCCGGGGTACTCGGCGGAGCAGCGGGCGGCCAGCGCGGTGGCCTCGGCGAGCAGCGCGGTGGTGCGTCCGGTCTCGCCGGTGCGGGCCTGGAGGCCCAGCGGGTCGGCGCCGAGGTTGCCGGCGGCGGCACCGGGGGAGACCTCGCGCTCCTCGTACAGGGCGAACAACTGCTCGGCGGCGGCGGTGAATTCGGGCCCGGCGTCGAGTGCCACGGCGGCCAGGTCGAGGTACACGCCGGCCAGCGTCTCGGGCAGGGCCGTGACGGGCAGGCCCGCGCCGCCGAGCTCCAGCCAGAGCGAGCCGACGCCGTTCTCCAGATCGGCCAGGACCGCCTCGTTGGTGCGCCGCCGGTCCGGGTCGGTGTGCCGCTGGCGGACGTCCCAGCCGGCGACGGCGGCGCCCTGCGGCCGGCCGCCGCGGACGAACGGGGGGAAGCCGGGGTAGCCGGCTTCGGCCGGGGCGTCCTCGGCGGTGTACAGCGGGCGGGCGCGCAGCCCGTCCGGGAGTTCGGTGGTGAGCGCCCGCTCGGCGGCGGCGCCGTCCGCGGGGTGCGCGCCGGACTTGCGCAGCACGCCCTCGACGAGCTGCTGCCACTGCTCGCGGTGTGCGGCCGGGAATTCGGCGGCGAGGGGGAGCCCTTCGGGCAGGACGTTCATGACCGCAGGTTAGCGCTCGTTCGCAGGCCCGCAGGAGGGGCGGTCCGTGTGACCTTTCCCTCGATTTGGCACGTTCTCAGCACTCCGGGCGGCGAGGAGTGCCGCGGACGGCGGCACCCGAGGTCAACGTCGGTGCCGGGGGCCACGATCGATCGCCAGGGACGGCCCGGAACAGGGGGATTGCGGAACCCCTCCACTCATCTATTAAGTTACTTCGAAGAAGGTGGGTGGGGACCGAACCCCCGTAGGTCCTCGCCCGCCTTCGCCGTCCCCTGCCGTCCCCCGAAGGAGAGCCCCCCGCCATGGGAAAGCGTCGCAAGCCCAGCCCCCCGAGCCGGGCCCGCATGGCGGTCCTCACCACGGCCATGGCCGGCGGCGCCGTCTTCGCCTCCGGCACCGCCCACGCCGAGCCCGCTCCCAACCTGGCCTCCGTCAAGGAACAGGTGGACAAGCTCAACGAGGAGGCGGAGCAGGCCGTCGAGCAGTTCAACGGCTTCCAGGAGAAGCAGCAGAAGCTCCAGGGCGACGCCAGCAAGATCCAGGAGAAGGTCGCCCGCGGGCAGGAGGCGATGAACGAGCTGCGCTCCCAGCTCGGCGCGGTGGCCGCCGACCAGTACCGCACCAACGGCATCGACCCGTCCTTCCAGCTGATGCTCGACTCCGACCCGGCCGCCTACCTGGAGCGCGCCTCGGTGCAGAACCACCTCGCCGACTCCCAGATATCCCTGCTCAAGCAGGCCCAGAACGAGCAGCGCAAGCTCGACCAGGACCGCGCCGAGGCCACCGCCACCCTGGCCCAGCTCGACTCCGTCGGCACCGAGCTGGGGGAGAAGAAGAAGCAGATCCAGGCCAAGCTCGCCCAGGCGCAGGGCATGCTCAACAAGCTGAGCGCCGAGGACCGCGCCAAGATCAACGCCCAGCAGAACGCCGAGAAGGCCAAGGCCGAAGCTCAGGCGGCGGCCGCCGCCGACCGGGCCTCCCGCTCCTCGGAGCGCCAGAACATGAACACCCCGGCGCCGCCCGCCAGCGGTCGAGCCGCCGCCATCCTCCAGTTCGCCTACGCCCAGCTCGGCAAGCCCTACGGCTGGGGCGCGACCGGCCCCAGCAGCTTCGACTGCTCCGGCCTCACCGGCGGCGCCTACCGCTCGGCCAACGTCAAGCTGCCCCGGATGTCCCAGGACCAGTGGAACAGCGGTGCCCGCGTCCAGCGCGCCGACCTCCAGCCCGGCGACCTGGTCTTCTTCTACCCCGACATCCACCACGTGGGCATCTACATCGGCGACGGCAAGATGATCCACGCCCCGCGCACCGGCAAGAACGTCGAGGTCCTCCCGATCAGCGCCATGCCGTACGTGGGCGCCGTCCGGCCGTAGGCTTCGGCAGTTCGGCAGTTCGGCAGTTCGGCAGTTCGGCAGTTCGGCAGCCCGCTCCCGCCTCGGCGGGGGCGGGCCTTCGCGTTCTCCGGGGCCGCCCGGTCGGTCCTCCTCGTGTGGCGGAACGTGGAAACAGGACCATCTGGAAGTACTTGCCCCTACAGTCTCCCCACACCCCCAGGGTCGTCACGGAGAGGGAGCACCATGGCTGACACGCCCGCGCCCCGGAGCATCGAGAGCTACGGCTACCAACAGGAACTCCGCCGGTCCCTGACCTTCACCGACCTGCTCGTCTACGGGCTGGTCTTCATGGTGCCGATCGCACCGTTCGGCATCTTCGGCGGCGTCTTCCAGGGCTCCGGCGGCATGGTCGCGCTGGCCTACGTCCTGGGCATGGTCGCGATGATGTTCACCGCCCTGTCCTACGCCCAGATGTCGCGGGCCTTCCCGATGGCCGGCTCGGTGTACACCTACGCCGGGCGGGGCATCGCGGCGCCGGTCGGCTTCCTGTCCGGCTGGATGATCCTGCTCGACTACGTGCTGGTGCCGGGGCTGCTGTACCTGGTCGCCGGTGTCGCCATGAACTCGCTGGTCCCGTCCGTCCCGGTGTGGCTCTGGCTGGTCGGGTTCGTGCTGCTCAACACCGTGGTCAACTACCTGGGCATCGAGACCACCTCCAGGGTCAACAAGGCGATGCTGATCGGCGAACTCGTCGTGCTGGCGCTGTTCGTGGTGGTCGGCGTGATCGCGCTCGCCTCCGGCAAGGGCCGGGGCTTCGACTTCACCCCGCTCTACAACGCGCACACCTTCTCGTGGAGCCTGGTCTTCGGCGCGGTCTCGATCGCGGTGCTCAGCTTCCTCGGCTTCGACGGGATCTCCACCCTCTCGGAGGAGAACCGGGACTCCACCAAGGCCGTCGGCCGGTCGATGGTCGCCGCGCTGCTGCTCGCGGGCACGCTGTTCATCGTGCAGACGTGGGTGGCCTCGCTGCTGGTGCCGGACCCGGACGCCCTGATCCGGGACGGCGATCCGAACGGCACCGCCTTCTACGACGCGGCCCGCACCGCCGCCGGCAGCTGGCTCGCCACGCTGACCGCCGCCTCCACCGCCGTCGCCTGGGGCTTCGCCAACTCCCTGGTCGCCCAGGCCGCCACCTCGCGGCTGCTGTACGCGATGGCCCGGGACCGCCAGCTGCCCGCCTTCCTGGCCCGGATCCACCCCGAGCGCCGGGTGCCGGTCAACGCCACCCTGCTGACCGCCGCGATCTCGCTGCTGCTCGGCCTCTACATGGCCTCGCGTGACGACGGCATCACCCTGCTGAGCACCCTGGTCAACTTCGGCGCGCTGACCACCTTCCTGGTCCTGCACGTCGCCGTCGTCGTCCACTACCTGATCCGCCGACGCAGCAAGGACTACTGGCGCCACCTGATCGCGCCGGTCCTCGGCTTCGCGATCCTCGCCTACGTGGTCGTGAACGCCAACATAGCGGCCCAGCGGCTCGGCTTCGTCTGGCTGGCTGTCGGCGCGGTCGTGCTGGCCGGGCTGGTGGCCACCGGCCGCAAGCCCCGACTGGCCGTCATCGAGGCCGAATCCGCCGTCGAGGCCGGATCGGCCGTCGAGCCCGGATCCTGCACCGAGCCCGGATCCTGCACCGAGGCTGGATCCGGCACCGAGCCTGATCCCGTCACCGGGCCCGAATCCACCGTCGATGCGCCCACCACCCGCGAGGAGAACCCGTGAGCCTGCCCGAGACCGTCCAGCTGGCCCCCGCCCCGGCCGACTACGCCTACACCTTCGGCGGACGCGCACCGCTCGTCACCGTGCGGCCCGGCACCATCGTCGAACTGACCACCGAGGACTGCTTCGGCGGCAAGGTGCGCGGCACCGGCGACCTGCCCAGCCAGGTCTGCGTCTTCCCCTACCTCAACCCGGTCACCGGGCCGATCGCGGTGGCGGGCGCGGAGCCCGGCGACGTCCTCGCGGTGCACTTCGTGGAGATCACCCCGGCCCGGGAGTACGGCGTCTCCAGCACCTTCCCGCACTTCGGCGCGCTGACCGCGACCCACAGCACGGCGATGCTGCACCCTCCGCTGGAGGAGCGGGTCTGGGTCTACGACCTGGACCTCAAGGCGGGCGTCTGCCGATTCCGGGCCCGGAACAGCGACTTCACGGTGGACCTCCCGCTCGACCCGATGCACGGCACCGTCGGGGTCGCCCCGGCGGCCGGCGAGGTGCTGGCCTCGATCACGCCGGGCGCGCACGGCGGCAACCTGGACACCCCCGAGATGCGGGCCGGCACCACCGCCTACTTCGGGGTCAACGTCCCGGGCGGGTTGCTCGCCATCGGCGACGGCCACGCCCGCCAGGGGGAGGGGGAGGTGTGCGGGACGGCGGTGGAGGCGGCCATGCGCACCACCGTGATCGTCGACCTGGTCAAGGGCGGCGGACCGGCCTGGCCGCGGCTGGAGGACGACCGCTTCCTGATCAGCACCGGCTCCGCCCGCCCCCTGGAGGACGCGTTCCGGATCAGCCAGCACGACCTGGTCGGCTGGACCGGGCACCTGCTCGGCCTGGACCAGCTCGACGCCTACCAACTGGTCAGCCAGGCCGGGCTGGCGCCGGCCGCCAACGTCTGCGACACCAACTACACGATGGTCGCCAAGCTGCCGAAGAGCCTGCTCGGGCGGGTCCGCGCCTACGACGGCCTGCACGACCGCCTGCGCGAAACCGCCGAGGCGTACCTGCGGCACCGCTAGTGTGATGCGCCACAAATCATGAGGGTAAGTTGATACCCTTTTATGGTGTCGCATCCTGGGCCTTCTGCCGTGGTGATCTCGCTGTCTGA
>NZ_JBFBIR010000054.1:0-57584 GCF_040685715.1 Kitasatospora sp. NPDC088264
CTCCACCAAGCCCCACTCGGCATCGGAGAGTTCATGGCGACGTATCACCACACCATGATCCACTAGCCAAGATCACTTTGACGACACTGCCTAGGGCCACCTGAGACAGCGACAGCGACAACATCGCGTGAGACGGGACAGTAGACCCCGCCGGACCAGATCATCTGAGACGACGAGCGAATCGGACCAGATCACCTGAGACAGGGACCAGATCGACTGAGACGGGACACCCGACCTGCTGATCGGTGCTGGTGGAGGCGCTCGTGGGAATCGATAGTTGGCCCGGATCAGAAGCGGCAGTTGGCCCGAGAATGTCGCGCGATGTCACGAGGAGTAGCCGCCTGGTTGGCGATCGGCGGCGGGGTTCCCTGCCGTCACGTCCGCCTGCTTGGCTGAGCAGTCGCTCCATGTAATCCCGAGGAGGACTGGCCGGAGGGACGCCTCCGAAGCATGATCCGCACGAGCTTCCGGGCTCATGGAAGAACTCCACCGGTGGGACTCGGCGCGCTCAGCACACAGAACCTGGTCAACATCTTCGTCGCCCATAACGAGAACGGCCCCCGAGACAACACCGCCTTGGGGGCCGTCAGCATGACAGCGCGGCTACCGTCGTCGCCGGTCAGTCTCCGTAGGGGTGGATCTTGAGGTGGACGTCAGCGTCCTGCCTCGGCTGATCGCTGCTCCAGTACGCCCATCCATTCCAATGGCCCGGGTGATCATGGTCGCCGTGAGCCGTCGTTGCGCTGAGAGAGGCCCCGGTTCGATACGACGTCACCTCGACATCGTCGCCGTAGCAGACCGGCGCACCGCCGTTCGCTCCGATGAGTTTGCCGCCGGGTGTAAGTCGCGCCTGGGTGCCGCCGTCCCTGGTGAAAACCAACTCACCGTCAGCGCCCTCGGAAATGCTCCAGCTCCCGATGGTGACTTTGTTGCCTTCTGCCACGACGTTCTCCTCACTCCACAAGGTATCCGGGCTAATCGGTGCCTTGTTGAAGGTAGGCAGTCACGCTGAAGGCAGCGCGGTAGCCATCCCGGGACACACCGTCAGCTCCATCGAACGTGTCTCGACCTTGCCTACGTTGACGAAAAGTCATGGCCACGGGCCCCCCGCCTTGCGCGGGGCCGATTCGCGAGATCATGGGAAAGTCGGAAGCCAGGCCGTCGCCCACCATCGCAACCGGGACCCGTCCAGCACCAGCCGCGACCGAAAAGCGGCGCCACCCGTGAACTGGCCGATCAGCGCCGCCAGATCACACACATCCGACCACGCCCCGGGCCCCGCCCTCGTCGACATGCCAGAACGACACCACCCGGTACGCGTACGCGCGGGCGGGATCCCCAAACGAGACCTCTACTCGGGAAGCTTCACCCACCCTAGTGACCGATTCGGTCACCCACCGTAGCCGTAGGGCCAGTGCGGCCAGCGGCGGCAGGCGGAGCTCGAGGAGCTGCCCCCATGGGGCTGGTGACAGGTTCGCAAGGGCCAGGCCCCATCCTGAAAGGCAGGGGGCGCAGCAGGGCATCCCTGTTGCCTGGCCGGCCAGCGGGGATCGAGGTTCGGCGTCGGCAGGGGTGGTGCCGGACCTCGGCCCGGCCACGCTGGCCCGCGCCGGACTGCCGACGCGGTGGCAAGGAGGCTGTGGAAGTGGTTCCTGAGACCTGGCGTCGCTCACCGTGGCAGAAGTCCGCCGGCCCTTGGCGGCTGCCGACCAGGTAGGGGCTTCACACCGCGTATTGAGGCGCGCGGTCACCTGACGTCCGGGCGACGCCAGCGCCACTCCGTCGCCGTCGCTGCTGGCGTCGCACCGGCCTTGCGGATGTTCTCCGCACCGAATCCGGCCCTGAGGTCACATCGGTCGCCGAGCTCACAACACGGCCGCTGATCAGCCGGGACGGAGAACCGGCGCTGGGGCGCTGGGCAAAAGAGGCGCCTACCGGTCCCACCGGTAGGCGCCTCACTGTCTTCTCGGGCTGGGACGCTAGATGGACACGAGTCCGGACTGATCGAAGTTGCTTGCCCATTCCCTGATGATTCCGATCATCTGGTCCCAAGCTCCTGTCAGCAACAGGACTCCTACGATGACTAGCATGCCGCCGCCCAGCCTCATGACCAGGAGGTAATGCCGTTTCACCCAGCCGAATGCTCCGAGTGCGCCACGGAAGGCGACTGCCGTCACCAGAAAGGGAAGGCCCAGGCCTACGCAGTAGGCGGCGCTGAGCAGGGCTCCCCGTCCGGCGCTCGCCTGTTCCATGGCGAGCACCTGTACTGCGCTGAGTGTCGGTCCCAGGCATGGTGTCCATCCCACGCCGAAGACCACGCCGAGCACGGGGGCTCCGATCAAACCGACAATCGGCCGTCGGTGCAATCTGAACTCGCGCTGAGCAAATTTTGGCAGCAAGCAGGCGAACGTCAATCCCATGAGGATTGCAAACGCTCCGGATACTTGTTGAATAATACGCTGATGCTGCTGGAGGAAATATCCGAACGATCCAAATAATGCTCCTGCGGATACGAACACGATCGTGAATCCTGCAACGAAGAGGGTGGCGCCGAGTAGAACTCGGCCGCGTTTTCTACCCTCGGCGTCGGCAAGGTCCGCAGCAGAGAATCCAGTGACATAGGGCAAGTAGCCTGGGACGAGAGGGAGGACGCAAGGAGAAAGGAACGACACAAGGCCTCCGAGCATCGCCACCGGGATTGCGAGGAATAGGGCACCGGTGAAGATGGTCTGACTCCCGTCGAAAACCAGAACGACTCGCGCTGTCTAGCTCACGACGCCACCGCGATCACGGCAAAACGCACCTTTTGTCGAAAGGCGGACAACGAGACGAGCGCGTGAGGGCGCTGAATCAGAGTGCAGCACATGAAACAAAGCCTCTCACGGTAGTGGACGGGGCTTGAATGCAGGGGCGACCGACCGTATTTGGCCAGGGCCAGGGCAGCGGTGCGCACCTCTCCACTCACTCCCGTGGCCCGCCTGTCAGACCCCACGCCTCGTCGACCGGGACAGCCGGCTTCTGGTACCCGTCGCCTGCGCGGCGGATGGAGGTATACCGGGAGATGAGCGAGGCCGACGACTGTGTGTTCGGCGGCACCCTGCACCACTGGTGGCTGCGCGCCCAGCTCTACCGAAACCCAGAGGGCGACCGCATCCACGCCGCCGTCAGGGCTGGCACCACCCCCGGCACCTCCGCGGCGCGGACGGCGGCGGGACGGCGGCGGCGCCGACCTGGTGGCCGCCGACGACGCACTGGCGCGCGGCCTGCTTGGATACAGGTATGAACAGCGGCAGCCATCAGGAATCGGGCCTCTCGAAGAGTGTCTGGAGCGACACCGACTTCGAGGAGATGGGATGGCACGACGCCACCGTCCACGGCCTGTACGTGCAGCAGACGCGAGACGTCCTGCCTCGGCTTCTGCTCGACCTCGACTACATCGTCCGCTGGGTCCACCCGGTCCGGCCGGCAAAGAACTTCTCCTTCTGGATCGCCCCTGCGACGCTCGTCTTCGAAGAGGTCTGGGACCTTGAGGGCGACCTCGGTTTCAAGGGCATGCATCCGGAGCTGGAGATCGACTCGGTGCGCCGGCTGGCGCCGGACGACGGCAGGCAGGACTGGCCGCAATGGCACGTCGAAGGCCACTCGTTCGACCTGAAGTTCCGCGCGTCGGGCTTCCGTCAGTACTTCCGCGACACCCCGCGGCTCACGTCGGTCCAGGCCCTGTCCGCAGCCGAGCGCGGAGGCTGCTGCTTCACCGAGGTCGGCTTCGGCTGAGCAGGTCCGGTCCCGCGTCCTCGACCGGGAGCGGGTGACACCACTCGGCAGTACGCCACGGGCCTCGTTCCGAACCCTGTCTGACCTGAGTTCAACTCCCGGCCGATGGTGCCCGAAGGGACCCGCCCGCCGAGACGGTCGCCATCGCTGGACCGGGTTCGGACCGTCGGCGAGCGGCTGAACGCCCCATCCGCCCGCCTGTCGGACAGGGCTGAGGTGCCGTCGCCGACCCACGCACCCCCACGCACCGCGCTCGAACTCGAACTCGAACTCGGACTCGACTGACGCCGGGACGGCCGGCGGCCCTGACACCGGCCATGGGGCGCCCGGCCACCGGTGTGTGACCGCCACGGTGGCCGGGCTCTGAACCCCGGTGGCACGGGTCCGGACGATGAAGAGGGGGATGTCCACCGCCCGAACCACGCTCTCGACCACCGGTCCTCTTCTCACCCCGATCCGCCCCCGCAAACCACCAGGCATCGCAGAAGGCCACCGGCAGTGGCGACGACGTCCAGGGCGTGCTCGGAGAACGCCCTGCCCTGGCCGTCCCGCTCGAGGCGCAGCGCGGACAGCTTCGCCCCGGCTGGGAGCAGGGCGGCGGCCTCGCGGCGCCCGGTCGCGGTCAGGATCCACAGCTTGCGGTTGTCCGGCAGGCGCAGTTCCTCCCGCACCCTCCCCGCGGCCTCCAGGTCGACCACGGCGTCGCGGGTCGCCCGATCGTTGCGCTGTCCCGGCAGCACCAGATGCCACAGCTCCCGCCCGGTGGCACGCTGGAACAGGCCATGGCCGGGCTTGTGGACGCTGGCCCATCGCGGCGGCCTGGGTGTCCAGGCCCTCACCGTCTGGGTCTTTCGCACCGAGGCGGACACGCTGGAGACTGGCTCGGCAGGAACGCAGCCTCGCCGGTCTTCCTCGGTCTGCCGACGATTCGACAGCATCGCAGCCGCCGCCGTGCAGTGAGGCTCAGCACGGCACGCCTGCGACGCTGTCGTCCAGGCACGACGGCGTCGGGCCCTGAGGCCTGTCCGACAAATGACCAGACAAATGAGCAGTTGAACACCTCATCGGACAGACGTCGACCGCCGGATGTCGCTGGCGACGAGGTCACCGGGCGGTCTGGAACCGGTAGACCTTCCGGCCGCCGGCGGGCCCGGCCAGGGTGGTGGGGCGTGGGACGCCGGACGCACCGACGCCTCGAGGTACACCGTCTCAACCCTGCGACGGCGTCCAGAACGCGGTGATCCTCGCGGCTCCGGGCCCGATCCTCTGCCAGGAACCGTCGAACTCGAGGACGGCCACGGAGGCGGTCGGGAACCCAGACTCCTCCACCCATCGCGAGAGGTCGCCGTCGGCCGTTCCGACGAGGAGCCGGACCAGCTCGGACAGGCTCGGATCGTGTCCGACGACGACCAGGTCGCCCACGTCGTCCGAACTCCCCCGCACCATCGCGACCAGCTCGCCGATCCCCGCTTCCCCCCGATGGATCTCCACACTGAGGTCGTAGAGCCCCTGCTCGTGGACCGTCTCGGGGAGCCGCGGCAACGCGGCGCCCACGCGTTCCCAGGTCTCCCTGGTCCGGCGGGCGCCGGACACCCGCGCGAGATCGGGCGTGATGCCGGAACCCGCGAGCCATCGTCCGGCCCGGGACGCCTCCTCCCGCCCCCACTCGTCGAGACGCCGTTCCCTGTCGACCGCCGTCTCCCGTTCGGCCTGCGCATGACGGATCAGGACGAGCCTCCGGCCGGTACCCACGATCACGTTGACCTCCCCCTGTCTGCGGGCCGTGGCGCCGCCCGGCGGAATCGCCTGATCCTTTGCATCCGAACACTATCCGGCGCGAGTTACGCAGTAAGGAAGTACTTGACTGTAAATATGTGCCGACTCATAGTTAAGTACATGCCTAACTATGCTGGATCGCTGGACCGGGTGTTCCAGGCGCTGGCGGATGAAACGCGCCGGGCGATGGTGCAGCGCCTGATCCGTGGGCCTGCGCCGGTCAGCGAACTGGCCAGGCCACTGGAGATGTCACTACCGGCGGTCATGCAGCACATCCAGGTGCTGGAAGCGTGCGGGCTGGTCAGATCCGAGAAGGTCGGCCGCGTCCGCACCTGCCGCATCGAGCCGGAGGTACTGCGGACGGCCGAGGACTGGCTTGCCGAGCAGCGCACGTCCTGGGAATGGCGCCTGGACCGGCTCGGCGACTACCTGCTCGATGATCCCGGCACACCGGAGCAAGGGAACTTGTGATGATCGACCGTTCTGTCACGCACGCCACGTTCACCCTCGAACGCCTCTACCCGGCCACGGCGGCCCGGGTGTTCGCGGCATGGGCCAACCCGAAGGCGAAGGCCCGCTGGTTCTCCACCCCCGACGCGGAGCATGAACTGGACTTCCGGGTCGGGGGCCGGGAGGTCAACCGCAGCCACCCGGACAACGGCCTGTCGATGACGTTTGAGTCGTTGTACCGCGACATCGTCCGGGACGAGCGCATCGTCTACACCTCCGTGTTGCACGTGGAAGACGACCTGGCGACGGTATCGCTGACGACCGTGGCGTTCTGCCCGGCCGATGGGGGCACCCGGCTGGTCCTCACCGAGCAGGGCGCCTTCCTCGACGGCCGGGAGGAGCCCTCCTGGCGGAAGCACGGTACGGGCGACTGGCTTGACGCGCTGGGCGTCGAGCTGGGTACGGGAGGGCGCGAGTGAGCCCGCGGGCGGCCGCCTTGAGGTGGCGGGCGCTGGTGTTGCTGGGCACGGCGTTCTTCATGACCATCCTGGACGGGACCAGCTTGCTCACCGCCCTGCCGGCCGTCGAGCGGGAGTTTCGGGTGCACGGCACCGCCGTCCACTGGGCGGTCACGGCCTACGCGCTGGCCTTTGCCGGCCTGCTGCTGTGCGGCCGCGCCGCGGATCTGCTCGGCCGTCGCAGGGCCTTCCTGGCCGGGATGTCGCTGCGCGTGTTGGCCTCGTTGGGACGCGGGTTCGCCCCGACGGTCGAAGCCCCGGTTGCGGCCCGCGCTTTGCAGGGTGTGTCGGCCGCCATCATCGCCCCCGCAGCCTTGCCCATGGTGACGAACGCCTTCGCCGAAGGCAGCGAGCGGAACAGGGCACTGGGAATCTGGGGGTGGGATCGGAGGGTTCGGTGCCACCGCCGGGCTGCTGCTCGGCGGCCTGATCACCACTACGCTCGGCTGGCAGTGGGTCTTCTGGACCGACGTCCCGGTCGGGGTGGTGGTGCTGATCCTCGCGCCGGTGATACTGCCTCACGGCCGGGGTGATGACCGTGGCGGCCGTCGTCGGCGCTCTGGTCTGCCAGCGGGTTGTGACCAGGATCGGCGTGCGTCCGGTCGCGACCGTCGACACTGCCCTGCTCGGTGGAGCCTGCCTGCTACTCACCCTGGTGGTGCCCGAGCACAGCTCACCGGAACTGCTGACATTTGCCCTGTTGGTCTTCGGGGCGGGCATGGGCACCGCCACCGTCTGTACGCAGATCACGGCGTTCACCGGTGTCGCTGAACGGCACTCCGGTCTGGCCGCCGGACTCGCCGATACCTGCTTCGCGGTTGGTACCGCCCTCGGCGTAGCCATCGCCGGCAACGTTGTCGCCGCGCAGGCACCCACGCCTGGGATCGCCGCGCCGCAGACGCTGGTTCCCGGTCATCCGGCCGCGTTCGCCGTGATCGGCCTCGTCGCGGCAGTGGGCGTGGTCATCGCTCCGGCCGTGCTCGGCAGGCGATCGGCACCGGTCACCAGAGAGACCGCGGCGCCTCCCGTCGACCAGATCGTGACCGACCCCATTTCCAACTGACCCATTGAGGAGCTTCCATGTCAGACCGTGACCCGGTCGCCGAGATCGGACCCTTCAGCGACTCAGGCGCCGACGCGACCCCCTGGCCGACCGCACTGCGTGAGCTGGAGCAGGCGCGACTGTTCTGGCTGTCCACCGTCCGGCCCGACAGCCGGCCCCACGTGACACCGTTGCTGGCCGTCTGGACCGGCGGCGCCCTGTACTTCGCCACCGGTGACCAAGAGCGCAAGACGCGTAACCTCCACGCGAACGACCACTGCGTCATGACGACCGGCACGAACGTCCTCGACGGTATCGACATCACCATCGAGGGACGTGCCGAGTTGGTGTGCGATCCGGCTGAACGCAGCACCACCGCCGACGCCTACGAGAGCAAGTACGGCGACCTGCTGACGAGCCCGGACGGCACCTGGCACGGCCTCGGTGACACCATCCGCTCCGGCAAGGTCCTGCTGTACCGCATCGACCCGGAGGCCGGATTCGCCTTCGGCAAGGGCGAGACGTACAGCCAGACCCGCTACCGCTTTCAGCACTGACCGCTGACTCCGCGGGCGCGTGTCAGACGGCCGAGCGTTGGCCCGTGAACCCGCGCAGGATCACCTCGGTGGACGCGGTACGGGTCCGGATCGCGGTCGCGTACTTGACTATCTGATCGTGCTGCTGGGTGATGAGTTCCCAGCGGATCGGGCGGGTCAGCGCCGGGGCCAGCTGCGGGTAGGCGTCCGGCTCGCCGGCCCGGCCGGTACAGCTTCACCTTGTTGATCCGCTTGGTCCTCGGCAGCAGATCAAAGTTCAGCAGCCTCGTGACGCCGAACCCGATTTCCGACCTTATGTGGACAGTTCAAGTTGATCTTCCTTCGGCTTGCCGCTCGGGGCGTTGGCGGTGTTGGTGCGGGCCGGAGAAGCCGCGCGCATAGAGTGAGATCTTCGATGGAGTGGCAGGGGTGGAGGCCGTGGAAATCACCGTCCAGTGGATACGGACGTCCTGGACGAAGCAGTCCCGCGGAGGAGAGGCTGCCGCCCGGAGGAACGCGACCCCAGTCGGCTTCACTGTCCCGTATATGCCGCCCTCGTTTGCGCACGTAGTCCGCATGCATGAGCGAGACGGCTTCGAGCCCCATGGCGTCGAGGAAGACCTGCGCAAGGTCGACGTCCAGCTTCGCGAAGCCGACGGCCGACTGCGCGTCCTTCCCCGAGTGCAGCCCCTGTTCGCCATCCCACCTCGGCCGCGACGGCCCCCAGCTGTGCGCCTTGCCTCCGGCCAGTGGGTCCGCTGGCAGCTCAACTACCGTTTCAGCAGCGCGGCGGGTGTGCGGGGCTGGTCGTACTGGCTGGACACCTTCAACATCGCCTATGGCCCGGTGGATGCCGACGTGTTCTTGTCGGATCCCACTGTCCACGTTGACGAGCAAGGACCGCTCCGGTAGCTCAGCCATGGGGCAATCACGCACTGGAGCCGTCCTCCTCCGCTTCCGCGTTGACCGGCTGCCTGAGGTCGGCCAGGAGTCTTTCGATGCGTTCGCTGGTGCAGCGGTGGCGTTCGACCTCGCGGTCCCAGCCGCGTTCGGCCGCGTCGCGGGCGAGGGTCAGCTCGACCTCGCGCCGTGCCCGCAGTCGTGGTGCGTACTCGGGCGTGGTGACGAACTTTGCGCAGGTCAGGTAGAGGTCGCATTCGCAGGGGCCTTCGGCGGGGAGCCGGAGGCAGCGGCCGAGTTCGAGTTCGGTCTTGAAGAAGTTGGTCTTGAGCCAGTCGACCAACGTATCCGGCAACGTGCCGTTGCGCAGTTCGTCGGCGGCAGGGCCAGCGATGGTGGCGCCGGGGCCGAGCACTGCCTGGTAGTCGCGCAGGACTTCCTGGTCGCTGATCTGCGCGTAGACGAGGGCCATGTTCACGGAGGTGTGCCCGAGGACCTTCATGATGGTGTGGAGTTTCGCGCCGCGTTCGGCGAGCTGGGTGCCGACGGTGTGGCGGAAGCGGTGGGCCGAGACGGTGCCGCGGCCGGTGCCGCCGCGGCCGCCGGGGCGGACGAGGCCGGCGGTCTTGCAGGCGGCCTGGATCGGGGTCTCGAACAGGTAGTACGTCGACAGCAGCTTGCCGTGGCTCATGAACAGGTAGCGGATCTCCTCGCCGGTCCGCTCGTCGGTGAACGGCCGCTCCGGTGCGTGTCTGCGCAGGTCGATGACCTTCTGCAGGGCCTCGGCGGCGTCCTCGTGCAGCGGAACGACGCGCTCTTGGTAGGTTTTGCGGCCGGACAGGCGGAGCCGCGGGGTTCCGTCGGGGTAGCGGTCCAGGCAGTCCAGCGGCAGGCGCTGGATCTCGGTGCGGCGGGCTCCGGACCAGCGGGCGACCAGCAGGGCGGCTCGCTGGAACGGGCAGGCGATCGCGTCGATGGCGGGCATCAGCCGGTCGAGGTCCTGGTCGGGGATGAACTGCGGCACCTTCTCGGTGTACTTCGGTGCGTCGCCGGCGCCGATGAGGGTGTGGCCTGGCACGTCGTCGTACTGCCAGAGCGCGGTGTCACGGAAGAACTGCGACAGCCCGGAGATCCGCTGGATCCGTGACATGACGCCCAGCGGTTTGCCCGTGGTCGGGGCCGGGACCTCGGCGATGTGTCCGATCCAGTCCAGGCAGTGCTGACGTCTGACGTCGGCGAAGGTCGTGATGTCGGGGTGCTGTTCGCCGAGCCACTGCCCGAAGACCCGGACCGCGAGCTCCAGCTTCTCCACCGTCGAGGGTGCGTCGGTCAGTCTGCGGGCCGCGAGCCACTTCTCCGCGACGGCCTGCATCCGGGGAGGCAGGGCCAGGGGCGGTTTCCACGACGGCATCAGCTTGCGTGGCTGGACGGCGACCTGGCCTCGGTGGAAGAGCACCACCTCCAGCTGGTGCAGGTGCGTGATCCAGCACCTGGCCGGGCCCTCGTAGAACTGCTCGGCTGAGGGGTAGAAGGCCCCGAACTCTGGATTCTTCGGGAAGAGCCGGATGGCTTCGAGGACCTCGGCGATGTGCTCGCCGGTGATGTCGGCGACGTCGGTCAGGCCGTTGCGGAGCACGATCCGGGCCACCGACCAGTGCATCGCCTGCTTTACCGCCGGTCCGCTGTAGCCGAGGGCGATCGCCTCCTCGACCAGCGCTGTGGTGCCCAGGTCGATCCCGGCGAGCGTGGCCTGGTCGTGAACACGCAACTGGCCGACAGCGAACATCCACGGGTAGTCGAACGTCGCATATCCGCGCAGGCCGAGGTAGGTGAGGTAGGGCCGGGCCTTGTGCGAGGCGGGAAACGGCGGGGAGTGGAAGGACTCGCCGGGCAGTCGGCCCACCCGGTCGGCCAGCGGCTCAGCGAACCACGCGGACAGGTCCGGCCACCGTTCGCGAAAGGCCCGGTAGAAGCGCAGTTTGGCGTTGAGGTAGTGGTGGTTGAAGCCGTCCTGAGCGCGGACGAATCGCACGTACTCATGGTCGGGGCAGTGTTGGGGGCGCTGTCGGCGGACCGGGTCCGGGCTGGCCGCCATGGCCGCAGTGGAGATCGGGCCACCCCTCATGAAGTGGCCTCCCGCGGCTTGCCCAGGGTGTCCAGGGCCCGGTGGCAGTCGGCGACGACGGCAGGGTCGGAGACTCGGGTGTAAAGACGCGTCGACTCCGGCGAGGCGTGACCGAGTCGCTTCTGCAGCGTCAACTCTCGCATTCCGCCCTCCCACATGCGGGTCGCGTGGGTGTGGCGCAGGGCATGGGGCGTCACCCAGAGCTCGCGGATCCCGGCGCGGGCGCAGGCCCGGGAGAACATCCGCACCAGCCCGTCGTAGCCGAGAGCTTCCAGGCGCCGGGTGCCGCGGCCGCCGATCAGGAACACGAGCCGGCTGTCGGCGTCCTGCGGGCGCTCGTTCATCACGTAGGCGCTGACCGTGGCCAGGGTCTCCGCCTCGTGCAGGTCGACGACCCGCTCGAACCGGGACTTTGACCGGACGCCCTTGGGATGATCGTCACGGTGCCGGACGACCACTCGGCGCCGTCCGTAGGCCAGGTCGTCCAGGTGCAGGCCGAGGACTTCGCCAGGCCGCAGACCACCGTGGAGCATCAGCAGCACGATCGCCCTGTCACGCAACCCACGCAGTTGCGCGAGCAGCAACTGGACCTGGTCGTCTTCCAGGGGGCGCGGTACCCGCTGAACGGTCTTGACACGCACGGCCCGCCGTACGGGGCGCTGCCGGCTGGCCCGTCCCATGAACGGGCGGTGGCGGTCGGAGACACGCTGCAGCGCAGGGTCCGGGCGCTTCTCGATCGGGTTGGCGCGCTCCAGCAGCCCCGCCAGGATCACGTACTCGTAGAACGAGGACACCGCGGCCAGGATCCGGTTCACGGTGCTCGCCGCGAGCTTGGTGGCCGGGCCCTCGGCGTCCATCGTGACCACCGACAGCGTCATGCGGCGGCGCGGCCGGCGGGACGGCACCGACCGCAGGTACTCCAGCAGCGCGATCGCGTCCGGCGGCCCGAACCGCTCCCAGCTCAGATCCTTGCTTGCGAAGAAGCGCCACAGGTGCCGAAGGTCGTAGGCGTACGAGACGAGGGTGTTCGGCGAGCAGTCCCGGGCGCCGAGGAACCGTAGGAACCCCGCAACGACCTCGACCGGCACACCGTCCTCGTCGACCAGCTGGACCAAGGTCGAGCCGTCCTCGTGACGCTGCTGCTGTACCCGCACGGAAGCCCCCGGAGCCATCGCACCTGACGGCACGACCGGCCGCCCCCGCCCCTCAACGAGGGCCAAGGTGTCCAGGTAACTAAATGGCCGTGCGAGTCCGTGTAGTTGGCCTCCACGTCCATGGTGGTGTCGTGCCGCATCGTGCCCTCGATCATCGCAGCGACCTCGGAGGCGGTGCAGTTGATCAGCTGGGAGTGGATGGCCAGGGACTTCTTATCCACGTGCCTTGTGATCGTCTCGGCGCCATGTGGCCACCGCACGCCGCGGGTCAACCGGATGTGGGCCGCAGATTGTTCATGAGCAGGCCGAGGGCGAACTCGAAGCGGTCGTGTCCGGTGCCTGAGATCAGCTCGGCGGCATGGCGTCGGGTGTGCGGGAACTTCTCGGCGGGCAGTGCGGTGAAGCGGTCCAGCAACTCCTCGTGGCTGAGCACCCATTCGTGATCCTGGTGCCGGCGCCGTTGTCGGACCAGCGACTGCTCCAGTGCATAGGCGCTGACGTAGAGGGAGAGCGCGTCGCGGGCCCATCCGGCCGTCCTCGGTTCGATGCCGCCCGCGAGCAGGATCGCCAGGATTCCTTCGCCGACTCGCAGCGTTTCCAGGTTGGTCGGCACCATGGCCAGCGCGGCGCGCGAGATTCCAGGGTATTCCAGGTACAGGTCGCGGATCTGTGTGTACACCCCGAGCAGCTGCTCGCGCCAGGCGGCCGGGTCCGGTTCGGGGAGCATGACCTCGGCGTAGAGCCTGCCGATCAGCAGATCGTCGATGTCGTCCTTGTTGACGATGTGCGCGTACAGCGACGACGGACCGGTGCCGAGCACGGCGGCGACCCGGCGGATGGTCAGCGCGTCATACCCCTCGGTGGCGACGACCTCCAGGGCGGCGTCGGTGATCCGTTCGACGGTGATCGGCTTCTTGCGTGGCGCCGACGCGGCGACCTCCGCTGCGGGTTGGGCGTGGCGAGCTGCGCGGCGTTGGCGGGGATCGGCGGACATGCCGACCACTATACCTTGACGCGATCTAAGTTCGTTGAGTAGAACTTAGATCACCAAAACGAACTAAGTTCGTACCGATGTTCCGGAGGTATGCGATGCGAGTTTCCATTGTCGGAGCAGGCCTGGGAGGCCTGGCCCTCGCGCAGGGTCTGCGCGGTGCCGGGATCGAGGCCGACGTGTTCGAGCGCGACCCGGGGATCGCCGCACGATTCCAGGGCTACCGGCTCGTCCTGGACCCGATCGGTTTCCAGGCGGTGCGCGACTGCCTGCCGACGCGCTGGCACCCGCTGCTGGACGAGATCGTCATGGACGCCTCCGCCGAGCAGCTGATCCTGGACCCGCAGCTGAACGAGATCGGCAGGCTCGGCGCGGGCCGGACCGGCATCGTGGTCGACCGGCAGGTGCTGCGACACCTGTTGCTGACCGGCCTCACCGTGCACACCGATGCCGCGCTGACCGGCTACGACGTGCTGGCCGACGGCAATGTCCAAGCCCAGTTCGCCCGCCGCGACCCGGCCACCGCCGACCTGCTCGTCGGCGCGGACGGCGTCACCTCCGCGGTCCGCGAGGTGCTGTCGCCGCAGACCACCCCGACCGACACCGGCGTCCGGTTCGTCATCGGCCGCACCCCGCTGACCGACGAGTTCGCCGGCCTGTCCAAGGCATACGGCTCGAAGATCGCGGGCGACGGCGTCAGCCTGCTGCTCGGCGCGATGCGCTTCCGTACCCCGCCGAAGCAGGCCGCCGAGCAACTGGCCCCCGAAGTCACGCTGCCCGACATCGGCGACTACGTGCGCTGGGCCATGATCCTGCCGCCGAACGGCTCACCGGAGAACCTGACCGCGCAGGACACCGTGCTGTCCAGGATGGAAGGGTGGCACCCGCGGCTACGCACGCTGATCGAGCAGGCCGACCCGGACAACAGCACCCTGCTGTCCATCCGGGTGGTCAGGCCCGGTGAGCGCTGGGCGTCCGGCCCGGTCACGCTGCTCGGCGACGCGATCCACGCCACCTCCCCGACCGGCGGCAACGGCGCGAACACCGCACTGCGCGACGCCGACCTGCTGCGCCGCTGCCTGATCGAGGCACGCGAAGGCCGCCAGGATCTGCTCAGTGCGGTCGACGACTACGAGCGGCAGATGTTCGAGTACGGCGCCGAGGCCGTGCGCAGCAGTCTCGAGAAGCTGCCTGCCTTCGCCCCCGAAGCGAAACTGTCCTGAGGTCGAAGTTCACCTTGCGCGATCAACCGGACCCGCCCGCTCGTGGACATCCTGATCTCCGCCAGCTGACGACGCGGTCGACCGCTGGAGGCCAGCGACAAGATCGTTCGGCCGTTGGCAGCGCACGGTGGCGCGTCGGCCCCGCACGCGCGGGGGTGGCTCGCTCGGTTGGGTCGCCCGCTGGTCGAGCAGTCGCAGCCCGTCACGCGCCCGTGGGTCAGCCTTTGTCAAGGCGGGTCGATGTGGGTCGACGGTTCGGCTCGACGCGAGTGTGCGCTGGTGGTCCCCGATCAGCGGCGGCCGGTGGCCAGGATGACGAGAAACTGGCCGCCGCCCGCCTCGATGTCGGCGGTCACCGGCAGCCCCGGTGCCAGTCGGGAGAACCGGTCCACCAACCAATCCGCCGCTTCCTGGGCGTCCTGCCTGGTCGGACAACGGCCCACCATCTCGCGGCCCCCCTTGCGCTCCAGCCTCGTGGCAACGGTGATCAGCGGCGCGGGTTCGGCCACGTACAGGCGGTCCGGCCAGGCGATGACCACCTTGACCGCGCCCTTGCGGGTGTTGCACCCGCGGTGCGCGAGCCGCTCGGCGACCTTGGCCTTCCGGTCGGCGGTCCGGCTGTCAACGCTGGGCCCCCTGGGATCGTTCACCGACTTGTCGGGGTCGACCGGTTCGTCGCACACCCAGCATCGCCAGCCGTCGCGCTCAGCCACATCATCGAGGAGACTCACCCGGACAAACTAGCTTGCCCGGCCGCCACCCCGCGCACCAGGGCCTCGGCAACCAGGTGAGCGGTGGTCCACGTTGTTCCTGAACGACGGGCGAATGATCGGGAATCTGCGGTCACCACCCGACTTTGCCGGCCTCTGGAGGAAGGTCACCGTGGTGACCGTGCCCCGGAGGCCTACCTGTCTCATGCGTTCCAGGAGTTCCGTTCGCTGAACGCTTCCGCAAACTTGTCGTTTCTGGCTTTATCGGGCAGTGGTGACGTCACTTGTCGACGGGTTCGGGAAGCGCCCAAAACCACGGTCTGGTGATGTTGATGAGTTTGGGTTCTGGCACGAGTTGTGCGGTCGGTGGCGGGGAGTGGCGGAGTTGCCTTTCCTCGGCGACCGAGGGTGGGTTGCTGGTCGGGAGGATCACTCAGGTCGGCCGAACGCGGAGCGCCACAGGATCGGTGGGTGAACAGTGACTATCCGTTCGAGAACGGCCGCGACCTCTCGTGGGCACTGGAAGGATTCGGTCCCGACGAGTGGCCCTGCTCGTCCGTCACCCTGGCCCGAGAGCAGTTCCTCAAGGTCAGGGGCCTGTTCGCGCTCGGTGATGACGAGTGGATGACGACCGGCGACCATCCGGTTCCTGTCGAGGTTCAGGGCTCGCTACAGGCAGTCGTCGAGACCGCTCTGTTCGAGGAAGGAGTGGACTACTTCCTCGGGGCTTGTCAGGACCTCCCTCCGGGCCCTGGCCTCCCACTGGATGATCTGGCCGTTCCCGGGGTGGACCCCTCCGCCGTAGCGTCTACACAATCCGTGACAGCGCCACAACGCCACAACTTGTGATTCATCGTCCGGCTTCGAACAGCGTACGGACCGCCCCCCCCCGCCCGGCGTTCGGGCTTCCCTTCGGAGCTGTCAGCAGCGTGGTGCGGGGGCGCCTTCAGTGCCTGTCGGGTACCTGACATTCCTTGGCTGTTCATCCGCCGTCTCCACTGCCTCGAAGCTCCCGGGGGAAGGCCACAGGTGGTCCGGTGCGGTGACATCCCGCACGCGCACCGGCGCGACGGAGAGGGTGGGGCTGATGTCCGGAATAACCCGACGGAGGCTGCTGGGATCGGCGGCCGGCGCGATGGGAGCGGCAGCGGCGATGAGCCTGCTGCCACCGAGTGTCCAACGAGCGGTAGCGGCGGGGGTACCGAAGGCCGGTTCGCTGCGGGACGTCCAGCACGTGGTCCTGCTGATGCAGGAGAACCGGTCCTTCGACCACTACTTCGGCACGCTGGCCGGTGTCCGCGGCTTCGCGGACCCGAACGCGCTGCGGCTGGACAACGGACGCTCGGTGTTCTACCAGCCCGACAGCGTCAACCCGGACGGCTACCTGCTGCCGTTCCACCTGGACACCCTCACCACGAGCGCGCAGGCGATCCCGTCCACCAGCCACTCCTGGTCGGTGCAGCACCGGGCCTGGAACGGCGGGAAGATGGACCGGTGGCTGTCCGCGCACCGGTCCGCCGACGGCGTCAACGGCCCGTACGTGATGGGGTACTACACCCGGGAGGACATCCCCTTCCAGTTCGCCCTGGCCGAGTCGTTCACCATCTGCGACAACTACTTCTGCTCGGTCCAGGGACCGACCTGGCCCAACCGGCTGTACTGGATGACGGGTTCGATCGGAGCCGACGGCGGCCAGGGCGGCCCGATCATCAGCAACTCGGCACCCGAGCCGCTGACCTGGAAGACCTACCCCGAACAGTTGGAGGCGGCCGGCGTCAGCTGGCAGGTCTACCAGGAAGCCGACAACTACGGCACCAACATGCTCTCGCTCTTCAAGAGCTTCCAGCAGGCCGCGCCCGGCAGCGCGCTGCACCGCAAGGGCATGACGGCCCGGCCGGCCGGCACCTTCGAGGACGACGCGCGCAACAACCGGCTGCCCGCCGTCTCCTGGATCCTGCCGACCGGCTACCAGTCCGAGCACCCGGACTACCTGCCCGCCGCCGGTGCCGACTACGTCGCCTCCAAGATCGAGGCGGTCGCCTCGAACCCCGAGGTCTGGGCGAAGACAGTGTTCATCCTCAACTACGACGAGAACGACGGGCTGTTCGACCACGTGCCGCCACCGGTGCCCCCGGCCGCCACGCCGGGCGAGTTCGTCGGCGGTCTGCCGATCGGCGGCGGCTTCCGGGTGCCGTGCATCATCATCTCGCCCTGGACGGTGGGCGGCTGGGTCGCCGGCGAGGCCTTCGACCACACCTCGGTGCTGCAGTTCCTGGAACGGTTCACCGGGGTCCGGTCGGCCACCGTCACCGACTGGCGTCGCAACGCCTTCGGGGACCTGACCTCGGCCTTCCAGTTCAACGGCGGCGTGTGCAAGGCCCCGGCGCTGCCCCCGACCGCCGAGCAGCTCGAACTGGCCAAGTACGAGGTGTCGAACTATCCGGCGCCCGCCCTTCCGGGCGCGGGCCAACAGTTCCCCACCCAGGAACCCGGCGACCGGCCGCACCGACCGCACCGACCGCACCGACCCCGATAACGCCCAGTAGCACCCGGCGGCCTTCGGCCAGGGCCCGGGCCGAAGGCCGCTGCGCACCGCCAGCGGGGCCTACGCCGCGTCAGACCGGCGTCCCAGCCACCGCGACGCTATTGCCGATCGTCAACGTGACCGCCCGTCCCCGAGAGTGCGGTCCGGGAGGTCCATGCTGAACCCGCGACGGCCACGGCCACCGGGGGTTCGAACTGCACCGAAGCGCCGAGCAACTCGACAGCCTCACCGACGTCCCCGAAGCATCAGGCCGCACCATCCGATGGCGGCTGTCCGACAACGTCGCGGTCGAGGAGTTCCGGAACCGGAGCAGCGACGCGCCACGTCGTCGGCGCGCATTCATCTGGAGCCGAGGTGAATCCGGCCGACGCCAGGTGGAAGAGGCCGCTGCACGAGCAGCAGCCGCACAGCAGATCACGACAGCCACCTGATGACGACCGCTGCTTGACGGAGCTGATTCCACACAATGATGCGGTTGACGGTCCTTCGACCGCGCCGGAGCGGTAAGTTGACGGCTGCCGACTATGGAAAGAAGCACCGACGTGACCATCGACCAGGCTGCCCTCGGCAGCGCCGTGAAGGCAGTCGCCGCCGCCGCACACGCCGATGACCCGGCTGCGCTGTACCGCGCCGTGATGCCGCCGGCGGGCACGGACACGCCTCCGGCCGAGGCCGCCAACTGGTTCGGGTCGCTCCTCATTCACCTGGCGCTCGCCGCGGCGAGCGCTTCGCGGTTGGAGCGGGGCTGCCCCCGGGAGACCGTCGCGGGGTGGATCGGGGAGGTGCTGGGCCCGCTGCCCACCCCCGCGCTGCTGCGCGCTGCGGATCCCGGCCGCATCGACCACGTCGAGGCGGTGCGCGCCGTAGCGGACTACTCCCGGTGCCGCGAGTACGCCGTCGACCTGGTCCGGGTGGGCCTGACCGAGCCGGATGAAGCACCGGACGAGCGAGGCGTCGATGCCCACTGTGCGGTGACGAACGACAAGGACGCGCGGATCACCGTGATGGCGATGCTCGGCCGCCTCGCCTCCGTTCCCGGCGGGCGAGGTTGACGGCACCTCCCCGGTGGTGCGCGGGGCGTCGGGCCGCCTTCGGGTCGCCCGGCTCGGCCTCGCCGCTCGGCCGGACGCCTTCGCCGGGCTGTCGGGGCATCAGGCCGGCGTAGACGATCTCCACGGCCGGCTCAGCCGCCCCAATCGAAGCCGTCGAGGGTCACGGTCGGAACGGGGGCACCGACCGGGGCCGAGGCCGTGGCGGCGGAGGGCGCGAAGGCGATGACGGTGAGGGCGATGGCGGCGACCGCGACGGCCTGGGCGATACGGGTGCGGATCACGGCGGGTGTCCTTCGCTGCTGATGGTGTGGCTGTCCGGTACCGGCAGGCGCCTCGCGGTTGGCGCCTCGTCCGGTTGCCGTCCCGGGGTGTTCTCCCTGGCGGCGATCACCAGCTTTTCCGCTCGCCGACGGCGCCGGAAGATGTTCCGGCTGTCGCCCACCGGACTGTCCGGGGTCGGACATGGAGACATGTCCACAACAGGACTGTCAGCGCGATTCGGTCCGAAGAGTTCGTCGACGGGGCGGTCGAAGCGGGCGTGGGCCTCCCGGTCGAGTTCTTCGGTGTCGCGGTAGGGCTAGCCACAGGACGGATACACCCGCTGGCCGGGCTGTGGCACGAGGGTGACCGTACGTAGCGTCGGCGACATGGAATCCACCTACTTAGCAGGCACGCTACGGCCCGTGCTTGGCCGGCGGAACGTCCGAACAGTCCTGGCCGTGCTGGCTACCGCGGCTGTGACGACGGGAGCCGCCTCGGCGGACACGGTGCATCGAAGCGATCGCGGACGGCTGGTTTCCGTTCAGCAGACGACCACCCTGGCCGCGAAGGAGGACGTCACCGCCGCGCTGGCCGCCGCCGGGTATGACGCGGGTGCAGTCCGGTTCGGAGTGGACGCCTACCGGCTGGTGTACCGCACCGTGGACCCCAGCGGCCGGCCGATCACCGCCAGCGGACTGCTGGTGCTGCCCCGTGGCGGCGAACACGAGTTGCGGACGGTGTCATTCACCCACGGCACGACCAGTCACCGGTCCGACGCCCCGTCCTCCACGGCCGAGGCCGGGTTCGTGTCCTCACCCGCCGTCACGTACGCGTCCGCCGGGTTCGCCGCCGTCGCCCCGGACTACATCGGGCTGGGCGCCGGCCCGGGACTCCACCCCTGGATGGACGTGCCCTCGGAGACCACCGCCTCCCTGGACATGCTCCGGGCAGCCCGCGCCTTCGTCCCGCGTACGGGCCGGGCGCTGGGACACGACGTGCTGGTCACCGGGTTCTCCCAGGGCGCCTCGGCGGCTATGGGACTCGCACGGGCACTCCAGGCCGACGACGACCGGTGGTTCCGGCTCCAAGCCGTCGCGCCGGTCAGCGGCGCCTACGACTTCCGGCACGCCGAGCTGCCGGCGCTGCTCGACGGCTCTCTCGACCCGAAATCAAGTGTGCTGTACTCGGCGTACCTCCTCGTCGCCTGGAACCGGCTGCACCGTCTCTACGACTCCCCCGGCGAGGTCTTCCAGGCCCCGTACGACAGCACGGTCGAGATGCTGTTCGACGGTTCACACACCGGCCCGCAACTCTTCGCCGGCACACCCGACACCATCGACGCACTGCTCACCCCACACGGCTTCGAGATGCTCCGCCACCCAACCGGCCGACTGGCCAAGGCACTTCGGGTAGCCGACAACACCTGCGACTGGGCACCACGCGTCCCGGTCCGCTTGTACGCGGCCGACGCGGACGAGCAGGCGGCCAACGCCAACACCGACCACTGCGAGGCCACGCTGCGATCGCACGGCGTGAACGCGGCGGTCGTCGACCTCGGCACCCCCGACTTCGCGGGTTCCAGACACCTCGGCTCCAACGTCGCCGGCACCGCCGCCATCGTGCGCTGGTTCAGTCGACTGCGCTGAGATCCCGCCGGCCCGCCCCGCCCGCTCCGCACCGACCGGGCCGGTGCGGAGCGGGCGGCGGGTGTGCCGGGCCCGGGGTGTGGACGGCGCGGACCGGGACGGCGTCCCGAACGGGTAGGGACGGGGACCCCGGGCAGCTCTCCCGGCTGGTGTGACCAGGCGGTGCGCGACGAAGCCGAAGCGTGGGACGTGACGGAAATGTGTTCGCCAGCGGGGGGTACCGTTGCTATACGATCACTCGGCCGACCGTCGCGAGGCCGCGACTGGCTCATCCGTGTTGCAGATCCCGGGGGACCGTTGAAGATCCGTCATTCGCTCGCTGCCGTCCTCCTCGCCGCAGCCGCCGCGCCCGTCGCCCTGGGCGCCGCCCCGGCGTTCGCCGACACCGTCCCGACGGGGCAGGAGCAGACCGACCCGGCCGAGACCAAGGCGGACGAGGAGAACCGGGCGGCGATCGAGAGGCTGCTCGTCTACCCGAACGACTACCTGCTCACGGCTCCGAGCGACTACCTGCGCGAGCACGCGGGCCAGGCCCTCGCCGGCACCCCCGCGGACCGGGCGCACTTCCTCGCGGTGGAGGCGGACAGGATCCGCCGGGACGACGCGCGGATCGCGATCCTGCGGACCATGAACGCCGCCGGCCCGGCCGTCACGAAGGCCGCCAACGCCGCGTTCGGCTCGAACGACCTCGACGTGTTCCGCGCCTACCTGAACGTCGGCCAGTACACGGCCCGGACCGAGGACGAGAACCGCGCCAAGCTGCAGCAGCTCCTCGACGACCCGAACAGCGGACCGGGTGTGCGCGAGGGCGCCCAGCAGGCACTGGCGGGAACCGCCGCGGATGTCGAGCGCTTCCTCGACACGGGGCTGAAGACGGCCGCCGAGCACGACGACCGGGTCCTGCTCAGCCAGATCATGTCCCACGGCGGCCCGGCGGTGAAGAAGGCCGCCAACGCCGCGATGTCCGGCACCGTCGAGGACGTCCGCGCCTTCCTGAAGACCGGCCAGTACGTCGCCCGGGCGGAGGACGAGAACCGCGCCAAGGTCCAGGACGTCCTCGCCGACGCGGGCACCGGCCGCCACGTCCGGGAGGCGGCCGAGAAGGCGCTCGCCGGCAGCGCGGCGGACGTCGAGAACTTCCTGAAGACGCAGCTGGAGCCGCTGCGGGCGAGCGACGACCGGATCCACGTCTCGCAGCTCGTCGAGGCCGGGGGGCCCGAGGTCCGCAAGGCCGGCCTCGCCGCGCTCGACGGCGGCATCGCGGAGGTCCGGGCCTTCCTGAAGGAGGGCCAGTTCACCGCCCGGGCCAAGGACCAGGCCGCCGCGAAGACCTCTGCCGAAACCGCTACGGAGACCTCGCGGAGCGGCTCCGGTACCACCCGGGCGGTCACCACCGTGACCCCCGACGCCACGGTCGCCCCCGTCTCGGCCGCCGGCGGCACGACGACCACCGCGACGACGACCACCGCCACCACGGACGGCCGGAGCACCGCCGGTGGCTCGCTGGCCGCCACCGGCTCGACCGCCCCGCTCGGGCAGCTCGGCGCCGCCGCCGGCGCGGCCGTCGTGCTGGGCGCCGGCGCGGTCGTCGCCTCGCGCCGCCGCTCGCAGGCCTGATCACCCTCCTCCGCCGGCCGGTCCACACCTCGCGCCGGCCGGCGGAGCGTTCCCTGCACACCCGGTCCCACGCCCACGGACGGGCCGCGCGCCCCACGCTTGGTCCCGGCCCCCGCCCGTACCCGCTCCCCCGCCCCGCGTGGTGCAGATCCCCCCTTCTCCAGCACGCGGGACGGACACCCGGCCACCGCTCCACACCCCCGGCGCCGTCCACCCGGAGGCGCGCGGCCGATGTTGAGGCGCCCCGGCCCCCGGGCGGGAGCGCCCGGGGGCGGCGGCGAGCTGCTGGGCCGCGGCGTCCTCGGCCCTGCTCGTCAAATGGTGCTGCTCACGAGCGGGCCCCGCAGGGGCGCCGGAACGCCGGTGCTACTTCTGCCAGCCGATGGTCTCGGGCAGCGGGCTGTAGAAGATGGTGGCACCGACGTTGGCGAGGCCCTTCCTGATGCCGTAGGTGGAGGGTCCGCTGTAGAGCGGCAGGAAGGCGTACTGCTGGAGGGCCTTCTGCTCGACCTTGTTGACGGCCGCGACCTGCTGGCCGAGGTCGGCGATCTCGCCGGTGGCGCGGATCTCCTTGTCCAGCTCGGGAGTTCCGGCTCCGGTGATGTTGGAGTCACGGTCCGAGCAGTAGAAGTCGCACAGGTACCGCGCGCCGAAGGGGTCCGTCGAGCGGTTGCCGGAGATGAACAGGTCGAAGCGGCGGTCGCTGAGCACCTTGGAGAAGTCGTTCTCGGAGACCTTGTTGACGTTCACCTTCACGCCGACGGCCTTGAGCATCGCGGTGAGCGCTCCGGCGGTGGCCTTCTCGATGGGGTCGTCGCCGAGCACGGTGTAGCCGAGCTCGAGTTGCTTGCCGTCCTTGGCGCGGATGCCGTCGGCTCCGGGCTTCCAGCCGGCCGCGTCCAGGGTCTTCCGCGCCTCCTGCGGGTCGTACTTCAGGACAGCGGCGACGTTGTCCTGGTAGCCCTGCTGGAAGCTGTAGAGCACCGCCGAGCCGGGCAGCGGCTCCGTGTAGTCGAGGCCCTGGAACCGGATCTTCGTGATCTGCGGACGGTCGATGCTCTCCTGCACCGCCTTGCGGACCTGGACGTCACCGAGGAACGGGGACTTGGCGTTGAGGTACAGCGCGTACTCGAAGGGGCTGCCGCCGCTGCGGATCTCGGCGTCCTTGACCGTCCTCACCTGCTTGAGGTTCTCCGCGGTCCCGACGGGGGCGTAGTCGAGTTCGCCGTTCTTGAAGGCGTTGATCGAGGCGGCGCTCTCCAGGTTGACGTAGACGCGCTTGTCGAGCTTGCCCGGCCGGCCCCACCAGTTGGGGTTGCGCACGAAGGTGATGTTGCCGGAGTGCTCGTCCCAGGTGCCCACGGTGTACGGTCCGGTGCCCCATTCGGGGTGGGCCGTCTTGACGTACGCCTTGTTGAAGTTGTCGACGGTGGCGGCCTGGGGGTGCAGGAAGGTGGTGAACAGCGCGGACCAGGAGGCGTTGACGCCCTTGAAGGTGATGACCGCCTGCTTGTCGTCGGCGCCCCGGGTGACGGAGGTGATGCGGTCGTAGCCGTCGGTGGAGGAGGCCGCGTAGTCCTTGTCCGAGCCGTTGTTGGCCTTCCAGGTGGCTTCGATGGCCCGCCAGTCGATGGGGGTGCCGTCGTTGAAGACGGCCTTGGGGTTGAGGGTGATGACGACCTTCTGGTCGCCACCCTCGACCGAGACCTTCACGTCGCTGTAGTAGTCCGGGTTGTACTGGACCTCGCCGGTCGGCGAGTAGGTGATGGCGTGGGCGTTGTACCAGGACCAGATCCGCGAGGAGTTCAGGGTGCCGTTGACGTTGAAGGGGTTGCCCTGCTCGTCGAAGGTCCCCGCGGTGGTGTAGGTGCCGCCGTCCTTGATGTTCTCGTACGGCTGGGGGTTGTAGTCGGTGACCGAGGACGCGACCTTGGCGGCGTTCTCGGCGTTCGGCCCGGAGGATCCGCCGGGGGATCCTCCGGAGGCAGACGAGGAGGAGGACGAGGAGGAGCACGCGGTGGCGGCGACCAAGACGGCCGCGGCGAGCGCGAGGGGCAGGGCGAGCTTCCGGCGCATGGGTTGTCCTTGGTGGGAATCGGTGAGAAGGGGGTGGGACGGGGCGGGTGTCAGACCGCGTGGCAGGCGTACTGGTGGTCGGAGCCGTCCGGGGCGCCGACGGTCGCCGGCCGCTCGGTGCGGCAGCGGGTCCGTACGCTCTCGTCGGCCTCCCGGTACAGCGGGCAGCGGTCGACGAACACACAGCCCTCCGGCAGCCGGGTGGCACTGGGCTGCTCGCCCGCGAGGACGACGCGCTCGCGGTGGCGCTCGCGCTCCGGGTCGGGCACCGGGATCGCCGACAGCAGGGCCTGGGTGTACGGGTGCCGGGGTCGGGCGAAGATCTCCTCGGTGGCACCGGACTCGACGATGTGCCCGAGGTACATCACCGCGATGCGGTCGGAGACGTAGCGCACCACGGCCAGGTCGTGCGCCACCACCAGGTATGCCAGGCCCAGTTCGCGCTTCAGTCGGGCGAGCAGGTTGATGATCTCGGCCTGCACGGAGACGTCCAGCGCGGACAGCGGTTCGTCCAGGACCAGGAGTTTCGGCTCGCGGGCCAGGGCGCGCGCGATGCCGACGCGCTGGCGCTGGCCGCCGGACAGGGCGGCGGGGAAGCGGTCGCCCATGGCGCGGTCCAGGCCCACCAGGTCCAGGAGACGGGTGACCCGGGACCGGATGGCCGTCCGGTCGGCACCGGCGGCCTGGAGCGGTTCGGCCAGCAGGTCGAAGACGGTCAGGCGGGGGTCCAGGGCGTCCGTCGGGTCCTGGAGGACGATCTGGACGTCGCGCCGCAGCTCGCGCACCTGGGCCGCCGACCGCAGCGTGGCGACGTCGGTGCCGGCCACTTCGATGCGACCGCCCTCGGGGGCGCGCAGCCGCAGCACCTCACGCAGCGTGGTGGTCTTGCCGCTGCCGGACTCCCCCACCAGGCCCAGGGTCTCGCCCGCGCGCAGTTCGAAGTTGACGTGGTTGACCGCGTGCAGGGTTCCGACCCGGCGTTTGAGGAGGGCCCCCTTGGTGACGGGGAAGGTCTTGACCAGGTCCTCCACGCGCAGGACCACCTCGCCCGCGGTCCGCTCTCCGGCGCGGGACGGCGGCACGGGAGCGGCGCGCCCGGCCGGGTCGAGGGTTCCGTCGGCGATCTCCCGCGCACGGTGGCAGGCGACGCGGCCGCGCTGCCCGACCGGTGCGGTCGATTCCGGTGCGGTCGAGTCCGGCGCGGTCAAGTCCGATGCGGTCAGGTCCGGTTCGGTGGTCCGGCACACGTCCTGGGCCACCGCGCAGCGGGGCGCGAAGGGGCAGCCGCCGGGCAGGCCGACCAGGGAGGGCGGCTCGCCGCCGACCGGGATCAGGGGCCGTTCGACGCCGCTGTCCACGGTGGGGACGCTGGCCAGCAGCCGGGCGGTGTAGGGCATCGTGGGGCGGCGGAAGAGCTCGTCGACGCTCGCGTGCTCGACGATCCGTCCGGCGTACATGACGGCGACGTCGTCGGCGTGGCCCGCCACCACGCCCAGGTCGTGGGTGATCAGGACGAGGCCGGCGCCGGTCTCGCGCTGGGCCAGGCGCAGCACGTCGAGGATCTGCGCCTGGACGGTGACGTCGAGCGCCGTGGTGGGCTCGTCGGCGACGAGGACCGAGGGCTTGTTGGCGATGGCCAGGGCGATGACGACGCGTTGGCGCATGCCGCCGGAGAACTCGTGCGGGAACGACTTGGCGCGTTCGCGCGGGTCGGGGATGCCGACCAGGTCGAGCAGTTCCACCGCCTGCTCCCACGCGTCCTTCTTCGACAGTTCCCGGTGCACGCGCAGGGCCTGGGAGAGCAGCCGACCGACGCTGAAGATGGGCGTGAGCGCGGACATCGGGTCCTGGAAGACCATGCCGATGTCCTTGCCGCGCACCCGGGAGAGGCCCTTGTCGTCCATCGCCGCCAGGTCGCGGCCGCCCAGCAGGATCCGGCCGCCGAGGCGCGCGGTGGGCGGCAGCAGGCCCATGACGGCGAGGGCGGTGGCGGACTTGCCGGAGCCGGACTCGCCGACGATGCCCAGGGTGCGCCCTGGCAGCAGATCGAAGCCGATGCCGCGCACGGCCTCCACCGGTCCGGCCTCGGAGGGGAAGGAGACGCTCAGGTCGCGTACGGACAGGACGGGTGCGGGCTCGGTGGGCCCGGCCGGGGAGCCGGCCACGGGCCCGGTGTGGTGGGCGGGTGCGAGGGTCATCGTCGGCCTCCTGCCGCGCCGATGGTGGACGTGGGGTCGAGGGCGTCGCGCAGGCCGTCGCCGACGAAGGTCATCGAGACGGTGAGCAGGACGGTCAGCCCGGCGGGGAAGGCGAAGAGCCATGGGGCGCTGGTGATGGTGCCCGCGCCGTCGGCGAGCATCGTGCCCAGCGACACGTCCGGGGTCTGCACGCCGAAGCCCAGGAAGGACAGGGCGGTCTCGCTGAGCACGGTGGAGACCACGCCCAGGGTGAGGTTGACGATGAGCAGTGAGCCCAGGTTCGGGATGATGTGGCGCACCACGATGCGCAGGGGGCGTACGCCCATGTACTCCGCGGCGCGCACGTAGTCACGCTCGCGCAGGGACGTGGACACCGACCAGACCACGCGCGCGGTGGACATCCAGCCGAACACCGTCAGCACGAGGATGAGGACCCGCCAGTCGCCCGCCAGCCGGTGCGAGACCAGGGCGAGGATGAGGAAGGAGGGCACGATCAGCAGGAAGTGGATGACGGCGAGGGTGGTCTTCTCCACCCGGCCCCCGAAGTAGGCAGCGCCCGCGCCCACGACCGCGGCGATGGCGACGGTCAGCACGGACACGCTCACCGCGATCACGAGCGAGCGCTGGAGGCCGTGCACGGCGGCGGCGTAGACGTCGTTGCCGCCCTGGTTGGTGCCGAACCAGTGCTCGGCGCTGGGGGCCTGGGTCAGTGCCGAGAAGTCGGCGTCCGCGTAGCCGTACGGGGTGAACAGGTCGCCGAGCGCGCTGAACAGCACGAGCAGCAGGAAGATCACCACGCCGGCGACGGCGATCCGGTTGCGCAGGAAGCGCCGTAGGTAGAGACGGCGCCGGCCCAGATAGTGCCCGTCGTGCCCGTCGTGCACGTCATGCACGTCATGCCTGTCGCGCCCATCGTGCCCGGTGGGCGGCGGATCGGCGGCTCGCGCGGGTGCGATGGCGAGTACGCCTTCGGAGGTCGCGTCGGGGCTCACAGGGGTGCCCATCTCAGCTCACCCGCACTCTCGGGTCGAGGAGAACGGTGGCGATGTCCGCGAGGATCGCACCGATCGCGGTCAGGGCGGCGGCGAAGGCGGCGGTCGCCACGGTGCCGTGCACGTCGTTCTTGCCGATGGTCTGGATGAAGTACTGGCCCATGCCGTTCCAGCCGAAGATCGTCTCCGTGAGGACCGCGCCGGTGAAGACGGCCGGGATGCTGAAGGCCACGGACTGTGCGGTGGGGATCAGGGCGGTGCGCAGGGCGTGTCGGCGGATCGCCTGGGCACGGGTGAGCCCGGTGGCCCGGGCGGTGCGCACGAAGTCGGAACCGATGACGTCCAGCAGCAGGGAGCGCTGGGTGAGGTGGTAGCCCACGTAGCCCGTCAGGGTGAGCGTCAGCGTCGGCAGGATCAGGTGCAGCAGCCGGTCACCGACCGTCGCCCAGAACCCTTCCACGCCGGGCGAGTTCTCCCCCGCGACGTACAGGAAGTGCCAACCGGCCTGCTCGTTCAGCCGGATGGCCAGCAGCACCAGGGCGAGGGCGGCGATGGACACCGGGACGTTGAACAGCGCCATGGAGAGGGCCTGGGCTGCCCGGTCCCTCCAGCCGTACTGGCGCGAGGCGGTGTGGACCGCGAGGGCGACACCGACGACGACCGACAGGACCGTCGCGCCGATCACCAGTTCGGCGCTGACGAGGGAGCGGTAGCCGATCTCCCCGTTCACCTGGACCCCGACCGGGGAGCGGCCCCAGTCGAAGTGCAGGACCACGCTGGTCAGCCAGTCCCACCAGCGGTGGAGCAGCGGCTCGTGCGGGTCGAGGTTGTAGGGGGCCAGGGCCCGGGATATCTGCTCCTCGGTGCGGACCGGACGCAGTTCCTTGAAGTTCGAGCGCGGGTCGAGGAACCAACTGGCGAGGAAGTATGTGGCGTTGGTGGCCATGGCGATCACCAGGAACCAGCCCGCCGCCCTGCGTGTCACGTACCGGAGCACGGACGGCACCTCCCCACCAGGTGCGGCGGGTGCGCCTGGGGAACGTCGGGTCTGGAGGAGGTACGCATGCAGGTAGAAACCTTCTGGGGCGAGAGCCGGGTGCACGATCGTGCAGATGCGAGTCTGTGTACGACTGGTGCGCGACGCCAGTGATCTGGGCATATGTACATGGGAACGAAACACCCCCGCAGCAAAGAGGCGTTGAACCCACTCCCCCGTTCACATTCGCAGGTGGCCGGGTCGACGACGTCTTCCCGAAACACCTCGGCTCCCCACACACAGTCGAGCGAACCTGTGGGGCCATGGAGCACAGGTACCTGCTCAGGGGGCGGGCCGGGTACGCAGGGTGCGGTCGGCGAGGGTCGTCAGGACCAGGACGACACCGACGCCGACCATGATCCAGGCGATGAGGTGCATGCCGCGGTCGGAGACGTGGGTGCGGAAGACGATGCCGGTGATTGCGGAAGCGACGATCGAGCCGAGGTAGCCGAAGGTGCGCAGCAGGCCGGAGGCGGTGCCGAGTTGTTCGGCGGGGGCGTGTTCGTAGAGGGCGGTCTGGTTGCCCGCGCCAGACGTGCCCATGGCGACGCCGAAGATGAGCGTGACCACCACGACCCATCCGATCCAGCCCGAGGTGCTGAGCAGCAGTACGCCGGCGGATCCGATGAGGCAGGCCAGGGCCGCTGCTATGACCGGTCCGCGCACCGGGTTGTGCCGGGAGACGAGCGAGATCACCAGGCCGGACATGAGCGTCATGGGCAACAGGAGCAGTCCGGCTTCGGTCCCGGACAGGCCGCGGACGCTCTGGGCCCACTGGGTGACGCCGTAGAGCACGACGTACGCGCAGACCAGGACCAGGCCGTAGCGAAGGTAGGTGCCGGTCAGGGCCCGGTTGCCGGCGAGCAGGCGCAGGTCGAGGAACGGGGTGCCGGCTCGCAGCTCCCACAGCACCAGGGCGATCCACAGCACGGCGGAGATCGCCAGCAGGTACCAGTGGGCGTCGGGCAGGGCGAACAGGAACAGCAGCAGCGTGATCATCGCGGCGGCGAACCCGGCGATGCCGATGGCGTCCAGGGCGGCCGCGACGTCACGGGCGCGTCGGCTGCGGTCCGGTGGGCTGTCGGACGGGCTGTCCGGTGGGCTGTCGGACGGGCGGTCCGGTGGGCTGTCGGGTGGGACCCAGGCCACTGTCGTGACCAGCGCGACGAGTGCGACCGGAACGTTGATGAAGAACACGGACCGCCAGCCCAGCGCGGCCACCAGAACACCGCCCAGGGGCAGTCCGAGCGAGGCGGTGGCGATGCCGGCGATCTGCAGGCCGCCCAGCACTCCGCCCGGCGGCTTGTCCAGACCGGCGTCCTCGGCGCGGCGGCGGATCAGCAGCATGGCCGTCGGATAGGCGCACGAGGTGCCCGACCCGATCAGTACTCGGCTGATCAGGAGGATCGGAAGACTGTCGGCGGCGCCGCCCATGAGTCCTCCGACGATGACGAGTCCGATTCCGGCCAGGAACACCCGTCGTGGGCCGAACACCTCGGCGGCCTTGCCCGCGGTGGGCTGGGCGATCGCGCTGGCCAGGTACAGGGCCGTCACCAGCGCGGCGGTCTGCCCGATCGACACGCCGAGTCCGTGGGCGATCGGTACGAGGGCCGTGGCGATCAGCGAGCTGTTGATCGGGTTGAGCGCCGAACCGACGAACAACGGGGTGGTGAATCGCCAGGAGAACGGACGCCCGGGCGGTATCCCGTTCACCGGCGGGGCGTTGGTCGTCGGTCCGGGGGCGGGCATCGGAATCTCCAGTACATGGTGGTCGCAGAGGCTCGGCGAGGCGCCCGGGCGACAGCGTGGCGGCATCCGGGGTCGCGGGCTCATCGCTGGTGGAGGACTCGCCCAGGACGTCGGCGACGTGGTCGACGAAGGTGACGGCGGCGGGACGAGGCGTCGCACGGCGCACGCCGGACCAAGGCCTGCACGGCTGACGGCGTGGTTCGTTCGAGTGGATTCGTGTCGCGCAGCGGTGCGACGGCGGTGTGCGGAGGCGGGAGGCGGTCATGACGGTCCGTTGGCCTCCCCTCGTACGCGAGGATATGGGACTCGTGGACTGAGGGAACATCAGTTCGCCGGGACCGAGCTCGCGGTGGTGCGGATGATCTGGCCGTTTCCGTGGCGAGGGAGTCTGCCACTGGCGCAGCAGCGGGAGGTTCGCATGGTGGTTTAGGTTGGAATCCACGGGAAGCCGGCGACAGGTCTGACACGAGAGCCCAGCAAGCAGTCGCCCGCCTCCTGCCCTGCTTCGTGCTCAGCTTCGTGCTCTGCTTCGTGCTCTGATCGGAGAACTCGCGTGTTCACCAACAACACACACCCCGTCGTGGTCCTGCACGACCTGGACGACGTCCGCGCCGAGCTCCTGGCGGAAATACAGACGGCGGGCGCGGCGGAGCGACCCGGGTTGGAGGCAGCCCTGCGTGTGGTGGATCGCCAGATGATCGTGGCGGACGAGGAGCGTGTCCGCCGGTGGGCGAGCCGGATCCTGTCCGCGGCGGACGTCGACCCCGTGCTGGACCCGGTCCGGGCCGTGAAGGTGCTGCGGGACGCCGTCCCGGGGCTGGGGCTCATTTCAGCGAACGACCTGGTGAAGTCCGCTCTCCCCCGCTGACACGGGCGAGGCGTGGCAAGCCGGGGCGGGGCCGCCGTGTACATCAGCTGAGGAGCCGCGGAGCTGAGGACCCGCACACCCGCGGCACGACCACGGCGACTGCCGCGGGTCGGACTGCCGCCAGGTCGGGCGCCCGCGTCGGCCGCCGCGACGGCGAGGACGCCGCAGGCCCCGCCTCGGCGTCGAGCGTGGCCCGCGGCTGCCGGAGGACCGCGCTACCGGGGTCGGTTCGTCGGGCCCAGACCAGGAAGCGGCGTGGTCCACCAGCGGGCCTTGTACAGCTCGGTTCCGGTCAGGGCGAGCGTCCCGTCGGGGTGGTGGAAGGTGACGGCGGAGGTGCACCAGGAGCAGGGCCCCGCGTGATCGGGCGTGACGGTGAGCAGGCGACCGGTGACGGGCTCACTGCCCACGCTCTTGATCCCGCGGGCCGAGTCCTCCGCGCCCAGCCCGACGGCTTCGAAGCGGTCGAGGTGTGAGTCGTAGCGCCACAGGCGGTCGCCGGTGCTGACCCAGAACGTCCCCGGCACGGAGCGCACAGGTGCGAGGTCGTGTCCCCCGACTTCCGGAAGGGGGACACTGCGTTCGGGGGTGAGGGACGGGATGTCGGGCGTGCCACCGACCCGGAGGGCCAGCAGGGTGTCGTCCCCGAGCACCCAGAGCAGCTCCGCGCCCTCGTCCCACTGCACGGCGTGGGCCCCGTCGAGTTCCTGCTCGGTATAGGTGGTGCTGCGAGGCCCCTCCGAGGCCGCGTACAGCCGCACCCATCCACCGGTGCTGGCGACCACGGCGACGTTGCCGTCCGGTAGGAGCTCCGCGCTGTGGGGGTTGACGGAGGTGCCGAGGTCCGTGGCCCAGATCGGCGTGCCGGTCGCCGTGTCGACCAGGGCTGCCAGGCCACCCGAGGCGGTGACCAGGAGGGAGCCTTCACCGTCGAGCACCACGTCCCTGGCCTCGGTGGGCCTGGCCCAGCTGCGGGCCGGCTCCAGGTCGGCCAGCCGATCGTCGCCGTCAGCGGTCCACGACCACACCACCGGCAACCGGTCGGCCTCGGGTTCGGCCTCCCGCGCCGTCTCGCCGTCCAGGACGAGAACCTGCCGGGACGCCTGATCGACCGCGACGATCAGCGCACTGCCCCGAACGCCGGCCTGCCCGGACCCCGGGTCGGTCTGCCCGGGCCCCGGGTCGGCCGCAGCGAGCGGCGGACCGCCCGGCACGGGTGCCCGCCCGGCCTCCTGATCAGCCGCGATGACCACCGCACTGCCGCGGGGCTCTCCGCCGCTGCCGTCCACGGCATGCGGGGCGGGGGTCGAACACGCCGTCAGCATCAGGCCGCCCAGGACGGATCCCACCCTGAGGCCCGCTCCGGCTCTTGCGCACACTGCCACGTCCCTTTCGCGAGATTATTTTCAGACTTTCCACTCTGCGTCCCGGCGCCCCGGCCCGGCGTCATCCTCGTCGCGGCGTCCGGGTGAACTCGCCCCAGCGGGCCCTTGACGTCATCCGTATAGACCGCGTGCGCGTCCGGTGGAAGCATTGGTGCCAACGGGTGACCTACAGTCACCTCGAAGTTCTCCCCAAGGAGAGTCATGCGGATCAGCACGCGCATGCGCGCCGCCTCGGCTGTGCTCACCGTCATCGCGGGCAGCCTCACGTTCGCCACGGTCGGAGCGGGAACCGCCAGCGCGGGCAGCCTCACGTTCGCCACGGTCGGAGCGGGAACCGCCAGCGCGGCCGACTGCGGCCAGGTGCTCGGACCTGCCCGCACCATCGTGGCCGGCGGCCAGTCGATCGGTCGGGCCTACCTCGCCTGGAACTCCTGCAGCAAGCAGGCCTACACCGAGATCAACCTCTGGAACACCAACTACGTCAACGGCAACTGGCACGGCGGCCTGATCGACGTGAAGTCCAGCTCGAACTACAACTCGAACACGGGCTCGCCCCAGCCGAACGTCGGCTCGTGGTGGTGGGACTCCGGATACATTCCGGTGACCGGTGTTTCGAACACCCGCCTCTACCACGGCAACTGGAACTTCACCGCCGGCGGCCACAACTGCAACGGTCAGACCGTCACATGGAACTTCTCCAACGGAAGCTACGACAGCAGCCAGGAGTCCCTGCCGCACTGCGACTGACGCTGACCGGCTCCCCCGGGCGGCCCCGTTCCCGCGGAACAGGGCCGCCCAGGCGGCGGACCGGTCGTCGGCGTCCGGGCGGGAGAGAGCGGCCCGCAGCTCCGGCTGGGCCTCCTCGGTGGGCGGGTACTGGCCAGCACCCGCATCCGCGCGCCGGCGCTGACGCCGCGCGCCCGACGGGCCGCCCGCGGCTGGAGCCCGCCACCCGGGGAGGATGGCGGGCTCCTTCGCGTTCGGTCTCGCCGTACGTGCTCAGGCCCGGCGCAGCACCCGGCGCAGCCAGAGGGCGCCGGCCCCGGCGGCCGTCAGGGCGAGGCCGCCGAAGGCGAGGCCCGCGGTGTGGTCGGTCCCGGTGGAGGCGAGCTGGACGGATGACGGCGCGGCAGGCTGCGCGGCGTCGGCGACGCGGGCCTGCTGGATGGACGGCGCGGTGGAGGTGGTGGACGGGTCCGCCGGAGCCGGGGCGCTCGGGGCGCTCGGGGAGGACGCGGAGACCGGCACGGCGGCGCCGGCCGGGGCCGACGGCGCCGAGGAGGAGGACGGGCTCGGCTCGGGCGCCTTCGTGGCGGCGGGCAGGACCTGAATCGTCGAGCGGGCACCGCAGTCCGTGGTTCCCCGGAACGGCTGGCCCTCGTTGACGAACACGCACGGGCCGAGCGTGGTGGTGCCCGCCGGAGTCTTCGCGTCGTACGACACCCGCACCCGGGCGACGGCCTTGTCACCCGATCGGAGGCTGGAGTCACGGCCCTGGAGGTACACGCCGTAGGGGTCGTCGGGCGCGATTCCGGCCACCTTGTCCAGCGTCCGCCAGGCCCCGTCCGCCGTACGCACCTGCACGGTCGCGTTCCGGTCCACGAACAGGACGTTGCCGAGGTTGGTGTAGTCGGACGGCGTGGGGTTGTCGAGGGTGGCGTCGAACTCGACCGGCGCGCCGCCCGCGACGGCGGTGGCGGGCACGTGGTCGAGCGAGCTCGTGATCGAGGTGACCTTGATCGTGCGGGTCACCTCGGCCTGCGCCGGCTCGTGGGGGTCGACGACGACGGCGGAATGCAGGGCGATGGACCGGAAGCCACCGTTGGTGGCGCCGTTGTGGGGCAGGCCCATCGGCGCGCCGATCCGCAGGTCGACCCTGAGGGTCCCCCCGGCCGGGACGGTGAGCCCGGGCACCGTCCCGTCGTACACGACGCCTCCGGAGGTGCCGGTCATCACCAGCGGCACCGACTTCCACGTACCGTCGGCCGGGTCCCTGTAGTCGATGACGATCGCGTCCGGCGGCGTTCCGACCTCGGTGACGGTCTACAGCTCCAGGTTGTAACCGGTGCTCTCCTGGCCCGAGTTGGTGATGTCCTCGGTGAACTCGACCGGCCCACCGGCGAATCCGACCGAGGCCGGGGCCTGGACGGAGAGCGAGGTGTGCGACGGCTCTCCCGCGAAGGCCACCGGGGCGGCGGCCACGACCGATCCGCAGACTGCGGCCACACCGAGGGCGGCGGCGACGACGATGGCACGACGGGTACGACGGGTACGACGAACATGAACGATGGCGGACACAGTTCTCCCCTGAAACCGTTCTGCGGGCAGGCCGCAGCAGCGCGCTGATGACTGATGACTGAATGACTGAATGACTGATGGCGAGCGGGCCGCAGCAGGTTTGTGTGCGGCCGGGGGGCGACCACGGCCCCGCTTCTCACTGTCATAGACGTGGAGCCCGGCCAAAGGTTGCAGGCGGTCGGAAAGAAATTCCTCCCCATCTCCGGACACCTGCCGACGACGAGCGATCTCGGCGCAGCCGGGCCGTCAGCCCCAGCGGGCGGATCCCGACAGGCCCCTGACACGCCCTCAAGTTACTATCGGGTATTTTTAAGGGGCCTCACATCTCCACCCTCGCGCCGTTCCCCGACGGCGCGTTCCAGGACGCGATCGTCTCGGGCCTGAAGGCCTCGGTGGCGGCGGGCAACAAGCTGACCGTGCGGGTCCTGGTGGGGGCCGCCCCCCTTTACAACATCACCGCGCTGCCGACCAGTTACCGGGACGACCTGCTGGCCCGGCTCGGCCCGGCCGCCGCCGGCGTCACGCTGAACGTCGCCTCGATGACCACCTCGAGGACCGCCCTGTCCTGGAACCACTCCAAGCTGCTGGTGGTGGACGGCCGCAGCGTGATCACCGGCGGCATCAACAACTGGAAGGACGACTACATCGACACCACCCACCCGGTGTCCGACGTCGACCTCGCGTTGACCGGCCCCGCCGCCGCCTCGGCCGGCTCCTACCTCGACACCCTGTGGGGCTGGACCTGCAAGAACACCGGAGTGCTGTCGAGCGCCTGGTTCGCCTCCAGCAACGGCGCGCCCTGTCTGCCGAACCTGGAGAAGGACGCCAACCCCGGCCCCGTGCCGGCCACCGGCAACCTGCCGGTGATCGCGATCGGTGGCCTGGACGTCGGCATCCGGAGCGCAGACCCGGCCTCCACCCACCAGCCGGACCTGCCGGCCGCCGCCGACGCCAGGTGCGGCCTGGTCGCCCTGCACGACAACACCAACGGCGACCGCGACTACGAGACGGTCAACCCCGAGGAGAGCGCGCTCCGGGCCCTGGTGGCCGGCGCCACCAGCCACATCGAGATCTCCCAGCAGGACCTGAACGGCACCTGCCCGCCGCTGCCGCGCTACGACCTGCGCCTCTACGACCTGCTCGCCGCCAAGCTCGCCGCCGACGTGAAGGTGCGCATCGTGGTGAGCGACCCGGCCAACCGCGGCACGGTCGGCAGCGGCGGCTACTCGCAGATCAAATCCCTCTCCGAGATCAGCGACGCGCTCCAGGCCCGGCTGGCGGCCCGGACCGGCGACGCGTCCGGCGCGAGGGCCACCATGTGCCGGAACCTCCAGCTCGCCTCCTTCCGCGCGGCGCCGACCGCGACCTGGGCCGACGGTCACCCGTACGCACTGCACCACAAGGTCGTCGCGGTCGACGGCTCGGCGTTCTTCGTCGGCTCGAAGAACCTCTACCCCGCCTGGCTGCAGGACTTCGGCTACCTGGTGGAGAGCCCGGACGCGGCCGCCCAGCTCGACGCGAACCTGCTGGCACCCGAGTGGCGCTACTCGCAGGCCGCCGCCACGGTCGACCACACCCGCGGCATCTGCCCGAACTGAGCGCGTTCTCCGTCCGTCAGGATCTTCCGGGGCCGCCGACGTCTCAGCACCTCGGGGCGCCGGACGGTCCTGCCGACGTCGTAGCGGGGTGCCCGGTGTCCGTTCTCGGCGCTGGGTGTCCGTTCTCGGCGCTGGGTGTCCGTTCTCGGCGCTGGGTGCGGCCTTCGAACGGCAGCACCGAGAGGACGCCCGTCCCCGGCTACCAGGCGGCGGTCCGGAGGACGTGCGCGGCGATGTCCTGAACCGATCGGCCGTCGGTCGGGATGCGGACCCTACCGGCCGGGGCCTGCTCGTCCAACTGTCGTGCCATCCGCAGGCTGCGCTCGATGTGGGCGCTCAGTTGGGATCCGATCTCCCGTTGGGCGAGACGCCCGCGCACGGTCGCCTCCTCGGCAGTGAGCAGCACGCAGGTGGCTCTGGTCCCCCGGCCGCCCATGGCCCGGCTGATCATCGGCGCTTCGAGGATGCTCACCGTGTCGGTGTAGATGAGGCGGTGCTGGCCGAGCGCCGCGTAGTTCGACCAGAACGCGGCGATGTTCCGTTCGGTGATCGCCGAGCGGTGGGGGTCGCCGACGGGGGTGGGGTGGATCTGGTCCATGAAGTCGCCCTCGATCAGGCAGTGCGCCGTGCTCGTCTCCTGCAGCACTGCCGACACCTCCCAGCCGACCGTCGTCTTTCCGACGCCCGCACCACCACCGATGAGCAACAGTTCGTAGGCCATGGCGGGCCGTCATGGCAGGCCCGGGCCGCCGCCGCGATGGGAATTCGGCGGGCCCGCCAGGGTTCGCCGTCAGAGTTCGCCCGCCAGGATCCGGCGCTCCTTCTGCGGATCGATGCCGAGCACGTCGCCCTGTAGACCCTGGGTGTAGGGCTCCTCGCGCGGGCCGCGTTCCTGCAGCCAGGCCCAGGTGTCATGCACCGTCTCGGCGAGCGGGCGACAGCGCAGCCCGGCCGCCGCAGCTGCCCGGGAGTCCGCCCGCCAGATCGCGCCGGCGCTCCCGTTGTCATCGAACTCCGGGTACCAGAGCGGGAGTTCGCTCCACGGCCGGACGCCGGCCGCGCGCAGCCGCTGGTCCTCAACCCAGACCAGTTCGGCGTTCGAACCGCTGGCCGCCGCACAGGCCGTGAGCAGTTCGCCGTAGGTGCTCGACCCCGGCAGCGAGGTGGTCACGAACCGGCCGCCGACGCCGCGTTCCCCAGGTCCAGCCCGAAGGCGGCGAAGTCCCTGGCATCGACCAGTTGGATCGGCAGGTCCGGCCTGCCGGGGGCCAGCACGCGCCCGCCGCGCGCCGTCCGCTCCAACCACCAGGGCAGCCGCCCGATGCTCTCGTGCGGGCCGATCAGCAGACCGCAGTTGAGGACGGTCGATCGATCGGTGCCGAACTGTTCGAGCACAGACCGCTCGCAGCCCGCCTTGAGCGCGGTGCTGAATGGCAGGCCGGGTGGCGAGTCGGCCGGGCAGTCGTGCAGCGGCGAGTCCTCGTCGACCGGCCGGTCGGGCCAGCGGGCGAAGGCGTGGACCGAGGAGACGAAGACGTAGTGGCTCGCGTGCTCGCGCAGCAACCGGGCCGAGGTGGCGACGGCGTGCGGCTGCTGGCCGCTGGTGTCGATCACCGCCTCCCAGGCCCGGTCGGGGCCCGGCGCCCGCTCGACCAGCGCGGCCAGGTCCGCGGCATTGTGGCGGTCGCCGCGCACCGTCACGGTGCCCGGCAGGTCGGGTCCGGAACGGCCTCGGTTGAACACGGTGACCTCGTGGCCCCGGGCCAGGGCCTCCGTGACGAAGGCGCGGCCGAGGAACACCGACCCGCCGAGAACGAGGATTCGCATGTGACGATCGTGCCCCGGAGGCCGTGCCGCAGAACCGTGCGGCATCCGGCGGGTTCTCCCGGTCCCGCTGAGTGGCCGAGGCCCGGCCCGGCCCGGGCCGGGCCGGGCCGGGCCGGGCCGTGGCAGCGGCGGTGACGCGTGCCGTGTCCGTGGGCGAGCTCGTCACCGCACTGCGGGGGGGGTGGTCAGCGGCAGGGGGGATCGCTTGGGGACGGTCCGGGGGCCGGGAGAGGAGAGCCCGGCGCGGGCGAGGTGCAGGAGGCCAGTTCCCGAAGCAGCTCGGCGCGCAGTTCGAGGTCCGGGCCGGGGTCGGCGGCGAGTGCGCGGGTGGAGTCGATGGATTCCATGCATCCGGGCTCTCTCTCGCGCGGTATCCGGCATACGCCCGCGGACTCGTTGCGACCGATCCGGGCCGATCCGGATACTCGGTGCGCAAGCCGGCGCGGGCCTGCGCGGCCGCCGCCGTCGAGGAAACGAGGAACGCATGCGACTGATCGCTGTCGAAGAGCACTTCCTGCCGTCCGAGCACGGAAAGGAGGTGATGGCCGGGTATGGCCTACCACCCGCTGCGGCGGGCCCGTTGGCGGATCTCGGCGCGGGTCGGATAGCGGTCATGGATGCGGCCGGCATCGATGTCCAGGTGCTGTCGGTGGTCGCTCCGGCCGCTCAGGAAGTACCTCGTCCGCGTGCGGTTGACCTGGCGCGGGCGCTGAACGACCGGGCGGCAGAGGCGATCCGGCAGTACCCGGGGCGATTCCGCGCGCTGGCGAGTCTGCCCATGCCCGTCCCTGAAGCCGCCGCAGCCGAAGCCTTCCGTGCGGTGCGCGATCTGGGGTTCTGCGGAGTCATCATCAACGGCCATACCGGTGGCCGATTCCTCGACAGCGCCGAGTTCGAACCGGTCCTCGCGGCGGCGGAGGAGCTCGGGGTCCCCGTATACCTGCACCCGACATATCCGCCGGCTGCTGTCATCAAGGCATACGGAGCAGGTCTCGACCCGGCTGTCGCTGCGTTGTTGGTGACAGCAGGGTGGGGCTGGCACGCCGAGACCGGGATGCACGTCCTGCGCATGGTGCTGGGCGGTGTGTTCGACCGGCACCCGCGTCTGCAGGTCATTGTCGGGCACATGGGGGAGAACCTGCCGTTCTCCCTGCTGCGTGCCGATGAGGTCCTCAGCCGTCTGCGGCCGGGGCACGAGTCCGTCGCCGACACGGTGCGCTCCCACGTCCACCTCACGATCAGCGGGTACACCACCGTCGCTCCCCTGCAATGTGCGCTGACGGTGTTCGGAGCCGACCGGCTGATGTTCTCCACGGACTATCCCTTCGGAGACCCCGTCCAACACGCCACGTTCCTGCAAACCGCTCCGCTCAGCCCCGAGGACCGCGACAAGATCGCGCACACCAACGCTGAACGCCTTTTCAACATCTGAGACTTGATGTCGCCCTTCCAGGTGGCAGTGGCCGACGCGGCGCCAGCACGGGTTCTCCACCCATCCCCTTCGATCAAACACGAGGGCGCCTCATGCAAGTGACCCGCCACCGAAACACCAGGGGCGGCACGCCACTCGTGAGCAGACCGCACAGACCGCAAAACAGCAGGCTGGCACGGCGCCGGGCACCAGAACGGCGTCCTGCCCGGGCGGTTCCCCGCAGGCCCGACGCCGCGCGCTCCGCTCAATGGAGAGTGCCTCCGATCCCCGGTACACCCGCTTCCTCCACACCGAGTCAACCGATCAGCTCGAACCGACGCCGAAGGTCCGCAGTTCGTAGTAGTCGCCGCTGTACGTGCCGTCGGGTCCCTTCTGGAGCATGAAGGCCACCGGGCCGGAGCGGTGGAGCGGGCTGTCGATGGGGGCCCGGCCGGCGGCGAAGGCGGTGTCCACTCGGGGCTTCATGGCGTCCAGCCAGGTCTTGGTGGACTCCGGTTCCGCTCCTGGGTGATCCAGGCCGGCGCAATCATGGAGGAAATCGGCTTGCTTCGCGGCGGTGGCCGTCACGTGGCAGGACCAGGTCGTCAAGTCGCCGTCGATGGTCCACGCCGCGGCGATCCACATCGCGGTGTTCCCGTCCTGCTTGACGCCCGAGGCGTGCCAGACCGTCGGCCGGCCGGGGAAGTCGACCTTCTCCCGGGCCTTCATGGTGATGCCCCAGGTGGTGGCCAGGTGGTTCAGATACGACTCGCCGGTGTACCCGGGCTCGATCACCTGGCTCCTGACCGTCGGAGCCTCGGCGGCGGCCACCGGCTCGGTGGGCCAGTCCGCCGGACTCCCCACGCTCGGGGCGGCGCTGGAGGGTGCTGCCGTGCCAGCCGGGGGCGGTAGGTCCGGGCCTTCGCCTGGGCCGAGCCGAGTGGCGGCTTCGACTCCGGGCCGGTGCGGCTCCTTGCCGTGCGAGGACGAACAACTGGCCAGGACGGCGAGGGTCGCTGCGGTCACGGCAAGGCGCGTCAGGGGGTGAGCGGCACTCAAGAACGGCTCTTTCGGGCTGAGGTGTCGCGCGGTCGACCAGGACGGCCCCGCTCGCCGACGCGAACGACGCCCTGGTCCCGCTCTGGGGGTCGTGCCTGATCCTGGCCGCCGCGATCGCCCTGCTGGCGGGTGCGACCGCGCTCCTCCTCAGCCGACGGCGGCGTCTGGAGGGCCGGCCGCAGGCCGAGCGGCTCTGGAACCAGGCCTGGTACTGCGCCCGGTGCGGCACCGCTCACTTCCCGCCCACCGCCGGGCAGGGCACCCAGGCACTCGTCCTCGCGGACTTCCGCAAGGCGGTCTGAACGGCCGGCGGCTACGGCGACCTCGCCGAGCAGTACCGGCCGTAGGCACACGTCCGCCCGGCCTGGCCCGGCTGGGGCGGGCGTACGTCTGCGGGGCGGGTGAGGCGGTCCGGGCTGGTGGGTCCGGGTCAGCGGGCGGGGCCGATGCCCCAGGCGGCGGCCCGGGCGGCCGCGGCCGCGCGGTTGGGCAGGTCGAGCTTGGCGAGGATGTGCTCGATGTGGGTTCCCACCGTGCGGGGCGTGATGTGCAGGCGCTCGGCGATCTGCCGGTTGGTGCGGCCGGCGGTCAGTTCGGCCAGCACCTGGAGTTCGCGTGGCGAGAGCCCGCCGGGCCGGGGCGCGTTCGCGGCCGGGCCGGGCGCGGCGAACGCCTCGGGTGGCGGGCCCGCGTGGGCGGTGACGGCCGCCGCGAGGGCCTCGGTGAGGAGGGTGACCACGGCGCGCGCCGGATCGGGCGCGCGCCGCGGCCCGCGGGTGCTGACGTTCAGCATGCCGACGTACCGGCCGTCGGCGGCGAAGAGGCACTGGGCCACGCCGTCCTCGATACCGAGGGGGCACAGCACCTCCCGGAAGCCCGGGGATGCCGCCAGGAGCCGCCCGGGAACGTCCCCGAGCCACAGGGCGCCCCGGGCCGGCCTGCGGAGCACCGGGAACACCGGGTCGCGGTGCAGGCGGGTCTCGATGTAGGCCGTGGCGTCGTCCGGGTAGCTCCCGGCCAGGGTGGTGTGGCGCCGGCGCAGCGGATCCCACCTGGTCAGGGAGGCGTGGTCGTACTCCACCACCTCCGACAGCGCCGCCAGGACCGCGTCGACGCCGCCCGCACCGCTCGTGGCGCTCCTGGCGGCCTCGCGCACGCGCAGGGCCGCCTCCAGGATGTCCGCACCGCCGCGCCGTGTTGCCATCATCCAAGGATGATCATGTGCCCGGATTGCGTCAATCGCGCAGGGTGTCGTGCACGATGTGCCCGTCCATGACGGTCAGGACGACGGGCATCGCCGGGATGTCGTGGGCATCGGCGGCGAGCAGGTCCCCGTCCAGCACGCAGAGGTCGGCGACCTTGCCCACCTCCAGGGAGCCCTTCCAGTCGTCGGCGAAGTCCTGCCAGGCCGCGTCGATGGTGTAGGTGCGGATCGCCTCGGCCAGACCGATGCGCTGCTCGGGACCGCTGACCCGGCCGTCGGCCTTCGACTCGCGCAGCACCATGGTCGCCACGCCCTGGCGCCAGTCCGGGAACGTGACCGGGGCGTCCGACCCGCTCGCGACCCGCACCCCGGCGTCGATGGCGTCGCGGTAGGGCCAGGCGTAGGCGGCTCGCTCGGCGCCGACGAAGTCCTCCTCCATGTCGGCGACGGTCCACTTGATGGTGGGGTTCATGTTGACGCCGAAGCCGTGCGCGGCCAGCACCTTCATGCCGTACGCGGTGAGGAAGTCGCCGTGGATGACGTAGTGGCGGGCATCTGGCCGCGGGTGCTCGGCCATGGCCGCGGCGAAGGCGTCCGCGACGGTGTCGATGGCCCGGTCGCCGGTGACGTGGACGCCCACCTGGTGCCCGGCGGCGTGGGCGTGTCGGATGATGGCGGCGATCTCGGCACTGCGCTCGGTGTCGCTCCGGCCGCCGACGCACAGCGAGCCGCAGCCGCCGCCGACGTACGGCTCGTGCATCCAGGCCGTCTTGTTGGGCACGACACCGTCGGCGAAGACCTTGACGCCGTGGATCGCGAGGCGGCGCGGATCGGCGCCGCCGGAGACGGCGGGTTCGAAGGGTTCGCCGGACCCGCCTGACCCACCGGACCCGCCGGGTTCGCCGAGGGCCGTGAGCGCGGCGAGGCCGCGGGTGAACTCCTCGGTGGTGCTGGCCATTCCGGTGGGCAGGAGCAGGACGCCGACGCGGGCGGTCAGTTCACCGTCGGCCAGCAGCCGGCGGTAGACGTCGAGGGTCTCCGTGCCGAGCGCGCCCCGCATGATGCCGTCGCCGCCGGGGCCGAGCCCGGGCTCGGTGTAGCTGGTCACGCCGAGCCGGGCGAGCGTGGCGAGGGCCGACCTGACCGCGCCGGTCCGTTCCTGTCGGCTGAGCGCCGGCAGCGCGTTCTGGACGAGGTCCTGGGCGCCCTCGTGGAGCAGCCCGGTGGGCTCCCCCGCCTCGTCCACGACGATGGCCCCGCCGGGCGGCGCGACGGTGTGCCGGTCGATCCCGATCAGCTCCAGCGCCTTGGAGTTGACCCAGGTGGCGTGCCCGGAGAAGGAGTACAGGACGACCGGGTGGTCCGGGCTCACGGCGTCGAGGTCGCGCCGCGAGGGCAGCCGCGACGGATCGGCGACGCACTCGTCGAGGTAGCCGGTGTCCCAGCCGTGCCCCGTGATCCACTGCCCGTCCGGGACCCGGCCGACGGCCTCCCGCACCGCCTCGGCCACGTCCGCGAGGGAGGACACGGCGGGGTGGCCGAGGTGGAGGGAGAGCGGCGGCGACGCCATGCCGAAGGCGCATCCGTGCAGATGCGAATCGTTGATACCGGGAAGCAGCGTCGCCCCCCGCAGATCGACGACCCGGGTGCCCGGTCCGATGAACGGTGCGACGTCGTCGCGCCCGCCGACGGCACTGATGAGCCCGCCGGTCACCGCCAGGGCCGAGGCGACGGAGAACTCCGCGTCGACCGTGACCACCCGCCCGTCGAGAAACACCAGGTCCGCATACGTGTGCACAGAAAGGCCCCTTTCGAAGACCGGGCGCACCACGGCCGCCCGGAAACGCTCTCCCGAGGACTATGTCCGCGCACCCGTCCCTCGCACATCGGTCATCCCACCGATACACGCTCCTCCGGTAGCGGGGTGACACCCCGTGCCCTATCCGACCCGGCGCGGGCCGTGCCGGGCCGGATAGGGCACGGGGCCGTGCAGGGGCTACATGGTCCAGCGGATGGTCAACGGCTTGCCGTAGCCCGCGAGGCCTCGAAGGAGCAGCTCACCCAGGACGATTCCGCTGTCGGTGACGAAGAACGGCATGGAGTACGGGAAGTCCTTCGACCACTCGGGAAGCGCGATGACGGACCCGTCGGGGTTCCAGCGCTGCGCGTAGAGCTGGGCGCGGGCCGGCCACGGGTCACTGGTGTACCCGACGATGACGCCCTGGTCGTTGATACCGGTGGCGACGCTCGTGAGCGTGGTCGGCGCGAGCGGCAGAGGCGTGCCGTCGACGGCCCAGCGCGCTGCCTGTCCTCCCAGGCTGCCCACCACCGTGCCCGCGTTGTTCACGGCCTTCGCCTGGCTGCCCGCGCCCAGGTCGGAGACGGCGCCGGCGGCGTTCCAGACGAGGGCGTGGTCCGCGCCCGGCTCACCGCCCGGCCGGCCGGCCCCGATCACGACGCCGGAGTCGGTGATGCGGGCCGCGCTGCTGGTCACGTAGCCCGCCGGCACGTCGAGCGCGGTGACGGTCCCGTCGGGGCTCCACGCCACCGCCCGCCGGGAGACGATACCGCCGGCCGGGTACGAGTAGCCGACCGCCGTACCCGAGCTGTTGACGGCGACGGCCTCGCTCTCGGTGTCACCCGGCAGCGGCGGCAGGACGACGGGGGCACCGCTCGGCGGCCACGCAACGGCGTGCTTCGCGGTCGCCGCGCCCCAGGAGGACCCCACCGCGGTGCCGTTGTCACCGATCGCGGCGGGGGCCGCCGTCGTGTCGCCGGGCAGCGGAAGCAGTTCGGTCGGTGTGGACGGGGAAGTCCATCGCACCGCGTGCTGCCGGCCCCCGACCTGCGCGGCGGAAGTCCCCACCACGGTACGGGCGTTGTTGATCCCGACCGGACTACCACCGGCGTCCCCCGGCAGCAGCGCGAGTGGTTCGGTCGACCAGTCCGCCCTCCAGAGCAACATGTACGTCCTGATGTTCTCGTTACGGGTGAGGTCCCCCACGATGACGAAGGAGACGCTGTCCCCGTTGCCGTTGGCGGCCTTGAGCTCACTGGAGTAGGTACCGGGCTCGATGGGCGGCGACCCGACCGAGATACCCCCGGGGTAAGGGTTGGCGGCCGCCGCCGGTGCCGAACCCACGGCCAGGGCCGCGGCCGTGGCGGCGGCGACGGCCGCCGCGACTGTGCGAGAGGTGCGCTTGCTCATGGGATGTGCAGCTCCTGTCTCTCGTTGACGTCACGGAGGCACCGTCGAGCCGATGGCACGCCGCTTCCCCGCCCCCGTGCCGCGCACCAGTCTCCGCCAGCCCGGCCGGGACGCGCAGCCCGATCGGTGATTTGCCCCCGACCGGTTCGTCACCGGATCAGCGCGAACTCGCCGACAGAACACGGATGTTGCGGCGCCGGAGGGCGGCTTGCGGCCGGACCCTGAGGAACGAGGGGCAGGTGTCCCGCTATGGTCGGCTGGGCACTCGGGATCCGGGGTACCGGTCATCGACGGAAGCGGGGCTGGAATCGTCATGGTCAGGTCTGTGGTGCGGTTGATCACCGGGGCACCGGGGGCGGGCAAGTCGACACTTCTGGGTCGGCTGCGGGAACGGCCGGTCACGGTGGTCGACTTCGACGAACTGCCCGACGACGACGGTCGGTTGCTCGGTATCGACATCACCTCCCCGGACGCGTCCGGCATCTGGCCCGACTACAACCGCCTGTGGGTGCGGATCGCGGGCATGCTCGCGCGGGGAGGCGGGCCCGTCCTGGTGTCCTGCCCCATCACCCCGGCCGAGTGGGAGGCCGCCGCGGCCGATGTGCCGGACGCCCCGGAGGTCGTCTGGGCGCGGCTGGACTGCGCGGACCACGACCGCCGCGTCCGTTTGGCCGCCCGCGGCTGGAGCGCGGAGCAGGTCGAGGAAGCCGTCCAGGACGCCGACGAACTGCGCGAACTCGTCCCCACGGCCTTCACCAGCTCCGACCGTGCCCCGGTGGAGGTCGCCGAGGACATCCTGCGGTGGATCACCGACTCCCCCAACGCCTGACCCGGCGACGATCGGAGCCGATTCCCTTCCCCCGGCCGGGTCGACCACGGCGACCGCTGCCGGCGGCTGCACGACCGGCGGCGGTGACCCCCGGCAGCCGGCCGTCGGCCGTCGGTTGTTGGGTGTTGGGTCTTGGGTGTTGGGTGTTGGGTTGACGAGATCGTTCGTGCCCGGGAGCATGTGTCGCCGCGTGCGTGCGCGGGTGTGTGCAGACCGGATTCGTGGGGTGTGGGGTCATGAGGTTCGTGGTGTCCGAGCGGTGCGTGGGAAGGATCGGGCTGGCCGTCGGCGCGGTGCTGGTGTTGGCGGCCTGCGCGGTAGGCGGGGGCGATGGAGCGTCGGCCGGTTGGCCGGGGGCCGGCAAGCAGGCGTACGGCCCGGCCCCCACCGAGGCGGTCGACTCCCTCAGTTCCGTCGGCTCCGTCGGCTCCGTCGGCTCCGTCATGGCCGTCAGGGCCGCGTTCGGCAGGGCTGCCGGGACCATGGACCTCGCCGGGCCCGCCGCTGCGTCCGGCCCGGTGGCCGAGGTCCGGCAGGCCGGTGCACCCGCGACCACCCTCTCGATCACGGAGGGCGAGGTCGGCGAGGTGGGTCCGCACGGGACGATCACCTACCCGTCGGTGACCAGCTGCCTGGTCGTCACCGTCTACCTGTGGGACGGCGGCAAGGTCGGCGGCCATGCCAGCCTGTTCCAGGTCCCGGGGAAGTACTACTCGGACGAGGTCCTGCCGGCCATCAAGCGTGCCGTCGGTGGCCGACGGGTGGCGGCCGTCGACGTCAGCGGGGCCGTCGGGGCCTGGAACCCCTCCTACTTTCAGAAGGCCATCGAGCGGTACACCGACGGGTCGGTCCCCGAGCCGACGGGCGACGCGAAGGGGATCGGTGACGTGGTGGCCAAGATCCTGGGCCGACAGGGCAAGGAGGTCACCGTCCGGGACGTGCCGGACGGCGACATCACCAGGTGAGCACCGCGTCGACGGCCCTGCCCCGTACACGGGGGGAATGACCACGGCCCGCGCACCATAGCCCCTGAGGAGAACGAACCGACGGGGCACCGACCACCGGGGCGCGGGCCCGGCCTTCGGCGGGACGGGGCACCCGCCGGTCCCACTCAGAGCGCCAGTTCGACGAGGCCTGCGAGCAAGCCGACGACGATGCCCAGGACCGCCACGGCCGTAAGCCCGATGAGGAGGCCGACCACCAGGGTCATGGCCTCCGGGGCCTCACCACGCCGGACTCCGACCAGCAGCCAGCCGGCCGGCACCGCGCCCAGTACGAGAATCATGCCCGCGCCGATGCCGTACTTCACGGCGGGCGCCGACGACGGCTCGTAGGCCACGCCCCGCACCAGCCGCACCGGGAGCCGGGTGCCGCCCCGGTGCTTGCCGGTCGTGCCGTTCACCACGATCGGGCGGGCCTCGCCCGCGGAGGCGCCGGCCGGCGTGAACCGCCCCTGGCAGTCGGTGCCGTCGCTGTTGCCCTCGCTGTCGGACACCTCGTAACAGCGGTCCACCAGCACCACGCCGTCCGGCGGGCCCAGCCCCATGGCCGCGCCCATCCGCTCCGCGCTCAGCCACCAGGCCAGCCACACCGCCCCGGTCAGGAGCGCCACCGCCAGCATCCCCGCCGCCACACGCACCGCCGCACGCGCTGCCACACCCCACACGCCGCCTCCCCGCGCACGCACCACGACCGCCGCCCACCGTTGTTGCTGCTGCGCCCACCGCCCCCGCCACGAAGCCGCACGAGCCGTACGAGCCGCACGAGCCGCGCCCGCGATGCAGGGCCTGCCCGACCGCCGGGACCGGTACGGCCAACTGAGGATGTCAGCAAGGCAGTTGACACGCAATGCCCCACCCGGGCCCGGCGACACCCGATGCCGGTGAACGACGCGGTGCCGGACGGGCGCGCCCGTGCGCACGTGGAGGCGGTGTCGGCGCGGCGGAGGCCGCGGCCCAGTCCGCTCTTCTCCTCAGCTCGGCGCGGGCGCCGCACCGTCGAGGACGAGGTCGATGATCCGCCGGCTTGCCCGTTCCGGGTCCAGCTGGTCGGTGCTGCCCGATGCCATGCGGGCGAGGAGGGGGGACACGAGGAGTTCGGAGACCAGGTCGAGGTCGATGTCGGGGCGGATCTCTCCTCGTTCCACGCCGCGTCGCAGGACATGGTTCATGGCATTCCGGCGGGGAGTGACGATCTCTTCGAAGTAACGGCTGTGCAGCCGCGGGAAGGTTGCCGCCTCGGCGTTGAGAGCGCGCAGCATGCTGCTGGCCCGTTCGTCGACGACGCGCTCGGCCAGGGCCTGGAGAAGGACCGCGAGGTCGGCGCGGGTGTCGGCGCGGGTGTCGGCGCCGGCCGGCAAGGGCCGCGGTTCGTTGATCGTCTCCAGCACGTCGAGGTAGAGCTCGTCCTTGGTCTTCCAGCGCCGGTAGACGCTGTTGCGCGAGACCCCGGCCTGCTTGGCGATCGTCACCAGCGACAGGCCGGTGAGGGTGGCGCCCGAGGCGACCATGCCGAGAACCGCATCGATGATGGCCGTGTCGGTGGCGGGGTCACGCTGTCGGCCCCCGCGGCGGCCGGGGAGTTCCGTGGTCACGCCAGTAACGATACAGGCCTGTTGCGTTAGGGGGCCGCCAGCGGGCAATAATGGAACAGAGCTGTTCTGTTTCTTTTGGAGGGTCCATGCCCGTGCCAGGTCCCATCGCTCCCGCCACCAGGGCCGACAGCAAGACCGCTTCGTCCGCTGCCGCCCCGACGCCACCGCCCGCACGCGTCCCCGTCCTGATCGTGGGCGGCAGCATCGTCGGGGCTTCGGCCGCCCTGTTCCTCGCGGCCCGGGGCATCACCCCCGTCCTGGTCGAGAAGCACTCCGCGGTCTCGACCAGGCTGCGCGCCAAGCTGTTCTATCCGCGAACGATGGAGGCCTACCGCTCGGTCGGGGCCGACCAGGACGTCTACGCCGTCCAGCACCGACTCCCACCGGCCGACCACGCCGCGGTGGTCACCTCGCTCAACGGCCCGGAGCTGCGACGCTGGCGGCTACCGGCCGCAACGGACTTCAGCCGCCTCTCGCCCTGCCCCAGCGCCTTCGTCAAACAGGCCGACCTGGAGGAGGTCGTCCGCGCCCACGCCCTTGCGGCCGGCGCCGACCTGCGCCTCGGCCACCGCCTTCTCGAACTGCGCCGCCACGACGACCACACCGTGGCCCGGATCCGCGGCGCCGACGGCGCCACCTACACCGTGGCCGCCGACTACCTGCTGGCCGCGGACGGCAACGGCAGCGCCGTCCGCGAGCACCTGGGCATCGGCCGCAGCGGCACCGAGGTGGTCGCGCACGTCATGGAGATCGGCTTCGAAGCCGACCTGCGTCAGGTGCTCGACGGCCGCCGGCTCGCCCTCGCCTTCACCGGCCCACCCGAGCACGCGTTCCTGAGTTGGAACACGGCGCAGGACCGCGGGACGGTGTCGGTGACCTACGACCCCGACACCACGGATCCAGCCGCGTTCGACGTCCAGCGCTGCCGCGGCATCGTCTCGCGCGCGCTCGGCCTGGCGCCATCGCACTTCACGCTCACCGGACACCGGCCCTGGCAGATGGGCGGCTGGCTGGCCGACTCCTACCGCGCCGGCCGCGTCTTCCTGCTCGGCGACGCGGCCCACGTCACCCCGCCGACCGGCGGATTCGGGGCCAACACCGGCATCCAGGACGCCTGGAACCTCACCACCAAACTCGTCTCGGTCCTGCGCGGCCACGCCGACCCGCGGCTGCTGGACGACTACGAAACCGAGCGCCGCGCAGTGGGCCGGATCACCGTGGACCAGGCACTCCTGCGCGCCCGCGACCGCGCCCGGGTCCCGATCGAGTTCCGCCCGCTGCTCAGCGAGGCGGCAGTGGCCATCGGCTACCGCTACCCCGTCCCCGGCGACGACCCGGCCGCCGCCCTCCCGGCGGCCGACGAGCCGGAACGCTGGCACGGCGAGCCCGGCACCCGGCTGCCGCACCTGCCACTCCCCGACACGGACCGGCCCCGCTCCACGCTCGACCTGGTCCACGCCGGCCGCTACCTGGTTCTCGCCGGACCCGAAGGACACCCCTGGATCCGGGCCGCACGCGAGCTGGATCCGCACAACGCCTTCCTTGACACGGCACTCCTGCCCCGCCGGGCCGCCCCGGCAACGGAACGGCCCGCCGACACCTGCGGCATCGGCGACCACGGCGCCCTGCTGGTCCGTCCCGACCACGTGATCACCTGGCGCACCGCCCACGCCGCCCCGAACCCCCTCACAGTCCTCGCCGCCGCCACGCGACGGGCGTTGGGTGGCTTTGTTCACAAAAGAACCGGTTCTGGTCCAGCTCCCTGGAATTGGCCAGAGCCGGTTCTCATGAACAAAGCCACGCTGGGAGCCGACCTCCCCTCAGCACGCTGAGAAATCCCAACAAAATGGGGTGGAAGATGCCTTCCGGCCGAGCGAGGATCTCTTACTACTCGCCGACGAAAGGGCAGCAATGGGCGACAGGTCGCCGAGGGAGCTCATCTACCTCGCCGATGACGAGGGGAACAGCGTCACAGTCAGCGTCCTGGGGCGTAACCTCAGGTGGACCACCGGGCTCGACGCCGAGATCGTCGTCAAGACGCCCTTCGTGTCCGGCCGCATCGACCTGGCGTTGTCCGTTTCGAAGATGGAGAGTTGGGCCGACGCGCTGGACCGGCTCGACGCCGGCGAGGACGTTGCGTGGATGGAGATGAGCAGAGGGCCGTCCATCTTCATCCAGCTCACCGGCGAGCGTGACTGTCCGGAAGTGGTCGTAGAGGACGAGTCCAGGTCCATGGTCACTGTGCGGGTCCCACTCGTCCCGCCGGACGACTGGATCGCCGACCATCGCCAGCGTCTGCGCCAGGTGATGGATCACTGGGTTCCGATGCTGTCGAGGTAGGGAGACAAGCCGCCGCCGGCAGATGAGTGCGCATCCGAGAGCGAGGAAGGCTTCGTGGATCTCGTCGCGGATCTCTTCAGCGGATCCGCAGACGGCGGAACCAGTGCAGATGGGCGAACCCGCGCTCCACGAACCGGCGTTGAGTGCCAGGACCAGAGCCGTGGGAGGTACCGCGTCGGGCGATCACCGGCTTCACCCCGAGAGCCCGGACAAGGCGGCGGTACTTGTCGTGTTCGTAGCCGCGGTCGCCGAGCACGATCTCCGGGCGACGTCTGGGGCGTCCGCGCCTGCCGCGTACCGGCGGCACGGCTTCGAGTAGCGGGATGAGCTGGGTGACGTCGTTGTGATTGCCACCGGTCCGGATGCCGTTCGCGCCCCGGATGCCGAACCCGACGCTCGACCTTGGACAGCAGTGGCTCGACCACTACCCACAACTCGTCATCGACGTCTCACGGCTTCGGTCGAGCCATCCCGCACCCCCGGATCCACGCTCCCGGAGTGATCCAACCACCTCGGAGATCATTTCGTGAGGGATTCTGAGGCGGCTTCGACCGGCGGCCGCAACCACGGTGCCGAGGCAGCGGAGTGCTCTACCGGTCGCGCCGAGGGCCGGGCGTCGTCGGGCGGCTGAGTGCCACGGCTGCCTGGACGGTGTTCGCCTGGTGCTCGGCCTGGCGGGCGACGGGCAGCCAGGTCGGCTGGAAGCGCCGCTGGTACTGGGCGCACCAGTCCTGGAGGAGGTGGTCGAGTCGGGCGGTGGCCGGTGTGGTGGGTGCCTTGGCCGCCTCGGCGGCGCGGCGGAGCAGCGCCGCCGCGCGGACCGGGATCCGGTGGGCCCACAGTTCGATGCCGGCGAGTTTCGCCTCCGTCATGGGCGTCGGGTGGAGGAGGCGCTGTCCGGCGGCCCGCGGGTCCCATGCGTGGGCCAGTTGTCGCGCTGCCGTCAGCGGCGTGCGCGCAGCCCGGAGCAGGGCGGTGTCGTCCAGGTGGGGCAGAGCTTCGTCCATCAGGTCGGTGAGCAGGCGCCCTCGCTCCCGGACCTGGCCGGCGCAGGCGGTCAGGCGCGCGTAGGGGTCGTCGGCCGGGCGGGTGTCCCCGAGGTGGGCGCCGGCCCAGGCCGGCGTCTCGACGATGACCGTCTCGCCGCCGTAGCGCTGGGGGGCGAACCAGGTGGTGGCGCGGACGCCTCCTGTCTCCTGCTGGGGCTGGGCGGTGTGAGGTTGGCCGGGGCGAGGTTGGCCGGGGCGAGGTGGCGCCAGCATTCCGGTGCTGCTTTCCTGCTGGTCGATGTGGTGCGGCGCCATCATGAAGACGCCCGGGCCCGCTTCGCGCAGCCAGAAGGCGTCGTAGGGGCCGGTCTCGACCGGGATCCCCAGTCCGGCGGCGGAGTTTGCGAACGGCTCGGCGAGGCCGGCCGGATCGCAGGTCGACTGGAGGAAGGTCCCGCCGACGTCGGCGCTGTGGAGGGAGAACTGGAGGGACGGCCGGAGGTCGTCGATCAGGTCGAGGAGGATCCGGCTCTCGGGAAGTCTCCCGCCGATCGCCGGCGCCCACTCGGGCTGTTCCTCGGCGGCGGGGCGGAAGTAGTGCTCGAAGTACTCGGGCAGGCTTCGGGTGCCGGCGCCGGCTTCTGCGAGGCGTGCTCCGTCGGGGTCGAGGCAGAGCAGGAAGTTCCAGGTCACCGCCTGGTGCAGAGACGGCTGCGCGAGGACGCGGTGGGCCAGTTCCACGATGCCGACGCGGCCGGAGAACTCGTCGGCGTGCGCACCCGTCACGATCAGCACGTTGGCGGTGGCGGCGGCGTGGCCGATCGTCAGGAGCACCAGCGGCCGGCCGGCGCGGGATGTCCCGACGGTGCGCACGCGGCAGAGTTCCGGGTGTCTGGCGGCCAGCAGGTGTGCTGTGTCGGCGAGTTCTTCCAGCGTGGGGTACCGGTCATGAAGCAGGACCGCCCTGCCGGCGCTGGTCGACGTATCGGTCAACATCGGTGCCCTCCCTTGTCTGACCGTCCAGTCTCGCGCCAAAAGCGGCGGCCTGCACCTCGTGGTGCAGGCCGCCGCCCGGTGTGCGCGGCGTTGTCAGGCCGCGGTCCTCAAGTCCCGCCGTCGGCCCCGGTTCGCGTCCAGGTGAGCCGGTCGGTGAGCGGTTACCAGCTTCCCTTGAGGGGGATCCAGCCCGGGTTGCCGAACGTCGTGGTCACGGCGGCGGTGCTGTTGTCGTTGGTGAGGTAGAACGTCGCGGTGGCCGGGTCGTAGCCGCCGACGCTGTCCTTGCCGGAGCCGTTCCAGTCTCCGACGAGGGGCTTCCAGCCGGGGTTGCCGAACTTGATGGTCACGGCGGTGGTGCTGTTGTCGTTGCTGAGGTAGAAGGTCTGGGTGTTCGGGTCGTAGGCGCCGATGCTGGTGACGCCGTCGCCGTTCCAGTCGCCGACCAGCGGGGTCCACCCCGGGTTGCCGAACTTCGCCGAGCCCACGACGGTGCTGTTGTCGTTGCTCTCGTAGAAGGTGGCGGTGGCCGGGTCGTACGCGCCGATGCTGTCCTTGCCGTCCTTGTTCCAGTCGCCGACCAACGGGATCCAGCCGGGGTTGCCGAACTTCGCGGTCACGGCGGTGGTGCTGTTGTCGTTGCTGAGGTAGAACGTGGCGGTGCTGGGGTCGTACGCGCCGACACTGGCGACGCCGTCGCCGTTCCAGTCGCCGACCAGCGGGATCCAGCCCGCGTTACCGAACTTCACCGAGCCCGCAACCGTGCTGTTGTCGTTGCTCTCGTAGAAGGTCTGGGTCGCCGGGTCGTACGCGCCGATCCGGTCCGAGTACGGCTTGGCGTGGTCGGTGCTCAGGCCCGCGTTGCAGTTGGGCCAGGCACCCGGGCCCTGGCCGGCGAGGATCTTCTCCGCTACGAGGATCTGCTGCTTCTTGGAGGCGAGGTCGGGCCGGGAGGCGTAGGCCAGGCCGCCGTAGGCCTTCCAGGTGGGCAGTGTGATCTGCAGGCCGCCGTAGTTGCCGTTGTTGGTGTTGATGCTCCAGTTTCCGGTGCTCTCGCACTGGGCGACCTTGTCCCAGGTGGCCACCGAGGCGGCTTGGGCCGGTGCCTGGGAGGCGACGGACAGGACGGCCGCCCCCAGGGCGACAGCGGCGAGCGAGCGGGTGCGACGGGTGTGACCGGTGTGACGGGCGGTCGACTTGTTCTCGGGCATGCTCGACTGACTTCCTCTCGTGTCGGTTGGGGGCGGACTACCAGCGGCCGGCGATCGGGACGTCGCCGGGGCTGCCGTAGACGAAGCTGGTGGCGGTGGTGCTGTTGTCGTTGCTGAGGTAGAAGGTCTGGGTGTTCGGGTCGTAGGCACCGATGCTGGTGACGCCGTCGTTGTTCCAGTCGCCGACCAGCGGGGTCCAGCCCGCGTTACCGAACTTCACCGAGCCCGCGACGGTGCTGTTGTCGTTGCTCTCGTAGAAGGTCTGGGTCGCCGGGTCGTAGGCACCGATGCTGTCCTTGCCGTCCTTGTTCCAGTCGCCCACCAGCGGGATCCAACCCGGGTTGCCGAACTTCGCGGTCACGGCGGTGGTGCTGTTGTCGTTGCTGAGGTAGAACGTGGCAGTGGCGGGGTCGTACGCGCCGACGCTGTCCTTGCCGGAGCCGTTCCAGTCACCGACCAGCGGGATCCAGCCGGGATTGCCGAACGTCGTGGTCACGGCGGCGGTGCTGTTGTCGTTGCTGAGGTAGAACGTCGCGGTGGCCGGGTCGTACGCGCCGACGCTGGCGACGCCGTCGTTGTTCCAGTCGCCCACCAGCGGGGTCCAGCCCGCGTTACCGAACTTCGCCGAGCCCAGCGTGGAACCCGCGTTGTCGCCTTCGTAGAAGGTCTGCGTGGACGAGTGGTACACGCCGGCCTTCGTGGCCCGGGTCTGGACGTCGTCGACGATGTTCTTGTAGCGCAGGGCCTTGTACTCGCTGTTGGGGTGCGAGTCGAGGGTGCCGTTGATGGACGCGCCGGTGACGTGCTTCACCGGGGTGGAACCGAAGGAGTAGTACGAGAAGGTGGTGTGCGCGGCGTCGTCCCACTTCTCGAAGAGGAGGACGTGGTTGTAGTAGCTGTTGAGGACGTCGCCGGCCTTGAGCTCGCTGCGCGGGATCTCGTAGGTGTAGGAGTCCGCGATGCCTTGGGTGTTGGGGCTCGCGCCCAGGTGCCAGGCCATGGAGACGTAACCCGAGCAGTCCGTACGGTAGTTGCGGCCGCTGGAGTCCGGGTAGGAGCCGCCCTGGTTGTAGGGGATCGACTTGCCCAGCCAGTACTGCGCCCGCTGGATGACCTCACTGCGGGTGACCTTGCCGTCGATCGAGGACGAGGCGGAGACAGCGGCGGTGGCCGCGTGAGCCGCGGTGGTGGTGACGGCCGTCGCGGCTATCGCACCGGAAGCGGCGAGGGAGGCGGCGAGGGCGACGTGGGCGAGCCTGGACAGCGTGGACGAAGGCATGGCGGAACTCCTCTTGCTGGTTGCGGGTTGCGAGGTCGAGACGGTGTCGGATGCCGGACAGCGTCGTGCGGGCGCAGCGGTACTGCGGGTTCAGCGGCGGCGTGGGTTCAGCAGCCGGGGGGCGCCGGTGGCTGGTAGCGCCGGCGCATCAGGGGTGAGGCCTGGTGGCCTCGGGCGATCAGGACGTGGGCCCGGCTCAGGGTGTCCTGGTCGACGGCGGGGTCACGGCTGGCGAGGTAGACGAGCAGGTCGACGCGGTCGGCCTCGCTTCGGACAGTGATGTGCTGGAGGCCGTCGTCGGGGCGGGCGTGGGCCCACAGGACGGCGCGGACCTCGGCCGCCTCGCCCGCTTTGTCCACCTCGGCCGCCTCAGCCGCCCCAGCCGCCCCAGCCGCCTCGCCGGACGGGACCGGCCCGGCGCTCTGCCTGCGGTGCAGGGCGGCGTAGATGACGTCCATCCGCGGGTCAGCCGCCCCAGCCGAAGCTGGCGTTGACGGCGGTGTCCGGGGTGCTCACCGACAGGACGGCGGGGGCGGCGAGCAGCGCGCCCAGCGAGATGGCGATGGCCGCGGCGGCCTTGGCGATACGGTTCTGGATCACGATCGGCTGTCCTCAACTGTTGCTGACACGAAGGGATTTCTCCGATCGGTGCGTCCCGCGGTTGACGCTCCGTCCGGCTGCCGTCCGGGCTGTCTTCCTGGCGGCGATCACTAGCTTTGCCGGTCGGGGGGCTGCTCGGAAGGCCTTGCGGGTGTCGCCAACCGGCCTGTCCGACTCCGGACAGGCCGTCATGGACATGACCAGAACCGGGTGGCGCGGCCTGCCGTCGAGGCCGGATATTCGACCTTGAGGGCCGTGTCATCCCATGAAAGGATCATGAAGCTTCGTGTGCTGTCACAGCCACGAGAGCTCACGGATCATCACACAAGGGGGACACCATGTTGCAGGCGCTTGGACTATCGGCCCGCGCCGAACAGGTCTACCAAGCCCTGCTCGACCACCCCGCCGACGACGTCGAAGCGATAGCCGGGCGCTGCGCGACCACCGCCACCCAGGTCCACGACTGCCTCGACGAACTCGGCGCCCTCATGCTCGTGCGCGCCTCCGCCGACCACCCCGGCCGGATGCGCGCCGTCGACCCGGCCGTCGGCCTCGCCGAGATGCTCGCCCGTCAGGAAGCCGACCTCGCCGCCCGCCAGGCCGCCCTCGCCGCGTCCCGCGCCGCCGTCACCCGCATGGTCGCCGAGCGCGCCGAACACCACGCCGCCCACGGCGAACGCCTGCTGGGCATGGACGCCGTCCACCACCGCCTGGAACAGATGAGCCGCACCACCACCACGGAAGCCCTCAGCAGCCAGCCCGGAAACCAGCACCCCGAGGACCTCGACTCCTCCCGCCCCGGCGACGCCGGCGCGCTCGCCCGCGGCATCACCATCCGCACCCTCTACCAGGACTCCACCCGCCACCAGCCGCACGTCACCGGATACGCCCACTGGCTGCTCAGCCAGGGCGGCGAAGTCCGCACCGCCCCCACGATCCCCCAGCGCATCGTCATCGCCGACCGCCGCGAGGCCCTCGTCCCCATCGACCCCGAGGACCACCGCAAGGGCGCACTGCACGTCACCGAACCCGGCATCCTCACCGCCCTGCTCGACCTCTACGAGCAGGCCTGGAACACCGCCGTCCCGCTCGGCGCCGCCTCCCCCGGCGACCCCACCACCGGACTCACCGCCACCGAGCGCGAACTGCTGCGCCTGCTCGGTAACGGTCTCACCGACAACACCGCCGGCCAGCGCCTGGGCATCTCCTCCCGCACCGTCGGCCGCCACATGGCCTCCATCATGGAGCGGCTCAACGCCAGCAGCCGCTTCGAGGCCGGCATCAAGGCCGCCCAGAACGGCTGGCTCTGACCGGCCCGAAGTACGCCGTGTCAACCCGCGGCGCCCCGACCGATTGTCACAGTCCGATCCTCGCGATGTCCTGGCGATTGTGACGCCGCGCGTGCCACCGAAAGCCACTGACCGACCGTCATGGTGGGTGTCCAGCAAGCCAGCACGCACCGTCATCGGGGAGCCACCATGTCCGTCCGCCGCCGTCGCCCGCTGCTCGTCACCGCCG
>NZ_JBFBIR010000055.1:0-56218 GCF_040685715.1 Kitasatospora sp. NPDC088264
GTGGATAACTTCTGTGGGGAACGGGCGGGGCCGGGGTTATCCACAGGATCCGGGCGGTGCCTGTGGTGGCGGACAGTCCGGCGGGCGCCCGTTCGTCGAACGGCCCTGTCAGGCCAGGCTGGTGAGCACCGCCGGGTCGTACGGGACGGTCCGGGAGAGGTCGCCGCGCAGCGCCCTGGCGGCCCAGTCCGGATTGGCGAGCAGGGTGCGGCCGACGGCGACGAGGTCGAACTCGTCGCGCTTGAGGCGGGCCAGCAGTTCGTCGATGCCGGTCACGCCGGCCCGGCTGGTGTAGCCCTGGGCGAACTCGCCCTCGCCGTACTGCTGGTCCAGGCCGACCGAGCCGACCGTCACGGCGGCCTTGCCGGTGAGCTTGCGCGCCCAGCCGGCCAGGTTGAGGTCGCTGCCGTCGAACTCGGGCTGCCAGTAGCGCCGGGTGGAGCCGTGGAACGCGTCGACCCCGGCGTCGGCCAGCGGGGTCAGCAGCTGCTCCAGCTCGGCCGGGCTCTGCGCGATGCGGGCCCCGTAGTTGCCGACCTTCCACTGGGAGAACCGGAAGAAGACCGGGAAGCCCGGGCTGACGACCGCGCGGACGGCCCGCACGATCTCGGCGCCGAAGCGGGCGCGGGAGGCCGGGTCGCCGCCGTAGCGGTCGGTGCGCCGGTTGGTGCCGCTCCACAGGAAGTCGTCGATCAGGTAGCCGTGCGCGCCGTGCAGTTCGACGCCGTCGAACCCGAGCCGCTCGGCGGTCGCCGCGGCCTCGGCGAAGGCGGCCACCGTGTCGTCGACGTCCCGCTGGGTCATGGCCCGCCCGGCCGGGGCGCCGTCCAGGCCGATCCCGGACGGGCCTTCGGCGGGCGGCTCCGTCCCGGTGCGCACGACCCCGGTGTGCCACAGCTGCGGGATGATCCGGCCGCCGGCCTCGTGCACCCGCCGCACCACGCGGGCCCAGCCGGCCAGCGCCTGTTCGCCGTGGAAGTGGGGCACGTGGTCGTACGCGCGGGCGGCGGCGCGGTCGACGTAGGTGCCCTCGGTGATGATCAGTCCGACCTGGTGGGCCGCCCGGCGGGCGTAGTACTCGGCCACCTCCTCGCCCGGCACGCCGCCGGGGGACTGCATCCTGGTCATCGGGGCCATCACGATGCGGTTGGGGACCGTCAGATCACCCACGACGAACGGCTCGTCCAAGCTGGACATGCTTTCTCCCGAGTTCTCGGCACTCATGGTGTGAACATTCCGTGTGCGCCTTCTCCGCCGCTCCGGCGAATCACCGCCGGGCCGTGCGGAAAATGGTGTGGTCGGCCGCACATAGGTAACACACGATTATCGGCCCTGTTGATCGCGGCGTCCAGCGGGTGCTCTTGTCCGTGCTGCATTGCCTCAGGCGATCCACGGCATCGACACAATCATGTTGACCGTGTCCGGGAGATCACGGATAGTGGTGCAGGTGGTTCCGCGTCGCCTTCTGGGTCGCAACTGGAGAATTGATTCCCTTGCCGACCAGTGCCGCGGAAAGGAATTTCCCAGGAACGAAAGGTGGCGGAACCCAGGGTGAGCGAGAGTCGCCTTACCGCGCAGATTTCCCACGACTTGGACGGCAAACGGGCCGTGGTCACCGGCGGCAGCCGGGGCATCGGCGCCGCGATCGTGCAGCACCTGCTCGACGCCGGCGCCACCGTCGTCACCTCCGCCCGCAACCCCACCGAACACACCCCGTCCGCGGCCAAGTTCATCCAGGCCGACCTCAGCTCGCCGGCCGGGGTGCGGGCGTTCGCCGACGCCGCGCTGGACTCCCTCGGCGGGGTGGACATCGTGGTCAACAACGCGGGCGGCTGCCGGGCCTTCCAGACCGCGCTGGAAATCGAGAACGACTGGCAGTACACGGTCGACATCAATTTCCTGGCCGCCGTCCGGCTCAATGCCGCACTCGTGCCGGCCATGCGCGCGGCCGGCGGCGGGGTGATCGTGCACCTCTCCTCCATCGCGACCATTTCCTCCTACCCGATGATCCTGCACTACGCCGCCGCGAAATCCGCGCTGGAGGTGTACAGCAGGGGCCTCGCGGTCGAGTTGGCGCCGGACGGAATCCGGGTCGTCGCGATCTCCCCGGGAAACGTGATGACTCCCGGGGCGGATGAGGCGCGCGAGAAGATCGTCGACTATCTCGGCATGGAATCGGAGGGGGACTGGGCCGACGAGGTCCCGCTCGGGCGGATCGGCCAGACCGAGGACATCGCCGAGGCGGTCGGCTTCCTGGTCTCCCGGCGCGCCTCGTGGATCACCGGCAGCAACCTCGTCATCGACGGCGGCAAGAGCGCGTCCCTGTGACCGCCCGCCAGGACTGGAAGGACTGACACGATGACCGCGACAGAAGAGGGACCGCGGGCCTATCCGTTCGGTCCGGCCGAGCAGCTCGACGTGGACCCGAAGCTGGCCGAGGCCTGCGGCGAGCAGCCGGTGCTGCGGGTGAGCCTGCCCTACGGCGGCGACGCCTGGCTGGTCACCCGCCACGCCGACGTCAGGACGGTGCTGGCCGACCCCCGGTTCAGCCGGGCCGCCGCCGCGGGCGAGGACGTGCCCCGCATCGTCTCGGCCGGCCTGCCCCGCACCTCGATGCTGAGCATGGACCCGCCGGAGCACAGCCGGCTGCGGCGCAGGGTCGCCAACCCCTTCACCGTGCGCCGGGTCGAGGCGATGCGCCCGCGCGCCCAGCAGATCGTCGACGGCCTGCTCGACACCATGATCGCCACGGGCTCGCCCGCCGACCTGACCCAGATGCTCACCTGGCCGCTGCCGATCACGATGATCTGCGAACTGCTCGGCGTGCCCGTCGAGGACCGCGACCGGTTCAACGCCTGGGTGGACGGCCTGCTGATGCTCTCCGACCCGGCCCGCTCCGCACGGGACCGCGGGCACCTCAACGAGTACCTCGCCGGCCTGGTCGCCGAGCGCCGCGTCGAGCCCACCAGCGACCTGCTCGGCGAACTGGTCGCCGTGGAGGACGAGGAGAACCGGCTCACCGAGGAGGAGTTGGTCAGCCTCGGGGTCAGCCTGTTGTCCGCCGGCCAGGAGGCCACCGCCAACCAGATCGGCAACTTCGTCTACACGCTGCTGACCAGGCCCGAGCTGTGGCACGAGCTCGTCGCCGATCCCGGCCTGATCCCCGACGCGGTCGAGGAACTCTCCCGGATCATCCCGATCAGCGCCACCGCCGGCTTCACCCGGATCGCCACCGAGGACGTCGAACTGGGCGGGCAGACCGTCCGGGCCGGCGACGCGGTGGTCACCGAGTTCTCCCTGGCCAACCGGGACCCGGAGGTGTTCGACCGCCCCGAGGAGATCGACTTCCGCCGGAAGAACATCCCGCACGTCACCTTCGGACACGGCATCCACCACTGCCTCGGCGCGGCCCTGGCCAGGATGGAACTGCGCGTCGTGCTGGACACCCTGGTGCGCCGCCTGCCCGGCCTGCACCTCGCCGTGCCGGCCGACCAGGTGACCTGGCGGACGGAACGGCTCATCCGCGGAGCGGACGCGCTGCCGGTCGCCTGGTGAGACGCCGCCGGCCGGAGCGACCGCCTGACGTCAGGGAGTCGGCGGTTGCTCCGGCCGGGCCCCAGCCCGCACTTCGACATCACCCGGACACTACGGGAGGACTCAGCATGGCCGAACCACCGGAGGCGATCACCGCGGCCGTGCGTGATCCGGGCAAGGGACTCGCCGAGGTCATGGCGGCCATCATGGAGGGCTACGCCGACCGGCCCGCCCTCGGCGAACGCGCGCGGGAGCCCGTGACCGGGCGCCTGCTGCCCGGCTTCGAGACCGTCAGCTACCGCGAACTGTGGGCCCGGGTACGCGCCGTCGCCACCGAGTGGCACCACCACCCGGACCACCCGCTGAGCGCCGGCGACCGGCTCTGCATCCTGGGCTTCACCAGCACCGACTACGCCACGCTCGATCTCGCCTGCCTCCACGCGGGCGTGGTGGTCGTGCCGTTGCAGTCCAGCGCGCCGCTGTCCCAGCTGGCGCCGATCGTCGCGGAGACCGAGCCGCGCGCCCTCGCGGCGAGCATCGAGCGGCTGGACACCGCCGTCGAAGCCGTCCTCGGGGTGCCCTCGATCCGGCGCGTGATCGTGTTCGACTACCGCCCCGACATCGCCGAGCAGCGCGACGCCTTCGAATCCGCCCGGCGGCGCCTGGCCGGGGCCGGCCGCCCGGTGGCCGTCGACCCGCTGGCCGCCGTGGTCGAGGCCGGAGCCGGACTGCCGCCCGCGCCCCTGTTCGTCGCAGACCCGGGTGACGACCCGTTGGCGCTGCTCATCTACACCTCCGGCAGCACCGGCACCCCGAAGGGGGCCGTCTACCCCCAGCGGCTGGTCCGCACCGCGTGGAACGGCTTCAGCTACGGCGCGGAGGACGCACCCCCGGTCAGCGTCCACTACATGCCGCAAAGTCACCTCGCCGGCCACTGGGCGCTGATGGGCTCGCTCTCCCGGGGCGGCGTCGGCCACTTCACCGCCAGGAGCGACCTTTCCACCCTGCTCGACGACATCGCGCTGGTCCGCCCCACCGAGCTGACCATGGTCCCGCGCATCTGCGACCTGCTCTTCCAGCGGTACCGCAGCGAACTGGACCGGCGCTCCGGCGAACCCGGCGACGTCGACACGGCGGTCAAGACCGACCTGCGGGAGAACGTCCTGGGCGGGCGCGTCACCAAGGCCTTCTGCGGCACCGCCCCGCTCTCCGCCGAGGTGGCGGCCTTCGTCGAGTCCTGCCTGGGCTTCCACCTGTACACCGGCTACGGCTCCACCGAGGCCGGCGGGGTGCTGCTCGACTCGGTGGTGCAGCGCCCGCCGGTCATCGACTACAAGCTGGTCGACGTCCCGGAACTCGGCTACTTCCGGACCGACTCGCCGCACCCGCGCGGGGAACTGCTGCTCAAGACCGCCACCGCCATCCCCGGCTACTACAAGCGGCCCGAACTCACCGCCGAGATCTTCGACGCGGACGGCTACTACCGGACCGGCGACATCATGGCCGAGATCGGGCCGGACCGGCTCGTCTACGTCGACCGCACCAAGGACGTCCTGAAGCTCTCCCAGGGCGAGTTCGTGGCCGTCTCCCGCCTGGAGACCGCCTTCGTCGCCAGCCCGCTGATCCGGCAGATCTTCGTGTACGGCAACAGCGAGCGCGCCTACCCGCTCGCCGTGGTCGTCCCCGCCCCGGACGCGCTGGCCAGGGCCGACGGGGACGCCGAGTCGCTCAAACCGCTGCTCATCGAGTCGCTCCAGCGGATCGCCAAGGAGGCCGAGCTCAACTCCTACGAGATCCCGCGCGACGTCCTGATCGAGACCGAACCCTTCAGCGCCGCGAACGGCCTGCTCGCCGACAGCCACAAACCGCTGCGCCCCCGGCTCCGGGAGCGCTACGGCGAGGCCCTGGAACGGCTCTACGCCGAACTCGCCGACGGGCAGGAGCGCCGGCTGCGCGACCTGCGCCGGGCCGGGCCGGACCGGCCGGTGCTGGAGACGGTCGGCCGGGCCGCCCAGGCGCTGCTGGGCTGCGCGGGCGCCGAGCTGAGCGCCGACGCGCACTTCACCGACCTGGGCGGGGACTCGCTGTCCGCGCTGTCCTTCGCCGCCCTCATGACGGAGATCTTCCGGGTCGAGGTCCCGGTCGGGGTGGTGATCAGCCCGGCCAACGACCTTGCGCGGGTGGCGGGTTACATCGAGGAGCGGCGCCGCACCGGCGCCGCGCGGCCCACCGTCGCCTCCGTCCACGGCGAGCACGCCGTCGAGGCCCGCGCCGGCGACCTCACCCTGGACAGGTTCCTCGACGCGGCGACGCTCGCCGCCGCCCCGACGCTGCCCCGCCCCGACGGCGCCGTCCGCACCGTGCTGCTCACCGGGGCCACCGGCTTCCTCGGCCGCTTCCTGTGCCTGGAGTGGCTGGAACGGCTGGCGCCCGCGGGCGGCAGGCTGGTCTGCGTGGTCCGTGGCGCCGACGCGGCCGTCGCGGCGAAGCGGCTGGAGGCCGCCTTCGACAGCGGTGACGCCGAACTGCTCCGGCGGTACCGGGAGTTGGCCGACGGAACGTTGGAGGTGCTGGCGGGCGACATCGGCGAGCAGCGGCTGGGCCTGGCCGAGGACACCTGGCAGCGGCTGGCCGACACCGTGGACCTGATCGTCCACCCGGCCGCCCTGGTCAACCACGTGCTGCCCTACGACCAGCTGTTCGGGCCCAACGTCGTCGGCACGGCCGAACTGATCCGGCTGGCGCTCACCACCCGGCTCAAGCCCGTCACCTACGTGTCCACCGTCGCCGTGGTGGCCGGCGCCGCGGCCCTCGACGAGGACGGGGACATCCGCGTCACCAGCCCGGTGCGCCACCTCGCCCGGGGCACCGGCAACGGAGGCGCGCATGGATCCGAGCACGAGGACGGGCACGACGACGCGCACGGGTACGGCGACTACGCGCACGGGTACGCGACCAGCAAATGGGCCGGCGAGGTGCTGCTCCGCGAGGCCCACGACCTGTGCGGACTGCCGGTCGTCACCCTGCGCTCGGACATGATCCTCGCGCACGGCAGGTACCGGGGGCAGCTGAACGTGCCCGACGTGTTCACCCGCCTGCTGCTCAGCCTGCTCGCCACCGGCATCGCTCCGGGCTCCTTCTACCGGGGCGGCGGGCGCGCCCACTACGACGGCCTGCCGGTCGACTTCACCGCCGAGGCCGTCACCGCGCTGGGCGCGCGGGCCACCGAGGGCTACCGGACCTTCAACGCGCTGAACCCGCACGACGACGGCGTCTGCCTGGACACCTTCGTCGACTGGCTCATCGAGGCCGGCCACCCGATCCGGCGGATCGACGACTACGACGACTGGCTCGCCCGGATCACCACCGCGCTGCGTGCCCTCCCGGAGAAGCAGCGCCAGCACTCGCTGCTGCCCCTGCTGCACGCCTTCGCGCGGCCCGGGGAAGGCGTCCCCGGGTCGGCGATCCCCGCCGCCGGGTTCCGGTCCGCCGTGCGGGCCGCCAAGGTCGGCGCCGACCAGGACATCCCGCACCTGTCGGCGGCCCTCGTCGGCAAGTACGTCACCGACCTGCGCCACCTCGGCCTGCTTCCCCGCTGACCGCAGCACCGCACCACCATCCCCGCATTCGACCCGACGGACACAGGAGTTCGGCATGGCACAGAGCATCGGCGAGACGGTCATCTCGGGTCTGCGGCTGCTGGAGGCGAACGACTTCGCCGGCTTCCGGGCGCTGTGCACCGAGAAGGCCACCGTGTGGCAGAACGACGGCAAGGACGAGCAGGCGATCGACGAGCGGCTCGTGCACTTCAAGGCCTTCGCCGCCGGTGTCGAGTCGCTGCGGTTCGAGGTCCTCCGCCAGTTCGAGAAGCCGGACGAGGTGCTCCAGCAGCACGTCATCCACCTGCTGTCGGCCGAGGGGGTCGTCCAGGAGGTCCCGACCGTCGTCTACTTCCGGTTCGAGGGCGGCCTGATCGACCGGATCGAGGAGTGCCTCTACACCGTGCCGAAGGCCGGCACGGCCTGACCGCCCGCCTTCCTGAACCCGAACCGTCAGGCGGGCGCTGCGGCGCGGGAGTCCCGGAGGCTGCGGCGGGCGGCGGCGGTGACGAGCAGGACCCAGAGCAGGCTGAGGCCGCCCAGGGCGTAGACGCCGCCGTGCAGGAAGGCGAGGTCCAGGTCGGTGCCGGCCGGCGGGGCCCAGCCGTCGGGGTCGACGAGGACGGTGGTGGTGGTGCCGGCGGAGGACGACCCGGAGCAGCCCGAGCCCTGGAACTCCGGGTGCGGCAGCGGCTTCCCGTCCGCGCGGCGGATCGCGCAGGACCAGCTGGTCCGGCCGCTGCGGTCCTTCGAGCTGTGGGCCTCGGTGACGACGACCTCGGTCCGCTCCCCGCGGTGCGCGAGCACCTCCGCCCGGATGGTGGTGGGTGGCAGGGCCAGCAGCAGGACCCCCAGCAGGACGCCGGGCCAGAGCACCCAGCCGGCGGCCCGGACCACCATCAGCCCGCCCAGCGAGGTGATGAGCACCAGCACGGCGAGGATCGTGAACAGGGCGGAGTAGTCCGGGTCCACGGCGAGCGCCATCAGGCCGACGAGCAGCAGCGGGGCGAGCACCGCGACCAGGCCCGCCGCCCGGCGGATGGTGCGGGGCGCGAGCGGGTTGTCCTTCCGGGGTCTCCGCTTGGCGGTCTTCGGCCGCTGGGCGGCGGCCGCCGCGCTCAGTGGTCTCTTCTGCTTCTTCCTGCCCTGTGCCATGTGGCCCCCGTTCGGTGCTGCGTCGGACTGCTCGCGACAGTCTGACCTGCGGTGCGGAGGTGCGGAAGACCGGGGCCGCAAGCCGTCACGGCCGGCCGGGTCGGGCCGGTCAGACCCGCCCGAGTCCGGCCTGCTCCAGGTCGAGGTCGCGCTGGAGGCGGCGCAGGGTGGTGTCGCTGATGAGGTGTTCCGCGTAGAGGCGGTGCAGCCGGGCGTTCTGCACGGTGATGACCTCGTGCCGGAGTTGACGGTAGGCGGCGTCGGCGGTGGTGCCGTCGGGGGTCTCGGGGGTGCGGTCGAGGCGGGCGGCGAGGCCGCGCCGGACCCGGTCGATCGCGGTGTCGGGCATGACCTCCAGCGCCGCGAGGTGGTCGACGTGGTCGAGGGCGGCGCGGTTGAGGGCGTCGCGGGCGTCGTCCTCCTCGCGGGCGGTGTGCTCGGGCTCCAGGGCGAGCCCGGAACGGTGGACCACGGCGGCGAGGGTCAGGCCCTGCACGACCAGGGTGAGGACGACCACCGCCGTGGTCAGCACCAGGACGAGCGGGCGCCCGGGTATCCGGTCGCCGTCCGCGGTGAGCAGCGGGATGGACAGGGCCGCCGCCAGCGGCATGACGCCCCGGGTGCCGGCCCAGGTGACGACCCCGGCGACCCGCCAGGACAGCCGGCCGCGGGCGGGCTTGACCCCGCGGGTCAGCGGCAGCGTCCACAGCACCCGGACGGCGATCAGCACGGCCGCCAGCGCGAGCGCCTGGAGCGGCCACCAGCCGGTGCCGGCCGGCAGGTCGCGGACCAGGGCGGGCAGTTGCAGGCCGACGATGCTGAACACGACGCTCTCCAGCAGGAACACCACCACCGCGGAGACGGCGTGCAGCTGGAGCCGGATGCGGGCGTCGGTGAGGCGGCGGCCGGAGCGGCCGAGCAGGACGCCGGCGACCACGACCGAGGTCACCCCGGAGGTGTGCGCGGACTCCGCGAGCACGTACGCCGCGTACGGGGTGACCAGGGCTATCACGGTCTCCAGGACGGGGTCGGCGGTGCGGCGCCGGATCAGCCACACCAGGCCGGCCACGGCGGCGCCGACCAGGCTGCCGCCCCCGCCGAGCAGCAGGAGCTCGCCGCCCGCCGCAGGCAGGTCCACCGTGCCGCCCACGGCCACGGCGACGCCGACGGCGACCTTGAACAGCACCAGCGAGGTGGCGTCGTTGAACAGGCTCTCGGCCTGCACCAGCACCTGGACGCGCCCCGGCAGCGCCAGCCGGCGGCCGAGCGCGGTGACGGCCACCGGGTCGGTGCTGGACAGGACGGCCCCCAGCACGAACGCCATCGCGGGCGGGAGCCCGGCGACGGCGACGGCGACGAAGCCCACGGCGGCGGCGGAGGCGAAGACCAGGCCGAAGGAGAGGATCGTCACCGGGCGCCACACCGTGCGCAGATCGCGCAACGACAGTTCCTCGGCGGAGGAGTAGAGCAGGGGTGGGAGCACCACCAGGGCGATGGCCTGCGGCGGTACGTGCAGCGCGGGCACACCCGGGACCATCGCGACCGCGAGGCCGACCAGGACCAGCAGGGAGGGCGCGGGCACCCGCAACCGCCGGGCGAAGGTGGCCACGCTCGTGGCCAGAACCACCAGAACCAGAACGATCCCCACGGCGTGCATCTGCGGAAACGACCCATCACGACGATCGGGGTCGCCGCCGCCCGAGCGCTGCGGTCGTCCCCCGAGCCGACCAGACTTCCCGGCACACCGTCAATCATCTTATCGGGTCGTTTGCGCGGGACGGCAGGGTGCCCGGCAGGTCGTGCCCCTCAGCGGCGCCCGAGCAGCCTCGCCAGGAAGCCGCCGCTCTTGCGCTTCGTCCGGTCGCAGGCGCAGCGGCCGGACTCGGGCACCCCGGCGAGTACCTGGTCGACGTGCATGCCGCACCCCGCGTAGCTTGCCTTGCCGCACGTCCGGCAGGTGGTTCGTCGACACATCGCGCTGCTCCTCACGTCGCACCCCCGGATGGGGTGGCCAGTCCTTTCAGGATACCCCGCCCGGTATTTTTGGACGCGTGCCCCGGGCTGGCGCCCCGGACCTGCGGTGCCCGGCCGGACAGCCCCGGCCGGGCACGGCAGGCATTCCTGGTGGTGCGCCGTACGGTCAGACGGCCTGCAGATAGAACAGGTCCGGTCGGCTGTCCTGGACGATCTGGTAGCCCAGGCCGTCGCTGTGGTTCTGGGCGGCGACCCACTTGCCGGAGTTCAGGTTCTGGAGGGCGAAGCGGTTGCCGCCCGGAACCTTCGCCATCCAGAACGCCTGGTTCTCGGGGACGATGTCGCCGCAGCCGACCGTGATGATCCAGTTGCCGTCGTCCTTTCCCCAGCGGTCGACGACCATGCACCAGCCGCGCCAGCTGTCGCGGAAGTACACCAGCTCGCGGCCGTCGGAGGCGTGCTTGCGGCAGACCTGCCACTTCTGGTTCGACTCGTCACCCCAGAAGTACTGGATGACCGAGCCGTGGTTCCCGGGGGAGAGCGCGACGGTCAGCGGCCGGTCGGCCCCGGCGGTGTTGATGCGGTAGAGGCCGGGGTCGCAGGGGTAGTCGCTCTCCGGGTCCGCAGCGAGTGCGGTGGCCGACGTGGGGGCGGCCAGGGCTGCGGGGGAGGCGGTGAACAGCAGGGCGCCGACGGCGGCCGCCGTGCCGAGGACGTTCAGCGGGCGGCGGGCGCGGTAGCGCGGACGGTGCGGGTGGGGCATCGTGGACTCGCTTTCGCAGCAGGTGGGTCGGGCCGTTTCGGTGATCCTGGGCATCAGCAGACGAGTCGCGCCCGGGCCGCCGCGCGCAGGGTGCCGGCAGGCTCCGGGTAGGCACAGGAGACGGTCCCCTGCTCCGGGACGTCGAAGGTGGTGAAGGTGCCGGGGCCGTTCGGGCTGGTGTTGATCCAGTAGCCCGTGTTCCCGCTGCGGGCGCAGATGTAGCGGACCCACTCGCCGGTGACCTTCCGGGTGCCGCGGTAGAGGCCGTAGTAGCCGGGGCTGTTGAAGTTCACGGTGTCGGTGACGGTGGTGGTGCGGGTGGTCGCCTTGGTGCTGGCCACCGAGAAGCCGACCTTGACGCTCACCTTGGCGAAGATCGCCTTGAATTCGGCGCTCACCTCGGTGCTGGTGTTGATCGTGGTGCTCACCGAGTCGACCTCGCTGAGGGTCTTGGTGTAACTGCCGGTGGTGCCGGGGGTGATGGCGACCGCGAGGAAGTCGGTGACGGTCGGTTCGACCCGGGCCGAGGCGATGTCCTCCCACAGGTAGTCGCGGGCGGGGTCGCAGGTGGCGGTCGGCGGTGTGGTGTCGGCGTGTGCGGGCGCGGCGCCGAGGCCGAGTCCGGTCACCGCGACCAGTGCGGCGACTCCTGAGGTGAAGGCGGTGCGCCTGGTGCGCGAGCTCATGAGGGTGCTCCTCCGCTGGACGATGAAGGCACTGCGATGCACGTCACGTCATGTGCATGACGTGAATCCCCCGTGGGGAAATCTTCACGTTCGCGGCGGGGCCCCGGCCATCCCAGATTCCTGGGGGCGTGCGGCGGGCGCGCGCCAGGGGCGCGGGGCCACGGGTCAGCAGCGCCCCCCGCCGAGCATGATCCGCGCGATCAGTTCCTGTCGGCTGCCCACCCCGGTCTTGGTGAACACCGACTTCAGGTGGTCCTGCACCGTGTACGGCGTCATCGCGAGCAGCCGGGCCACGTCCCGGGTGTCGCTGCCGCGCACCAGCAGCAGCGCCACCTCCTGCTCGCGGGCGGTCAGCCCGTACGCGGCCAGGTAGAGCGGCATCACCTCGGCCGGCGAGGCGGGCGTGGCCACCACCGTCACCTCGTCCGCCGCCGCGTCGCCGCGCAGCGCCGATCCGTGCAGCAGGTACCAGCGATCGTCCCGGGAGCGGACCCGTACCGGCGTCTGCGGCGCGGCCAGCCCGTGCGCCGCCCGGCGGGCGTGCTCGGCGGCCATCGCCACGGAGGTCGGGATACTGAGCGAGGTGGGGGTGGGGTCGGCCAGCCGGTCGAGCAGGTCCTCGGCCGGGCCGGACATCGCCCGCAGCCGGTTGCGCCGGTCGAGCAGCAGGACCGCAGGCCCCGCGTCCTCCTGGTCCGGCGCGCCGGCCGGAACGTGGCACGCCCGCAGTGCGTTGCCCAGGTGGCGGGCGGCGGCGCCGGCGAGCTCGCGCTGGCGTCCCAGGTAGGGGCCGCGGTCCGGGGCCCGCATGAACGCCGCGCACCCCCACATCCCGCCCGTCGCGTCGAACACCGCCCGCAGTTCGTCCCCGAACCCGGCCGGTGCTATCTGCTCCCGGAACCGCACGCTCTCCTGCGGGCGCCCCTTGGTCGCCCGGCTCAGCGTCTCCGCCTGCGCCCCGCTGTGCCGGATCTTCGGGAAGGTCGCCAGGTCGTCCTCCCAGACCTCCAGCCTGACGGCGTGCTCGTACGCCGTCAGGCTGAGGTCCTCGCTCTGCACCGAGTTCACCAGCCCGGTCGCCGGATCCGCTGTGTGCCAGCACACCGCGTCGAACTCCAGGACCGGGCGCAGCAGTTCGTCCGCCCGCCGGAACACGTCCGGCGCCGTCAACCCCTCCCCGGCGAGCTCCCGCATCCCCTCGATCGCCGACCGCGCCGCCACCCCACGAGCCCCACGTAATCCCATGGCGGGAAGCTAACACGCTGTTCGTACCCCCACCCACGCGCCGATCGGCGGGGTCCGCCTCCTCCTCGCGGTGGGCCGACGGCCCCCGGCGTCATCCTGACGTCCCGTCATGCCGACCGGGGGCGGCGTGCGTCGGGGGCTCAGCCGGGCAGCGAGTCCATGAAGGAGCTGACCGAGAAGACGGCCTTGCCGGGGCCGGCCGGGCCGTAGCCGGGCGGGGAGGAGAGGCCGAACTCCTCCAGGGTGGCGCGGTAGGCCCGGAGCAGGCGGATGTGGTACTCCAGCGGGGCGCCCTGGGGGTTGGCCTTGCCGAGCGGAGTGGTGGGTTCGGGGCACCAGGTGGTGAAGCGGGGCACCACGCCGTGGGACATGAAGAAGCGCAGGCCCTCCCGGGTGGAGGCGATGGCCTCGTCGACGGTGGTGAAGCCGAAGGGCTGCGCCATCTCGACCCCGGCGACGAAGTTGGGGATCACGTTCTCCGGGCCGAACACCTCGGTGGAGTCGAGGATGCGCCGGTGCCACTCGTCGCGGCCGACGTAGCGCTCCTTGCCGGGGCAGTACAGCTCGAACAGGCGCTTGTCCCAGACCTCGAAGTTGGGGTGGTAGATCCGCACGCCGTAGTCGTGGAAGCGCTGGACGTCCTCGCGCGGCAGGGCCTGGGCGACGACCTTGCCGATCCAGCGCCCGGGGAAGCGCTCCTCGATGGCCTTGGCGTAGTGGCCGTAGAAGTCGGCCTCGTCCCGGCCGCCGACCTGCGAGGTGATGGCGCCGCCGGTGAGGGTGTACGCCTGGGAGGCGCGGGCGGTGTCGTGGCGGTCGATGAGCTCCAGCGCCTCCAGCACCTCCTCGACCGGCTTGACCCCGGTGTAGGGGCGGCCGGCGGCCTTGTGCTGGCGCCAGTTGTGGTTGATGTCGCAGTACTGGCACTCCTCCTTGGCGCCGAAGTACTGGCAGACCCGGAAGACCGTCAGGTAGATCAGGTAGCCCCACTGGATGGTCGGGGCGACCTCCATCACCGACTTCCCGTTGGCTAGGGCGTGCCGGTAGTAGTCAGGCATCGGAGGCAGGCCCACGTCGGCGATCCGCGCGCCGTCGAGGTACAGGCCGAGCGTGCCGTCCTCCCCGGCGCCGACCCGGTACGGCGAGTCCGGGTTGACCCGCACCGACACCACGGTGCGGCGCAGCCCGTACGGGCCGCCGGTGAGCACGACCTCCTCCGGCGGGCGGTTGAGCGCGGCCGCGCCGAGTTCGGGCAGGGTGCGGTGGTCGAAGGAGAAGATGAAGTACGACTTCGGCTTGACCTCGCCGCTCCCGTCGGCGCCGGTGCTGCCGCTGAGGGCGGACTCGTCGAAGGCCATGCCGCCGCGCAGCAGGTCCTCCTTGATCACGGCCTCCCGGGGCACGTCGGGGAAACGCTCCATGAGGTCCTCGACCAGTGCGGTGCGGCTGCGGCCCTGGGTCTCCATGTGCTGGTACGTCCTTCCTGGCCCCGTTCCGTCACGGGGTCGTGGCCATTCTTCTCCCCCTTACGCCGGCGGGCGCGGCGGACCGATGCATGAGGAGGTGGCGTTTCAAACGCCATACGGGCCCACGTTCACCTGATCGGGTGTAGAAGATCGTTCGGAGCGTTTCCGAACCGGTCCCCGCGCCTACGGTTGTGAACCGAGCGAGACGGGGGGCGCGTTCGAAGACCGCCCGCGCCGTCGGCCAGGTGACGAAGCGTCATGTCTCGCGATCCTTCATCAGAGTCAGAGGAGGCTCCATGCCCCTGTGCACCAGAGCGGGGACACCCTTCGAGCGCACTGCCCCCGCGGCGGTGGGGTCATGAGCTCCTCGGCGATGGAGCGGATCCTGCGCGGGCCGAGCGGCCTGGGCACCGCGGGCCTGAACCTGGCGCAGAGTCCCCCCGCCCCGAGCGCGCCCGCACCCAACACCTCCGTGCCCGGCGTCCCCACGTCCGACAGCCCCTCGCCGGGTGGTTCCAAGCCGGGCGGTTCCAAGCCGGGTGGTTCCAAGCCGCAGCCCGGCGACGCCATCCCGGGCCTCTACCACCACCCGGTGGCCGAGCCCGACCCGGTGCGGGTGGAGGAGCTGAGCCTCAGGATCAAGGCCTGGGCGCTGGACGAGGTCGAGCTGTACCCGCCGGACTGGGAGAAGCAGTTCGACGGCTTCTCGACCGGCCGCTACATGGTGGCCTGCCACCCGGACGCGCCCGGCGTCGACCACCTGATGCTCGCCGCCCGCCTGATGGTCGCCGAGAACGCGGTCGACGACTACTACTGCGAGGAGCACGGCGGCTCGCCGGTCGGCCTCGGCGGGCGCCTGCTGCTGGCGCACACCGCGCTCGACCCGCTGCACACCACCCCGGAGTACCACCCGGAGTGGGAGGCCTCGCTGCACGAGGACGCGCCCCGCCGGGCGTACCGCTCCGCGATGGAGTACTTCACCCGGGCCTCCACGCCCTCCCAGTCGGACCGGTTCCGGCACGACATGGCCCGGCTGCACCTCGGGTACCTCGCCGAGGCGTCGTGGGCCGAGACCGAGCACGTCCCGCAGGTGTGGGAGTACCTGGCGATGCGCCAGTTCAACAACTTCCGCCCCTGCCCGACGATCACGGACACCGTCGGCGGCTACGAGCTGCCGGCCGAACTGCACGCGCTACCCGCCATGCAGCGCGTGATCGCCCTGGCCGGCAACGCGACCACCATCGTCAACGACCTGTACTCGTACACCAAGGAGCTGTCCATCCCCGGACTGCACCTGAACCTGCCCGTGGTGATCGCCGAACGCGAGGACTGCTCGCACCGGGACGGCTACCTCAAGGCGGTCGAGGTCCACAACGACCTGATGCACGCCTTCGAGGCCGAGGCGGCCGCGCTGGCCGCGGCCTGCCCCGTCCCGACCCTCGTGCGGTTCCTGCGCGGTGTGTCCGCGTGGGTCGACGGCAACCACTTCTGGCACCAGACCAACTCCTTCCGCTACACCCTGCCCGACTTCTGGTAACCACCGTTTCCGGCAGCCGTCCCCCTTCCGTTGATCACCCGCTAGGAGCTGACGCATGTCCCTGACCGACGACATCACCACCCCCGCCGACAACGCCGCCATCCCCGGGCCGGCGACCCCCTACCAGGGCGACATCGCACGTTACTGGGACCACGAGGCACGGCCGGTCAACCTTCGCCTCGGCGACGTGGACGGCCTCTACCACCACCACTACGGCATCGGCGACGTCGACCAGGCCGCCATCGGCGACCCGGCTGACAGCGAGCGCGAGAAGAAGGTGATCACCGAGCTGCACCGCCTGGAGTCCGCGCAGGCCGAGCTGCTCCTCGACCACCTGGGCGCGGTTCCGGCCGACGCCACCTTGGTGGACGCCGGCTGCGGCCGCGGCGGCTCGATGGTGATGGCCCACCAGCGCTTCGGCTGCCGGGTCCAGGGCGTCACGCTCTCCGCCAAGCAGGCCGAGTTCGGCAACAACCGGGCCCACGAGCTGGGCATCGGCGACTTCGTCCGCTCGCAGGTCTGCAACATGCTCGACATGCCGTTCGAGACCGGCCAGGTGGCGGGCTCGTGGAACAACGAGTCCAGCATGTACGTCGACCTGCACGACCTGTTCGCCGAGCACTCCCGGATCCTCGCCGTCGGCGGCCGGTACGTGACCGTCACCGGCTGCTGGAACCCCGCCTACGGGCAGCCGTCCAAGTGGGTCTCGCAGATCAACGCGCACTTCGAGTGCAACATCCACTCCCGCCGGGAGTACCTGCGGGCCATGGCCGACAACCGGCTGGTGCCGCAGGCCGTCATCGACCTGACCCCCGCCACCCTGCCCTACTGGGAGCTGCGCGCCACCTCCTCGCTGGTCACCGGCATCGAGGAGGCGTTCATCAACTCCTACAAGGACGGCTCCTTCCAGTACGTCCTGATCGCGGCCGACCGGGTCTGACAGGGTCTGACAGGTCTGACAGGTCTGACGGTCCGAGTGTGACGGTGGCCTCCCCACGGGTGCGGGGAGGCCACCGTCTTTCGGCTACCGCCGGGTGAAGGTGAGGTGGGTGACGCCGCTCGGGCTGGTCACCGCCTCGGTGCGGAAGCGCTGTTCCAGGCCTTCGAGCCCGTCCCAGAGCCGCTCGCCGCGGCCGAGGACGATCGGCACCACCACCACGTGCAGGTGGTCGATCAGGTCCGCCTCCAGGAAGGCCCGGACGGTGCTCGGGCCGCCGCCGATCCGGACGTCCTTCCCGTCGGCCGCCGCCTTGGCTTGGCGCAGTGCCTCCTCGGGCGTGGCGTCGAGGAAGTGGAAGGTCGTCCCGCCCGCCATCTCCAGCGTGGGGCGCGGGTGGTGGGTGAGGACGAAGACCGGGGTGCGGAACACCGGCTCCGGCCCCCACCAGCCCTTCCACTCGTGGTCCTGCCACGGGCCGCGCTGCGGGCCGAACTTGTTGCGCCCCATGATCTCCGCACCGATGCCGTCGCTCCAGGTGCGGGCCATCGCGTCGTCGACGCCGGTGTCGCCGCCGGTGTCGCCCTCCCGGCCGTGCATCCGCCGGAAGGTCCGGGTCTGGAAGAACCAGCCGTGCAGCCGGTCGCCGGCGTGGCCGAACGGCGAGTCGAGGCTCTGCCCCTCGCCCGTTCCGTAGCCGTCGAGCGAGATCGAGAAGTTGTGGACGCGGACCAGGGACACGGGAGTTCCTCCGGTGCTCGGTGCTCAGGCGCGGACCGGGCCGCGCCTGCTGGACGGCCCACGCTAACCCGGGCGGGAGCGGTACAGCCGTCACGCTATTGTCGTGTCTTCTTCACCCGGAGCTCGCCCTGGTGGGCGATGCTTCGTCCGACCGTCCGGGAGGGGCGGCCGGAGGCACATCCGCACTTGGGGGGACAGTACCTGTGACCGTACGCCGCACCGCCGCCGCCATCTTGGCGGCCGGCCTGCTCGCCGCCGCCGCGGCCCTGATTCCGACGACCGCCGACGCGGCGCAGGACGCGGCCGCGAGCGGCCCGGCGGACCTGCCGTTCGGCTCGGCCACCACCGTCGGCCTGCACAACACCTACGACCCGGCCGCCTACCCGTACCTCGCCCAGGGGCTCGACACCGGCACCGGGATGATCGAGCTGGACATCTGGACGGACATCGTCACCAAGGAGTGGAAGGTCAGCCACTCCAACCCGCTCGGCAACTCCAACAACTGCACCGCCGCCAGCACCCCGGCGCAGCTCTACAGCGGCGGCGCCAACAAGAACCTGGAGAACTGCCTCGACGACGTCCGGGTCTGGCTCGGCGCCCACCCGGGCGCCGGCCCGCTGGTGGTCAAGCTGGAGCTCAAGGCGGGCTTCTCGGCCAACCTCGGCATGGGGGCGACGGAACTGGACGCGCTGATCGCCGCCCACCTGGGATCGGCCGTGCTGCGCCCCGCCGACCTGCTCGCCAAGCCGGGCGGCGGCTCGTACGCCAGCGTCGACGAGGCGGTGCGGGCCGGCAACTGGCCGAGCCGCGCGGCGCTGGCCGGAAAGGTCCTGCTGTACGCGATCCCGGGGACGGTCGAGGAGAGCAACCCCTTCGACACCCTGCACACCGACGTCGAGTACGGCCGCCACCTGCGCGACCTCGCCGCCGCCGGCCGGATCGGCGACGCCCAGCTGTTCCCCGCCGTGCACGGCGCCAAGACCGGCGACCCGCGCGCCGCGTACACGGGCGCGGACGCCGGGATCCGGCCCTGGTTCGTGGTCTTCGACGGCGACGCCGCCACGTACCTCGACGGCGTCGACACCGCGTGGTACGACCGCTCGCACTACCTGCTGGTCATGACGGACGCGCACAATGTGGCGCCCGCCATCAGCGCCACCGACCCGACGGCGGACCAGGCCCGCGCCCGCACCGAGCAGCTGGCCCGGGCGCACGCCAGCATCGTCTCCAGCGACTGGCGCAAGCTGCCGGCCGTCCAGTCCCTGGCCCTGCCCCGGGGCTGACGCCGAGACGCCGGACGCGCCACCGGGGCGGTGAACGCCCCGGTGGCGCAGGCGTGTCCGGCCTCGGCTCGGCTCGGCTCGGCTTCGCGCAGGGCGGGCCCGGAGCGGCTGCTGTCCAGGCCAAGTCCACTGTGGGTACGTCGAGTTGACCCGAGATGAAGAGTTGGATCAGGGCTTTCGGCGGGCCGGGGCGGTCGCCATGCTGGTTGTCATGACCCGAACTCTACGCGCGTGGAAGTCTCGCGCCGCCGCCGTCCCCGCCGTCGCTCTGATGACCCTCGCGCCCGTCGCGGTCGCCACCGAGGCGCACGCCGCGGTGAGCGGCTCGGTGTGCCTGTCCGCCCTGCCGTCGCAGGCGCGCACCACGCTCAACCTGATCGCCTCCGGCGGGCCGTTCCCGTACAGCCAGGACGGCGTGGTGTTCCAGAACAAGGAGCGCGTGCTGCCGAGCCAGTCCTCCGGCTACTACCACGAGTACACCGTGGTGACGCCCGGCTCGCCGACCCGCGGCACCCGCCGGATCGTCACCGGCCAGCGCACCCGCGAGGACTACTACACCGGCGACCACTACGTGACCTTCCGCCTGATCAACTTCGGCTGCTGACCCGCTGTTCACGCTCCCGGGCTCCCGGGTCACCGCCGCAACCGGGGGCCCGGGAGTGCCGCGCCACCGCCGCGCCGCACCCCGGTGAGCGCCCTGCCCGAGGGCCGCGCGGCCGCGCGCGGTAGCGTCGCCGAACTGTCCGAGGAGCCCCGAGCGGGCTCCGTCTCCTGGGAGGTCCCCGTGCCGCAGATCCTGGTCGACCACTCCGCCGGCCTCGCCCTCGACCAGGCGGGCTTCGCCGAGGAGGTCCACCGGCTGATCGCCGAGGTGATCGACACCACCGTGGCGGACTGCAAGACGCTGTTCCGCCCGGCCGGGCGCCACGTGGTCGGCGACGGGAGGGGCGGGCGCGCGGTGGTGCTGGTGGAGGTCAAGATCCTGGCCGGCCGCAGCACCGCGCAGCGTGCCGAGCTGACGGCCCGGGTGCTCGCCGCGCTGGAGGCCCGCCTCGACGTGCCCGCCGCGATCGGCGTGGAGGTCACCGAACTGGACCGCGAGACCTACCGCTTCGTCCACCACCCCGGCCGGTAACACCACCCCGGCCGGTAGCGCCGGGCCGCCGGGGGCGGCGGACCTCGCCGCGTCCGATACCGCGCCACCTCGATCGGTGCCATGCTGAGGCCATGACAGATCGGACCGGAACCACCCCGCCGCGCGAGGAGCCGCAAGCCGGCCGGCGGCGACGGGAGTTGGCCGCCGCCACGGTGGGCTCGGTGGTCGAGTCCTTCGACTGGAACATCTACGCCGTCCTCGCCCCGTACTTCGCGGCGGACCTCTTCGGGCACGGCAAGGGCGGGGTCAGCGGCCTGCTCGGGGCGTACGCGACCTTCGCGGTCGGGTTCGTCGCCCGGCCGGTCGGCTCGTACCTGATCGGGCGGCTCAGCGACACCCGGGGGCGGCGCTTCGCCCTGACCCTCGGCATGTCCGTGATCGCCGCCGCCAGCCTCGGCATCGCCGTGCTGCCGGACCAGCGGACGATCGGCGCCTGGGCGGCGGTCCTGGCCGTCGCCGCGCGGGTGGTGCAGGGGCTGGCCTTCGGTGGGGAGGCGCCCAGCGTCGCCGCGTACGTGACCGAGACGGCCCCGCCCCGGCACCGCTTCGCGTTCAGCTCGGTCTCCTACGGCGGGATCATCGTCGGCTCGCTGCTCTCCTACGGGGTGCTCGCGCTGCTGCTGCACACCCTCGGCAAGTCCGGTGTGACCGACGGCGGTTGGCGCTGGGCCTTCGTGGTCGCGGCGCTGCTCGGGCTGGCCGCCGTCTGGGTGCGCCGGGCGGCCCCGGAGAGCGCGGAGTTCCGCCGAGCCCGGGCGGAGTCGACGGGCGCCCGCCCGCCGTTCCTGCGGGTGCTGCGCGAGCACCGCTGGGCGGTGCTCACCGTCTTCCTCAACACCCTGGGCGGGACGGTCGGTTACTACTTCGCCCTGGTCTACCTGCCGCAGTACGCCGCCGCCTACGGGGTGGTCGACCGGGAGGAGGCGACCTCCTTCATGACCGTGGTGCTCGCGGTGGTGCTGGCCACCATGCTGCTCAGCGGCGCCGCCGCCGACCGCTTCGGCCTGCTGCCGGTGGCCCGGGCCGGGTTCGCGCTGCCGGTGCTGCTGGTCCCGGTGCTGCTGATCGGGCTGCGGCAGGGCTGGCTGCCGTTCCAGGTCGTCGCCGTGCTGCTGGGGATGCTGGTGGCGACGGTGCTCGGGACGCTCAACGTCTTCACCGGCCTGCTGTTCCCGACGGAGGTCCGCGCCCTCGGCCTGGGCGTGGTCAACGCGGCCACCATCGCCGTGTTCGGCGGCTCCTTCCCGCTGCTCGCCGAGTGGCTGCACGACCACCACCGCCTCGGCCTGATCCCCGGCTACGTCACCCTCTGCACGCTGGGCCCGGCGCTCGGCCTCGTCACCGCCCTGCGGGTGCCGTCCTTCGCCGCCGCCGTGGGGGCTCCGGCCATCAAGGCGCGCGGCGGTCGGGTGCCGTCCCGAAGTGGCTGACGTTCGATCATGTCCTGTGGTTGAGTGGGACGGGAACGAACGTGCGGAAGGGCAAGACATGGAGAACAGCGGTCCGGACGGCTGGCTGACCGGGGTCCGGTTCGAGGAGGCGCCGCAGGTGGACCTGCGCACCGACCGCGCGCACCCGGCCCGGGTCTACGACTACCTGCTCGGCGGCAAGACCAACTTCCCGGTGGACCGCGAGGTCGGCGACCGCATCCTCGGGGAGTGGCCCGGCTCGCGCACCGCCACCGTCGCGGCCCGCGCGGTGATGCACCGGATGGTCCGCCGGCTGGTCGAGGTGCACGGCGTCCGCCAGTTCCTGGACGTCGGCACCGGCATCCCCACCACGCCCAACCTGCACGAGGTCGTCCAGGCCGTCGACCCGTCCTGCCGGGTGGTGTACGTCGACAACGACCCGATCGTGCTCGCCCACTCGCGCGCGCTGCTCACCAGCACCCCCGAGGGCCGCACCGCCTACGTCGAGGGCGACCTGCGCGAGCCGGGGAGGTTCCTGGCCGATCCCGCGGTGGCCGCCACCCTGGACCTCGACCGGCCGATCGCGCTGACGCTGATCAACATCGTGCACTTCCTCTCCGACGAGGCCGCGCACCCGCCGGTCCGCAAGCTGGTCGACGCCCTGCCCTCCGGCAGCTTCCTCGCGCTGACCGCCGGCACCGCCGACTCGATTCCCGACCTGGTCGCGATCGGCTCCCGCCGCTACTCGGAGGCCGGCATCGAGAACCACCTGCGCCCCCGTGCGGGCGTCGAGCGCTTCTTCACCGGGCTGGAACTGGACGACCCGGGCGTGGTGCTGATCAACCGCTGGCACCCGGAGCTGGGCGAGGGCCCGGTGCTCGGCGACCACGAGGTGGCGGCCTACGCGGGGCTGGGCCGCAGGCCGTAACGGTTTCTCCGCTCTACGGCGCCAGGGCGAGTTCCGCCGCGCCCGCGTCCCGGCTGAGCACCACCGAGCGGATGTGCTCCAGGGCGCGGGCGTAGTCGGCGCGGCCGGGGTCGCGGCGGACGGCCTCGCGCAGGCCGAGCACCCGGTAGGGCGGCCCGAGGTCGGTGATCTGCGGGACGAACTCGGCCCGGCCCACCGTCCGGCGCAGCCCCGGCCCGGCGGGCGGGGGGACGGTGAAGCGGGCGAGGGAGCTCCGGTTGCCGCGCGGATCCTCGGCGCCGTCGTAGGTGAACATGTGCCCGGCGAGCTGGTCGCCGAGGCCGTAGACCGTCCAGGTGTCGCCGATCTTCTCGTAGGCCTGCGGGATGTGGGCGCGGGTGCCGAGGATCAGGTCGATGTCGGGCTGTCCGGGAGCCGGTTCGACGGCCGGCTCGCGGGCGAGGGTGAGCTGCTGCTCGTCGCCCGCAGGTCACCCGGGAGGCGCGTCACCCCCTGTACGCGGACACCCCGGGTGTGGTGACATAGTCATGTCAATTTCGGGGCCGCGCTCGAAGTGCCAAGGCGCTCGGACCGCCAACGCGCTCGGAACGTCACCGCGCTAGGAGCGCCAACGCGCCGGCCCCGGCTCCGTGGACGATCGAAGGGGAAGCCCATGCTGCTCCGTGTACTGGCCACGACCGGAATCGCCGCAACCCTGTTCGCCTCGCCGACCCTCGGCTCCGGCGCGCTCCCGACGCCGCCGGATCGGATCGTCATCGACGTCGCGACCGTCAACGGCTCCGGCTGCCCGGCGGGGACGGCCGCCGTGGCCGTCTCCCCGGACAACACCGCCTTCACCGTGACCTACAGCAGCTACCTCGCCCAGGTGGGGGTCGGCTCGAAGCCGACCGACTTCCGGAAGAACTGTCAGCTCAACCTGCGGGTGCACGTCCCCCAGGGCTTCACCTACGCGATCGCCTCCGCCGACTACCGCGGCTTCGCCCACCTGGAGAAGGGTGCGACCGGCACCCAGCAGGCCGGCTACTACTTCCAGGGCGACCCCGCGACCGTCCAGCTGAGCCACCACTTCAGCGGCCCCAAGGACGACAACTGGCAGGCGACCGACACCGTCGACGTCGCCGCCCTGGTCTTCGCCCCCTGCGGCGAGGAGCGCAACTTCAACATCAACACCGAACTGCGGGTCGGCGCCGGCAGCTCGGACCCGAACAGCACCACCAGCTTCATGACCATGGACTCGACGGACGGCAGCATCAACACCGTCTACCACCTCGCCTGGAAGCAGTGCCCCTGATCTCCGGCGCTTGACCCCCGGGCCCTGTGCCCGACTCCCTGTGCCCGACTCCCTGCGCCCGGCCCCGGCGGAGCCCCCGACCCCTGCCGGGGCCGACGCATGCCCTCCGTCGTACCGGTGGTGACCGTCCGTCATATCGATCGTTTCCGCATGCACATGTCTGTACAGTGCTCCGGGTCGACACCCCCACTCGGCAGGCGGAGCTCCATGACGATCGCACGCAGGTCCATCCTCAAGGGCACATCCGCGGCCGGCGCCGCGCTGGTCGCGGGCGGTGCGGCCGCCCAGCCGGCCGCGGCGGCGGACCCGGAGGCAAGCCCGGACGCGGGCCGGGAGGCGGGGCCCGCCGCGAGCCCGCTGCTGCGGTCCACCCCGCACCGGACCGGGGCGCCCAGCGTGAGCGGGCTGCACCTGCAGTTCGGCACGGACCCGTCCGCCGACATGACGGTCTCCTGGATCACCCCGCAGTCCGTGCGCCGCCCGCAGGTCCGGCTCGGCTCGCCGGACGGCGGCCTCGGCCGTGTCGTCGAGGCGCAGACCCGCACCTACCGGGACGCCCTCGGCAAGGAGGAGGTGTACGTCCACCACGCCCGCCTCACCGGCCTGCGCCCCGCCACCACCTACCTCTACACCGCCGGCCACGACGGCGCGAGCCCCGAGCCGGGCTCCTTCACCACCGCCCCGCGCGGCCGGGCGCCCTTCACCTTCACCAGCTTCGGGGACCAGGCCACCCCCAACCTCCGCCGCCAGGTGGTCTTCCCCGACGGCATGCCGTCACCGCTCGGCAAGTACCCGGTGTTCACCAGCAGCCAGGTCGGCACCCCGCACTCCGCCGACATCGTCGCCGCCGTCGAACGCGTCGGCCCGCTGTTCAACCTGGTCAACGGCGACCTCTGCTACGCCTCCTACAGCGGCCGGCACGGCCAGAGCCGCACGCTGACCTGGGCCGACTGGTTCATCAACAACAGCCGCTCGGCCCGGCTGCGCCCCTGGATGCCCTGCGCCGGCAACGGCGAGAACGAGGCCGGCAACGGCCCGATCGGCGCCCTCGGCTACCAGACCTACTTCGAACTGCCCGACTCCGCGGCCGCCGACGACGCGGAGACCCGGGGCATGTGGTACGCCTTCACGGTCGGCTCGGTGCGCTTCATCAGCCTGGCCAACGACGACGTGGCCATCCAGGACAGCGGCGACCACTATCTGCGCGGCTACTCCGGCGGGGCCCAGCAGCGCTGGCTGGAGCGCGAGTTGCGGTCGGCGCGGAGCAGCCGGGCGATCGACTGGATCGTGGTCTGCATGCACCACCCGATGATCTCCAGCTCGCAGCACGGCGCCGGCAGCGACCTCGGCATCCGCGAGGCCTGGGGCCCGCTGTTCGACGCCTACGGGGTCGACCTGGTGGTCAGCGGCCACGAGCACTACTACGAGCGCTCCCACCCCGTCCGCGGGACCCTTCCCAACGACACCCGCACCCCGGTGCCGTCCGACACCGACCTCCACACGGTCGACACCGGCCGCGGCACCGTCCACATGGTCATCGGCGCCGGCGGCAACGCCGCCACCACCCAGGACGACCTGTTCGGGGAGCCCAAGGGCCGGGTGGTCGTCGCCCTGGAGGACGCGCCGCGCCCGCCGGCCCCGTACCGGCAGTCCGTGTGGCTGACCGAGGACGCCCCGTGGGCCGCCGTCCAGGACCGGCAGCACACCCACGGCTTCGCGGCCTTCGACGTCGACCCCGGCGACCGGCGCGGCGGTCTGACCAGGATGCGGGTGACGTACTACACCTTCGACGGCCCGCACGGGGACCTCACCCCGGTCGACACCTTCACCCTGCAGCGGCCCCGCAGCGACCGTCGTTAGGGACGGGCCGTCAGCGCCGGAACAGGCCGGTCAACGCCCGCCACCAGCCGCGCCGCTGCGCCGGGATCCGTACGGCGGCCGGTGCCTCCGCCTCCTCCACCGCCGGCGCGGGTTCGGGTGCGGCGACGGCCGCCGGCTCCGGGGCGTCGACCGGCTTGGAGTCGGGGTGCGGCTCGATCTCGCGCGGGGTGAACTCCACCGGCAGCTCCACCAGGTGCCGGGAGATCCAGGCGGAGGTCCAGGTCAGCTCCTCCTCCGGCACGGCGAGCCGAAGGTCCGGCAGGAGGGTCAGCAGGATGTCGATCCCGGCCTCGGCGACGGAGCGCCCGATGTCCTGGCCGGGGCACTCGTGCGGGCCGGCGCCGAAGGAGAGGTGGGAGCGGTTGCCGTACAGCGGGGTGGCCAGGTCGGGCCGGACGACCGGGTCGACGTTGCCGGCCGCGAGTCCGAGCAGCAGCAGGTCACCGGCCCTGATCTGCTGCCCGCCCAGCTCGGTGTCGACGGTCGCCCAGCGGCCGGCCACCAGCGACATCGGCGGGGAGTCCCACAACACCTGGTCCAGCGCCTCGCCCAGGGTCATCTGACCGCCGGACAGGTGGGCGCGGAACCGGGGGTCGGTGAGCACCATCTTCAGGGTGTCCGCGATCAGGTTGACGGTGGTCTCGTTCGCGGCGAGCAGCACCACCCGCAGGTGCTCCATCACCTCGTCGTCGGTCAGCCCGGCCGGGTGCTCCATCAGCCAGGTGACCAGGTCACCGCCCGGGTCCTCGCGCTTGGCGGCCATCGTCCGGCGCAGGCTCGCCACCACGTACTCGTTGCTGGCGATGGCCGTCTCGGTGCCCTTCATGAGGTCCCGGGCGGCGTTCACCAGCTGTGGTCCGTACTCGTCGGGCATGCCGAGCAGCTGGGTCATGACGAGCATCGGCAGGTGCTCGGCGAACTGGGTGACCAGCTCGGCCCGGCCGGTCTGCCCGACCACCTGGACCAGCTCGGTGGTGAACCGCCGGACGTGGCGGCGCACGCCGCGCCGGTCGAAGCGGTTCAGGCCGTCCAGCACGGCGCCGCGCAGCCGCCGGTGCTCCTCGCCGTCCGCGAACACGCACAGCGGCTGCCAGGCGATCACCGGCATCAGCGGCGAGTCCATCGGGACGTCACCGTCGCGGAACGCCGACCAGAGGCGGGAGTCGCGGGAGAACAGGGACGGCGAGCGCATCGCGGTGATGTTCGCGCCGTGGCCGAGGATCAGCCAGGCCGGGAGGTCCCCGTGCAGCAGGACCGGGGCCACCTCGCCGTGTTCGGCGCGCAGCTTCTCGTACAGGCCCGCCGGGTCGGCCTCGGCCTCCGGCCCGTACAGGCGCCGGACGCCGCCGGGGCCGAACGGTTCGAGGGCGCGCCCGTGGGCCGGGCAGCCGGGCGGCGGGGTGGGGGCGGCGTCATCGGGGAACGGGGTGCTCACGGGCTCTCCGGGGTCGGGTGGGGTCGGCGGGGCGGACGGGGGGTTCGGCTGGCGGGGTGCGCGGGCGGCCCCGGGCGGGCGGTCGTCAGCGGGTGGGCGGGACCGCGAGCTCGTACAGGTACCGCATCAGGGTCATCAGGGTGTCCCGGCTGGACTCGCGGCTGCGCGCGTCGCAGGCCACGATCGGCACCTCGGGCGGCAGGTCGAGGGCGGCCCGCAGCTCGTCGACCGGGTGCGCCGGCGCCTCCGGGAAGCCGTTGACGGCCACCACGAAGGGCACGCCGCGGTCCTCCAGCCTCCCGATCACCTCGAAGCTGACCTCCAGCCGGCGGGTGTCCACCAGCACCACCGCGCCCAGGGCGCCCTCGAACAGGCCGTTCCAGAGGAACCAGAACCGCTCCTGCCCGGGGGTGCCGAACACGTACAGCACGAGCTGGTCGCTGATGCTGATCCGGCCGAAGTCCATCGCCACCGTGGTGGAGGTCTTGCGTTCGACCCCGGTGGGATCGTCCACGCCGACCCCGGCCTGGGTCATGGTCTCCTCGGTGGTCAGCGGGCGGATCTCGCTGACCGAGCCGACCAGCGTCGTCTTGCCGACGCCGAAGCCGCCCACGATCACCACCTTGACCGCCATCGCGACGGAGTCCGGCAGCAGGTCCGAGGCGGCCGGCCCGACCACCGTGTCAGAGCCTTTGAAGTCCATGGATCACCGCCTCCAACAGGGCACGGTCGGGAAGTTCCGCCTTGGGGACGGCGGCGCGGGCCTCGATCCGCCCGTCGTCGAGCAGGTCCGCCAGCAGCACGGTGACGACGCTGGTGGGCAGTTCGAGGTAGGCGGAGACCTCCGCCACCGAGAGCGGCGAGCGGCACAGCCGCAGGATGGCCGCGTGCTCGGGCTGCATGGTGGGCGTCGGCTCCGCGCGGGAGACGATCAGGGTGACCAGGTCGAAGACGCCCGGTCCGGCCGGGCCGCTGCGGCCGCGGGTGATCACGTACAGGCGGGCGGGGTCGGGACCGTCCCACCCGTCCTGGTCGGCCGTCGTCATGTGCCCGCCTCGCTGTGCTCGTTCATGTGCCCACTCCGCGGTGCCGGGTCAGGCGGTCGCGGTCGCGGTCCCTGTCGCGGTCGGGACCGGGACGGCGCACCGGCCGCCGCTGCGTCCGACGCTCCGGCCGGTTCACGCGACCACCTCGGGGTTGCGCGGGGGAGTGGCCAGGTGCTCGCCGATCCGGGCGACCAGGTCGCGCATCTGCTGGCCCACCAGCCCGGCGTCGACCCCCTCGTCGGCGAGTACCGCGAGGTACGCGCGGGAGGCGGCCGCCATCAGGTAGAAGAAGCCGCCGTCCACCTCGATCACCACCAGCCGCATCGAGCCGTCGCCGTGCGGGAACTCCTGCCCCACCGCCGCGGCCAGGCTCTGCAGCCCGGCACAGGCGGCGGCGAGCCGGTCGGCGGTGTCCGGATCGGTGCCGTGCTGGGCGATCCGGAGGCCGTCGCCGGAGAGCACGACGATGTGGCGGATGTACGGCACGCTGTCTGCGAGGTCCTTGAGGATCCAGTCCATGTTGCTGCGGTGCGGAATCACTGCTCGCCTTTCCCTGCCGTCTCTTCATTGGTCTGACCGGCCGAACTCGCGGCCGGCCCATGGCCGTTGATCCCCTCGGTGAACGCCTCCAGCCAGAGGCCGGGCTGTACCGGCTCCTTGGCGTGACGCCCTCCCGTCCCCGGGGCGGGGCCCGCGGCGGGCCCCGAGGCCGGGTTGCCGTACTGTCCGGCGGTCCGGGCCGATCCGGGGTAGCCCGCCCGGGGGGTGGGCGGGCGCCGCCGCCGTTGCGGCAGGCCGTTCGCGGTGCGCTCGGTCACCACCACCTCGTCGTCCCCCGGGCCCGGCCCGCTCGGCGCCCACGGGCCAGGCGCCCCGAAGGACGGCCCGATGGACGGTCCGACGGACGGCCCCGTCACGCCGGTCGCCGCCGCCCGCGCCCCCCACGGGGCCGCCGACTTGGGCGGGTTCGCCGGGAGCGGCCGGGGGCCGGAGAACGCGCCGATCCCGTGCGCCCGCCCGGTCGGGGGCGCGGTGGTGACCAACTCCTGCGGCACCACCAGCACGACCCGGACGCCGCCGTAGGCGGAGCGGCGCAGCGAGATCTGGAAGCCGTACGCCTGGCACAGTCGGCCGACCACCGCGAAGCCCAGCCGGGGCGACTCGGTGAGGTCGTCCAGGTCCTTGGAGACCTGGGCCTCGCGCAGGCTGCGCTCGGCGCGGATCCGGGCCTCGTCGGTCAGGCCGAGGCCGCCGTCCTCGATCTCGATCGCTATGCCGCTCTGCACCTCGGCGGCGCTCAGGTGCACGTGGGTGTGCGGCGGCGAGTAGCGGGTGGCGTTGTCGAGCAGTTCGGAGACGGCGTGGATCAGCGGCTCGACGGCCGGTCCGATCACCGACACCTGGGCCACCGGGTGCAGGTCCACCCGCTGGTACTCCAGGATGCGCGACATGCCGCCGCGCAGCACGCTGTAGAGCGCCACCGGCCTGGTCCACTGACGGCCGGGGCGGGCGCCGGACAGGACGGCGATGCTGTCGGCGAGGCGGCCGGTCAGCGCGTTGCCGTGGTCCAGGCGCAGCAGGTCGTCGAAGACCGCCGGATCGTTGCCGTGCCGGTCCTCCATCTCGCGCAGGTCCTTGGCCTGCCGGTGGATGATCGCCTGCACCCGGCGGGCGATGTTGACGAAGGCCCGCTCGGCGGAGTCGCGCCGGTTCACCTCGTCGTCGACGGCGACGATGATCCCGCGCACCACCGACTCCAGCGCGCCCCGGAACTTCGGCGCGGCCAGCGGATCGCGCACCTGGTACGACCGGGCCAGGCTGTCCATCGACGCGCCGTACCGGGCCCGGGCCACCAGCCTCGGCAGCTCCTCCTTCGCGAGCCGCACGGCCTCGGCCTCCTGGCCGGCCAGCCGCCGCTGCAACTCGCCCACCTGTCGGGCGTGCTGCTCCCGCAACGCGGCCAGCGCACGCCCCCGGCGGGCCGACTCGGCGGCCACCACGGCCACCAGCACCGTGCCCGTCGCCCCGCACCAGAGCACCTCCGCACGGACCCCGGCGGACACCACCGCCGCGGCGGCCGCCACGGCCGCCGCCATCACGGCGGTGGGCAGCAGCCACCCGAGCAGGGGCGCGGACGGCCGTCTGGCGGGTGATGATCCAGCTCGAAGCATTCTCGGCATCCTCAAACGATCGGAACAGTACGGGGACGGGCGACGGCCGGCGCCGGAGGCATGGTGATGCAGCATAGCCAAGTTCAGGACAATCCTGACGGAAGTTCAAGAATCCAGCTGTACAGCCGACTTGTCCTGCCGTGCCGGACATGCCGGACATCTCGCACACCAGTCTCAGCCCCGGCCGGCCGCCGTCCCGCCACCAGGCTTCTCGCCCCGCCCCGCCCGCACCGCCAACCCGCCCCGGATTCGCTCATGCGAAGGGTTTCTTCGCCAATTCCCCACCCCGAAAGATGAGTTCGTGCTACAGCGGCGCCTCCTGCGCCGGCCCCGACCGGACCACCCCCCTCCCGGGGACCGCCACCACCGGGGCGCCCAAGGGAAATTCCGGCGGGAGACCGCATCCGTCTGCGCACCCGCCGTGGCGCCTCCTAAGGTCAGCGCATGAACGATCACGGCCGAACGGCGGACCCCCTGGGTCAGACCCTGCGCCGACTCATGGGCGAAGCGAGCTGGAACAGCATGCTGGCGGAGGCCTTCGAGCGCCGGCATCCGATCGGCGCCACCCTGCTGCGCCAGGCGGAGCCCGGAACGCACGTGCTCGCCCTGCTGAGCGGGGTGGCGAAGGTGACCCGGCGGGAGCGCACCGGAGACGTCAGACTGCTGGCGTTCCGCGGCCCCGGTGAACTGCTCGGCGAGGTGGCCGTGCTGGACGACGGGGTCCGTTCGGCGAGCGTCCAGGCGATCTCGGACTGTACGGTCGCGGTCCTCGCCAAGGCCGCGTTCCTGCGGTTCGTCACGGACCGGGACCTGTTCCCGGTGATGGTCCGCTACGCCATCGGCAGGCTGCGGGAGTCGGACCTCGCCCGCAGCGGCGGCGACATCGTGGCCCGGCTGGCGGGCGCCCTGGCCACCCTGGCCGACGTCTCCGCGGACCCGGCGGGGCCGCCGGGGCGGCGCACGGAACTCGCCCTGACCCGCGACGAACTGGCCCAGCACCTCGGGGTGTCCCGGAACACCGTCACCGCGGGCCTGGCCGAACTCGGCTCCCACCAGGTCCACGCCGGACGGAAGTCCATCGTCATCGGCGACCTGTCCGCGCTCCGGCGGGTGGCCCACGGGGCGTGACTGACGCGGCGCCGGTCCGTTCGGAAGGTCCGCCGCACGACTGATGCCACGTCAGTTCGTGTGACGGGCGTCACCAGGTTTCCGCACTGAGCGAGCACACCGCACGGCGCGCGCTCGCGAAGCTTGGGGCACACGGTCCGCACCGGAACCACAAGGAGCACAGATGTCGCAGTCCGACCAGCCGATGCCCGAGGCCAGCGCCCTGCCCTACAGCCGGAGCCGCCAGCTGCCGCCGTACCGGGGCATCGTGGCCGTCGACGCCAAGGACTTCACCGGCTACCCGGCCATCGAGCACGGCATGATCAGCCAGGCCGTCCCGCAGGTCCTCCAGTGGTCCTTCGAGCGCGCCGGGCTCGCCGAGGTCTGGCACGGTCGCCGGTTCCCCGCCTCCACCGGCGACGGCTACGTCTTCGGCTTCGACCCGGCATGGATGCCGTTCCTGATCCACCCGTGGCTGCACACCCTCCAGGAGGTGCTCACCGAGTTCAACGTGAACTCGGTCGGGACGGTGCGGATCCGGCTGCGGGTCAGCCTCCACATCGGGCCGCTGCCCGACTCCGGCGGCGAGTTCGACGGCAACGGCACGCCCCGCAACGACACCCACCGCCTGCTCGACTCCCGCCCGGTGAAGGCCATGCTGGCCGCCTCCAACGAGAGCATCACCCAGGTCGCCGCCATCCTGTCCGACCGCTGCTACGACGACGCGGTGGCGGGCGGATTCACCGGCCGCCACCCCGACCACTTCATCGAGGTGCCGGCCACCGTCGAGGGCAAGCGGTTCGACCAGCGGGCCTGGCTGTACGTACCCGCGCCCTCGGGCAACCTCTACGACCGCCGCATCCTGGGCGACACCGTGGTCGGGGAGCACGAGCGGGCGCAGGCCGCGGCGGCGGAGCCGGCGGCCGGGCAGGCGGACGGTGGTCGCGTGGGGAGCGGGCCGGTGAGCTACCGGGCCGACCGCGGAAACGTCAACGGCGGCGGCACGGTGCACGGCGGCCAGCACGTCACCAACGTGGAGGGCGGCCAGCAGGTCACCAAGGTGCGCGGCGACTACGCCGGGCGCGACTTCGTGCGCGGCGACTCCTTCGGGGGCGACTACGTGGCGGGCCACAAGGCCGGTACGGTCCACGGCAACCAGGGCGACACCTTCCACGGTGACAAGAAGGAGCGCCGCCGGTGAGCGCCGGGGACCAGTCCTCCGCCGCTGGCGCGTCCGGCGGCGGCCCGTCCGGCGACCGCCCCGGCGACCCGACGCCCGACCGGGACGAGACCGCGTCCGGATATCCGGACCCGGACGACACCGACGACTTGGCCGACCTCGACCGGGACTTCCCCGACCGGCGCTATGTCATCTACGCCCCGAACGGCAACATCAACACCGGCGCGGTGCACGGGGACCAGCGCGTCGAGAACGCCGGCGCGACGTCCGCCCCGGGGGGCCCGCACGTGGAGGCGCACGAAGGTCCGATCTCCGCACTGGAGATCCTGGACGCGCGGGCCGGCTTCGCCCGGCCCGAGTGGTTCCCGTCGGCACTGCGGCAGTTGGACACCGGCCTGCTGTTCCTGGCGGGCGAGCCCGGTACCGGGCGCCGCACCGCGGCCCTCAACCTGCTGTTCCAGCACAGCGGGCACAGCACGAAGCTGCGCGCGCTCGACAGCGACGAGGACCTGTCCACCTGGCGCCCCCGCGACGCCGAGGCCCGCGGGTACCTGGTGCACGGCCTGCTGCCCACCCTCCAGCTGGGCCCTGCGGTGGTCGCCAACCTCCGCCGCCTGCTGGCGGACGCGAACGCGCGCATGGTGGTCATGCTGCCGCACGACCCGGACCTGCTCCGCAGCCTCGCCCGCGACCTGGACCTCACCCCGGTGCGCTGCGTGCCCCCGCCGCCCGGCGCGGTCTTCGAGGCCCGTCTGGAGGCTGCCGTCCCCGACCCCGACCGGCGCCGACACCTGCTGGAGCGGCTGCGGCCGGGGCTGGACGACCTCCTGGCGTCGGAACTGGTCCCCGCCCAGGTCGCCGAACTGGTCGCCGAGGTGGCCAGGGCCGGCGACGAGGGCCCCGACCTCGCCGATCTCCGCAGGCGGCTCAGCTTCCTCGCCGAGAAGGAAGTCCCCGACCTGCTGAAGAAGTTGCGCGACGACCCGGACGGACTCGCCTTTCTGCTGGCGACCAGCGTCTTCGAAGGACTCGACCACCGGATCGTCCGGGACGAGGCCGACCGCCTGCTCAAGCTGGCCGACGGCCGTCTCGACGCCGTCCTGCCGACGGGCGGCGACGACGGCCAGACCGGTGGGGTGAGCCGGGAGGCCCCCCGCCCGAACCCGCGGTTCGTCTTCCGGCGGTCACTGGACGAACTCCTGGCGACCGTCCGCGCCGAGTGCGCGCCCGGCGAGATCCGGGCGACCTCCCGCTACACCTACACGGTGGAACCGGTGCGCTTCACCCGGCACCGCCAGGCCGAGACGGTGCTGCGGCACGTCTGGCGGCAGTACGGCGAGCTGTCCGGGCTGCTGACCGAGTGGATGGACGCCGTCCCGGGTACGGACCCCGAACTGGCCGCGCCCCTGGGCCGGGTGATGGGACTGGCCGCCGGCTGGGGCGGCGGCCGGCGCGCCCTGCGCGACATCGTCAAGCTGGCCCGGTCCGACCGTCAACGCAGCCGCCGCACCGCCGCGTTCGCGCTGGGCATCGCGGCGCTGGACCCGGTGCTGGCCGGAGAGGTCAAGTACCGCCTGAGGAACTGGAGCCACGAGGTCGGCTGGCAGGCGCGGTCCACGGTCGCCTACGCCTGCGGCGAGGAATTCGGGACGTCCCGCCCGGAGCTCGCGCTGTCGCTGCTGCGGGGGTGCTACCGGGGGCGGGAGGGGGACGAGAGGGCGGTCGCCACAGCCGTCGACGCGGCGTTGTGGGAGCTCTTCGCCTCAGGTAACCAGCCGGTCGTCCTGCGCGAATTGATGGACTGGACGGACCGCCCGGGGCGCGGGGCCGAACTCGCGCTCCGGACCTTCCCCCGACTGCTGTGGGACCGCGCCTGGTTCCAGGCCCAGTTGATCACCGTCGGCGAGTTCACCGACACCGTGATCACCTTCATCCGGCTCTCGCTCAACGACGACGACCTCTTCGGCGAGACGCGCAGCGCACTGCTCTCCTGGTGTGCCTCGGCGGTCTGGAACGAACCGCTGCGCGCCGCCGTGGAAACGCTGCTGACCGCGCTCGCCCAGGAGATGAGCCTCGGTGAAATGCGCCTGTTCGTCGAGATCGACGGCGACGACAACCCCGACCTGGCCGGACGGCACATCGTCCAGCACGCCCTGGACGCTTGGCGCCAGGGCGAACCGCAGCCGTACCGGCCCGCCCCTGCCGATGGAGGAGCCCGATGACCGCCGACAGCGACCCGCCCGTCTACGCCCGCGCGACCCAGGCGCCGTGGCGGGAGATCCTGCGCCACCGCTGGTCCGGGCGGCGCGACCGCGCGCTCGTCCTGCTGGACCGGGACGGGCTCTACCACCAGGTGGGCCACCGCCGCCGCGCCCGCGCCGACGAGGACCCGGACCTGGAGGGCCCGGTGGCCGTCCGGGCGGGCCTGCGCGGATTCGACGAGGCGTACCTGGTCGAGCTGGACGAGCGGTCCGGGACCCGGGCGGTCGGCCTGTCGACCCCGTACGGCACGAAGTCGGTGGACGTCCACGTCCTGTGGTGGGTGCACGACGCCGTGAACGTCGTGCGGGCGCGGACCGTGCGGGGCTGGCTGCCGGTCCGCAAGGATCTCGAACAGCGTCTGCGCCAGCTCAAGGAGCAGTTCGCCACCGCCGGGCACGGGCTGACCGAGGCCGAGCTGATGCACTACCTCGCGACGCCCCACCTCCTGCCGCACTGCGGCCTCGGCTACCGCGTCACGGACGTGTCCGCCCGGGAGCACGACGCCGAACTGCGGCTCGGGGAGCCGGACGGGGCCGACGTGCCCTACAACTGGATGGACAAGAGCGAGGACGAGTACGCGTTCTGCCGCCGGGCCGTTCAGGAGGGCCCGGTGTCGCTCGCGGCGCTCTGGCTGGCCAGACACCCGGACCAGGTCCGGGAGGTCCTGGACTGGGCGGTCGGCCACGCCGAACTGCTCCGGGGTGAGACCACCTGGCAGGACCAACTGGCTCTCATGCTCGGCAAGTTGAGCGAGCAGGAGAGGCAGGAGCTGTCCCGGATGCTGCGCGACCGCCTCATCGCGCTCGGACGGCGGGTGCCGGGCCCCGGGCCGCAGGGCACCGGGCCGGAGTTCGTCAAGATCCGCTCGCAGGCCAACGGCTGGGCGGGCGGCGTGGCGAACGGGAGCCCGGTGTGACCGCCGCCGGCATACCCGGCGGCCGGGCGCCGACCGCACCGACCGCCGCCTCTACCGCCGCCTCGGACGCCGCCCCGAGCCCGTCGGCGGTGGCGGCGATCGAGCGCCTGGTGGCCGCCAACAGCATGGAGCTCACCCGGGCCGACGCCAAGGCCGCCGTGTTCCTGGCGTTCACCGGTGCGGTCCTCGGGGTGTTCATCCCGCTGGGCGGGGGCGGGAGCGGCGGCGGATCCGGGCCCCGGGACTGGGCGGTGCCGTTCCTGTGGTGGAGCGCGGTGGCGAGCGCGCTGCTGGCCGTCGCCTGCTTCGTGGCCGCCCTCGTTCCCCGGTACCGGAAGGGCGAGCGGCAGGCCCCGGCCAGCCCGGCCTACTTCGGGCACATCGCGCCGGGTGCCGGGGTGGACCGGCTGCGCCGTGTCTTCGAGCTCGGGGGCCGTGATCCGGTGGGGGCGCTGTTGTCCTCGCTGGCCGGGACCAGCGCGATCATCCGGGCGAAGTACCGCTGGATCGAGGCCGGTACCGCCGTGCTGCTCCTCGCGCTGCCCCAGTTCGCGCTGACCCTCCGGCCGGTCTGAGGCCGGTCTGAGGCGCGGTCTGAGGCGCGGTCCCGTCCACGGTCCGCCCCAGGGCTCCTGGGGCGGGCGGCCGTCAGGATTCGACGAGGGCTGCGCGGTAGGCGGTGATCACCAGGTGCACGCGGTCCCGGGCGGCGAGCTTGGCCAGCAGGTGGCCGACATGCGTCTTGACCGTCCCGGTGCTGACGGACAGCTGCTCGGCGATCTCGGCGTTGGTCAACCCGCGACCGATCAGCGTCAGCACCTCCAACTCCCGCCCGGTGACGGCGCGCAGGACTCGATCCCGCTCGCCGCCGCCGGGCGCGGCGCTCGCCGGCTCGGCGGCGGCCACGATCCCGGCCAGACCCGCCCGCACCAGGGTCTGGTCGTCGGCCACCACGACCCGGATCGGCGGGCCGACGGGCGCCCCGGTCACGACGTCTCCCGTCATGAGGTCTCCCGCCCGCCCGGGTCGGCCAGCGGCAGCACGGCACGCACCCGGAACCCGCCGCCCGGCAGCGGCCCGACCTCCAACCGGCCCTCGTACAGCCCGACCCGCTCGGCCATCCCCGCCAGTCCGTGCCCGCCGACCCCGACCGGCCCGCCGCGCCCGGCGTCGCTCACCTCCAGCACCAGCGCCTCCTCCTCGAACTCCACGGCGACCCGCGCCTCGGCCGTGTGCGCGTGCTTCACCACGTTGGTCAGCGCCTCCTGGACGATCCGGAACGCGGACAGCTCGACCCCGTCGGACAGCTCCCGGACCACGCCGCCGACCCGTAGTTCCACCCGCACCCCGGCCTCGGCGCTGCTCGCCACCAGCCGGTCCAGATCGGCCAGCCGGGGCGCGGGCGCGAGCCCGGCCCCGTCGGCGCCGCGCAGGACGGTCAGCAGGCCGCGCATCTCGACCATCGCGTCCCGGCTCACCGCCTGGATCGCGGCCAGCGCCTGCTCGGCCTGCGCCGGATCCCGCCCGATCACGAAACGACCGTACCCGGCCTGGACGTTGACCACGCTCATGCTGTGCGCGATCACGTCGTGCAGCTCCCGGGCCAGCCGGATCCGCTCCTCGGCCAGCTCCGCCGTGGCCAGGTCGACCTGGTGTCGGCGCAACTCGGCGCCGTACGCCCGGTAGCGGGCCACCGCGCAGCCGAGCGCCCACGCGGTGACGACCCCCAGCGCGGACAGCACGAGGTTGTTCCACAGCTCCCGCGACCCGAACCGGCTCAGCCCGGCCCCGACCAGGCCGAACGCCAGGACGGTGAGACCCAGCCGCATCGGCCCGGCGGCCGCGACCAGGTAGACGACCATCGCCGCCGCGACCACCACCAGGAACCCGGCCAGGTTGGCGATCGTCAGCTGCCCGGCCACCGCGACCACCACTGCCCAGGCGGCGAACACCACCCCGGCCGCAGCCGTCGGCGCGAGCCGGCGCAGCCCGGCGGTCGCGCCCACCGCCACCACACACACCAGCACCGTCACCAGCTCCGCCGACGTCGGCTTCGGGTAGCCGCGGTGGTGCGGGTCGAACACCCGGTAGGCGTCCAGCACCCGGAACCAGGTGAGCACGGTCAGGGCCAGCGAGACCGTCAGGTCGACCGCGACCCAGTGGCCCGGGCGCAGCCTCCTGGTCACCGGCGGATGCGGAGCACAGGGCATTTCCCCAGGTTAGCGGCGGCCCCCGCGCCCGGCATCGCCCTGTGGGCCTACGACCACGGGCAGAGGCCGGCCCCCGCCGAACGTCGTGATTTCCGCCCACGGCGGGACGCCCCGCCCCGGGCCCGGGCGGGAGCGTGGAGCCCGCGTCGGCCCCCTCGGCCGACCAGGAGACCCGGAAAGGCACCACGATGATCGAGGTACGCGACCTCACCAAGCGCTACGGCGGCGCCGTCGCCGTGGACGGGCTGACCTTCACGGTCCGGCCGGGACAGGTCACCGGCTTCCTCGGGCCGAACGGCTCGGGCAAGTCCACCACGCTGCGGATGATCCTCGGCCTGGACGCCCCGACCAGCGGGCGAGCGACCGTCAACGGCCGGCCGTACGCGGCCCTGCGCCACCCGCTGCGGGAAGTCGGGGCGTTGCTCGACGCCGGCGCCGTCCACCCTGCCCGCTCCGCCTACCACCACCTGCTCGGCATCGCCGTCACCAACGGCATCGGGCCGGCCCGGGTCCGCGAGGTGTTGGCCCGCACCGGCCTGGAACAGGCGGCCCGCCGCAAGGCCGGGCGGTTCTCCCTCGGAATGAAGCAGCGTCTCGGCATCGCCGCCGCTCTGCTCGGCGACCCGCCCGTCCTGCTGCTCGACGAACCGGTCAACGGGCTCGACCCGGAGGGCGTGCACTGGATCCGCACCCTGCTGCGCGGCCTGGCCGCCGAGGGCCGGACCGTCCTGCTCTCCTCGCACCTGATGAGCGAGACGGCCGCCACCGCCGACCACCTGGTGATCATCGGGCGCGGCCGGTTCGTCGCGGACCGCCCCACCGCCGACTTCCTCGCCGAGAACGCGCGCACCGACGTCCTGGTCCGCTGCGCCCGGCCGGCCGAACTGGCCCGACTGCTGCGCGCCCCCGGAGCCGCCCCGGTCACCGAGGAGTCCGGCGGGGCACTGGCCGTCGGCGGCCTGGAACCGGCGGCGATCGGCGAGCTGGCCGCCGCGCACGGCCTCGGCGTCCACGAACTCACCGTCCGGCAGGCCTCGTTGGAGCAGGCGTTCCTGGACGCCACCGGGGAGGCCGTCGACTACCGCGCCACCACCGGTACGTCCGGAAGGCGGACCGCATGACGGCCACCACCACTACGTCCGGAAAGAGGACCACATGACCGCCCCCGCCAGTACGTCCGGAAAGAGGACCACATGACCGCCCCCACCACCCGAGGCGCGCTGGCCGGAGAGTGGGTCAAGCTGCGCAGCGTCCGCGCGACCCCGCTCACCGCCGTCGTCGCGCTCGCCGCCGCCCTGTTCATCGGCCTGATCGACTACGGCAGCGCCGCCGACAACTGGGACGTCTGGACGGCCGTCCAGCGCGAGCGCTTCGACCCCGTCCGCTACGGCTTCTCCGGCGGCTTCTACGTCGCCGTCCTGGCGATCGGCACGCTGGGCACCCTGGCCGCCTCCAGCGAGTACACCACCGGCCAGATCCGCAGCACCCTGGCCGCCGTGCCCCGGCGGGGCCAGGTGCTCGCGGCCAAGGCGCTGGTGGTCGGCGGGGTGTCGGCGCTGCTCGGGCAACTGCTGGCGTTTCTGACCTTCCTGCTCGGCCGACGGGCCCTGGCCGGGAAGCACCTGGCGGTGTCGCTCGGCGACCCGGGCGTGGCGCGCGCGGTCGTCGGCTGCGGCGTGTTCCTGTCCGTCTTCGCCCTGCTCGGCCTGGCTCTCGGCTTCCTGGTGCGCCACACCGCGGGCGCCGTCGCCGTGCTGTTCGGCCTGTTCTTCCTCTCGCCGATGCTGCTGGCGCCGCTCGGTGACGGCGCCACCCGGTTCGGCCTGCAGAGCGTCTTCGAGGGCCTGGGCAGCACCGTCGCCTCCGCGGGCGGCACCGACCGGCTCGGCGCGGCCGGCTGCCTGGCCACCCTCGCCGGCTACCTCGCCGTCGCCCTCACCCTGGCCGCCCTCAGCCTGACCCGCCGGGACGCCTGACCCTCCCGCCGGGACGCCTGACCCGCCGGGAGGCCTGAGCACTGGGGGACGCCCGAGCGCTGTCGGTGGCGGCTGCGATGATCCGCCCATGGACATCGCCCACGCCCTCGACGGACTCGACGCCCACCCCTGGGCGTCCGTCTCGCACGCCTACGGACCCGCCGAAGACCTGCCCGGCCTGCTGCGCGCGCTCGTCGCCGGCGGCGAGCAGGCCGACGAGGCGCTCGCCGAGCTCTACTCGTGCATCCTCCACCAGGGCTCGGTGTACACCGCCAGCGCGGACGCCGTCCCCTATCTGGCCCGGATCGCGGCGGCCGGCTGCGGGACGGTCGAAGTCCTGGGCCTGCTCGGCGGGTTGGCCGAGAGCGAGGGCGAGTGGGGCGGAGCGCGGGACGGGGAGCGGGAGGGCGGCGGGGAGGGCCCGCCCGCTCCCGTCCGGGCCGCCGTCGTCGGCCAGCTCCCGCTGCTGCTGCCGCTGCTGGCGGACGGGATCGCCGCCGTCCGGCAGGCCACCGCCTGGGCCGTCGGCCAGACCAGGGCCGTCGAGCCCGCCCTGCCCGCGCTGCGCCGCCGCTGGGCGAGCGAGACCGACCCCGTCGTCCGCGGTGAACTGCTCACCGCCCTCGGCCGGTTGGACCGGTCCGCAGCCGCCGCCGAGGCCGGGCCGCTGCTGGGCGAGGACACGCCGGCGCCGCTGCGCCTGGCCGCCGTCCTCGCCGGGTTGGACGCGGGCGAGCCGTGGACCGGTGCCCACCACGCCGCCGTCCTCGCCCTGCTGCCCGCCGACCCGGTGGCCGCAGACCGGTACGACCTGGACCGCCGGGAGCCGTTGCGCGCGATCACCGAGGAACTGCTGCTGCGCGAGACGCCCGCCGACCGCGACGCCGCCTACGCCCTGCTCGACCGGGCCCTGCGCGACGAGCGCCGCGAGGTGCGGGCCGAGGCGGTCTGGGCGGCCGACCATGCCTGCCAGCTGTCCCGCAGCGCGCCCCGGCGGCTGCTCCCGGCGCTCGCCCGGCTCGTCGCCGACCCTGACGTGGTGCACCTGCTCGGCAACCTCGGCCCGGCCGCCGCCGAGGCCGCCCCCGGGCTGGCCGCCCGGGCCGCGCAGGCCGAGGACGGGCCCGCCGACCAGGCCCTGGCCGCGCTCGTCCTGATCGCGCCCCGGACGGCGGCCCCGCTGCTCGCCCGTGCGCTGGGCCGGCGCCCGCGCGCGCTGGAGGCCGCCGCCGGCCAACGGGCCCCTGCCGACGCGCCGTTCCCCTTCGACCCCGAGCTGCTCGCCGCCGTCCGCGTCCGGCTGACGGCCGAGCAGCTCGGCGGAAACGAGCACCACCAGCTGTTCCGCCTGGTGCGCCAGTGGGGTCGCGCGGCTGCCCCGGCCCTGCCCGAGCTGTGCGCGGCGCTGCCGCACCGCCCGGAGGCGGCGGACGCCGTCGCGGCCGTCGCGGTGGACGGCCCGGCGGCGGAGCGTGACCGCGCTGCCGCCGCGCTGCGGGAGGTGCCCGGTTCCGTCGCGGCGGCCCGGGCGCTGTACGACCTCACCGGTGATCCCGAGACGCTGCTCGGGGCACTCGCCGACCGGCTCGCGGCCGGCCCGTACGCGGTCGCCGAGGCCGCCCGGGCCGCCGCAGGCCTGGGCGCCGAGGCCCTCTCGCTGGCCCCCGCCCTGCGCGCCGCGCTCAGCGCCGGAGGCGTGCCCGACACTTCCCCGGTGCCCGACACCTCTCCGGTGCCCGACACCTCTCCGGTGCCCGACACTTCCCCGGTGCTGGAGGCCGACCTGGCGGTGGCCGACGCGCTGTGGCGGATCACCGGGGACGCGGCCGAGGTCGTCCCGATCCTGGACGGCGTCCTGCGGCGCGCCGATGACGGGGCGTGGTTCGACCGGACGGCCGTCCGCGCGGCCCGCGTCGCCGCCCTCCTCGGGCCGGTCGCCCGCCCGCTCACCGCCAGGCTCGACGGGCTGCTCGCCGACCGGGTGAAGGCCCCGGCCGCCGTGCTGGCCCTCCTCGCGGTGACCGACGGCGCCGCCCTCGACCGCGGCCGCCTGGCCGAGGCCGCCCTGTGTGCGGCCGAGACCGGGTCGGACCTCCGGGGCGCGGGCGAGGCCCTGGCGGCCCTGGGCACCACCGCCCTGGACGACGGTCAGCGCCGCCGCCTCGCGGACCTCGCCGGGCGCGACCGCCGGATCGTCGGGGGCTGCTTCGCGGGCGCCGGCATCCGTGACGACGAGGCCCTGCGCGCCCTGCTGGCCGCCGTGGCCGGAGGCTGAACGGCGAACGCGGTGCCGGCCTCCCCGTCCGGCGGGAGGCCGGCACCGCGCCGGTGTCGTGCGTCAGGGCAGCGGGATCCGCACGACCTGCGGGTCGTGGTCGCTCAGCTGGGTGCTGAACTCGCTGTTGATGTGCACGATGTCGTAGCTGTACGGCTTCGCCGCCAGCGCGCCGGAGATGAGGATGTGGTCCAGCACCTGGGAGTTGCCCTCGTACACGTAGGTGTAGCGCTCGGGCAGCGGCAGGGTGCGCGGCAGGTCGGTCAGCGAGCCGCCGGCGGTGAGGATGTCGGCGGTCTGCGAGAACTCGAAGTCGTTGAGGTCGCCGAGCACGATGACCGCCGCGTTCGGGTCCACCGCCAGGATCTGGTCGGTGAAGTTCTTCACCGCCGTCGCCTGGTTGTGGCGCTGGGTCTCGGACGGGTGCGCGGGCGGCTGGTAGCGGCCGAACAGGGGCTGGTCGCCGCCCTTGGAGTTGAAGTGGTTGGCGATCACGAAGACCGGCTTGCCGTTCCAGCGGAACTCGCCGGCGAGCGGCTTGCGGCTGGAGTTGAACGCCGTGTTGGTCGGGTCGATCCGGCCGGGGGAGTAGGCGAGTTGGGGCGTGCCGCCGTTGTTGACCACCGAGTCGGCGGTGGTGGAGCCGGCGCCGGGGCGGTCGGTGAAGCTCAGGCCGCGGTCGGTGCGGAACAGGAACACCTGGCGGATGTTGCCGCCGGGCTGGCCGCCGTCCTGGCCGTCCACCGGGTCGATCTGGCGGTAGGAGTAGGCCGGGCCGCCGGCCGCCGAGATGGCGGCGGTGAGCTTGGCGAGGGTCTGGTCGGGGGCGGTGGTGCCGTCGTCGGTGGGGCCGCTGTTGTCCTGGATCTCCTCCAGGGCGACGAGGTCGGGCGAGCGTAGGTTGGTGACGATGCCCGCCGCGAGGCCGTCGAACTTGCTCTGCGGGTCGGCGGGGGAGAGGTTCTCCACGTTGAAGGTGGCGGCGGCGAGCTGGCCGGCCGTCGGGGCGGCGGTGACCTCGGGGGCGAGGTTGCCGGAGGTGACCGCCGGGGTCGCGGTGACCTGGAGCTTGAAGTTGCCGAAGGAGTAGTCGAGCACGCCGACGGTCGCGCCGGTCAGGGTGTCGCCGACGTTGGCGGCGGGGGTGGGCGCGAGCGCGTTCGCCAGGGTCACCCGCTCCGGGTTGCCGTCGCCCGCCTGGAGCAGGATGCCGCCCCGGTTGGTGCGGGTGGTGCTGCCCTGGGGCACGACGGGGAGTTCGCCGTACTTGTTGCTGGGACCGACCACGGCCGCGTTGTCGATCTCGACCCGCATGCCCTCCAGCGAGGCCCAGAAGTCGATGCCGTCGGTGGCGGGTTGGTAGTTCCCGGCGGTCTCGACGTCCCCGCCGGTGACGCTGGAGATCACCGCTGCCGGGGGCACCCGCCCGCCGGGGCCGACCAGGGTGGGCGCGGGCAGCGGCGCGTTGTGGGCGAGCACCGTGACGCTGGGCGCGGTGAGTTCGGTGATCGACAGGTTGGTGGTGCCGCCGCTGCCGCCGGGGCGGTACTGGCTGACGGTGGCGCTCACGGTGACGGAGTCGCCGACCGCGACGGTGGGCGCGCCGGCGGTGTAGACGTAGACGCCCTCGCTGGTGCCGGGGTCGTTGTCGGGCTGCGGGTCCTGGTACCAGAAGCCGTTGGGCCCGACGGCGGTGACCACGCCGGGCACCGCGCTCACGGCGCTGCCGGCGAGCGGGGAGGTGCGGGCCGCGCCCTGGATGTCGTGTATTCGGGCGCCGGTGGTGGTGCCGCCGCCGGTGGACGCGGAGTTGCGCGGCGTCGGGGCGCCGATGGTGAAGTCCGCCGCGTTGTTGTCGGTGTCGGTGGCGCCGCCGCCGACGCGCAGGGCGGCGGTGGCGTTGGACAGGTTGCCGGTCGGCGAGCCCTCGGCGGAGCTGGCGCCCGACCCGTAGCCGACCAGGTCCTTCACCCCGGGCTGTGTCGCGCAGCCCGAACCGCAGGTCAGCGCCGTGCCGTTGGTGACCAGCGCGACCTTGCCGGAGGTCGCGGCCAGGTTGAGGGTCCCGGTGGCGTCCGGCGTCGGCAGCGCGGCTCCCGTCCCGGCCCCGGCGGCCTCCTGCACCAGGAGGAAACGCCCCGGCGCGATCGTGCCGGACAGCGTGGTCCGCCCCCAGGACGTGCCGCCCGCCGAGGCGTACTGCACCGTCCAGCCCGTGACGGACACCGGCGCGGTGCCGCGGTTGTACAGCTCGATGAAGTCGTTGGCGTACGGGGCGCCGGAGTTGCCACCCCCGCCGTACACCTGGCTGATCACCACGTCGGGTGACGCCGCCTGGGCGACGCCGCCGGGCAGCGCCAGCAGCGCCCCCACCACGGCTGCGGCGGACGCCCCCGCCATCGCTCTGCGCCGGACTCGCTGGGTACTCCGCATGAGCTTCCTCCTGACGGCCGCTCGGGCTGGTGGGCCCGGCGGTCTGAGCACGGACAAGAAAGTTCGGGCGCTGCGGTTCTAGCAACGCCACCCGATCCCTACCGTGCGCGGCGGGCGACGGCCAGATGTACGGCGGAAGAATGGTTCGTGAGGCGACAAGTGGGAGGCGGGGTTCCGGGCGGCCCGGCGGGACGCGTTGTCAGTGCCGCGCCCTAGGTTGGGGGTTGTCGGCGAGCGGGGCCGAGAACAGGCCCCGCCCCGCCTCCCGTCTCCGTTGCCCGAGAACCCGAAAGGGGACTTCGTCGTGTCCGTCGCCGTGGAAGAGCAGGTCACCTACCTCGAACTGTCCGAGGAGGAGGGGAGCGCGCACAAGTTCTACGAGGTGCGGCTCGCCGGCAGTACGGTGACGGTCCGCTACGGGCGGATCGGCGAGGAGGGGCAGGCCAAGTCCACCAGCTTCCCGAGCGCCGAGAAGGCCGCCGCGTCGGCGGCCAAGAAGATCGGCGAGAAGGTCCGCAAGGGCTACGCGCCGGCCGTCCAGGGCGTGCGCCAGCACCGGGCGGTGACCAGGCGGCAGCTCGTCAGCACCCGTTCGACGGCGAACCAGGCGCCGCTGCTGTGGCGGTTCCGCTCCGGCTCGCCGGCCTTCGGCGTCTTCGTCGGCGAGGAGCACGCCTGGGTCGGCAACGAGCGCGGCGACGTCTACACCCTCACCCACGACGGCGAGGTCACCGCCCGGTTCGGCCTGCCGGACGGCGTCAAGTGCATCGTCGCCGACGACTGGTGGATCTACGCGGGCTGCGACGACGGCAAGGTGTACGACCTGGGCGGCAAGGTCCCCCGGGTGGCGTACGAGATAGCCGAGGACGTGGACATCTTCTGGCTCGACATCCACGACGGCGTCCTGGGCGTCGCCGACGAACGCGGCGGGCTGACCACCGTCGACCACGAGGACGAGTTCCAGTGGCGCCGCAAGGCCGAGGGCCGCTCCGGCTGGATGGTGCGCTGCGACGCGGACGGCGTCTACCACGGCCACTCGCGCGGCGTCGCCCGCTACGCGGCGCGCGGCGGCGACCAGGTGTGGCACACCGCGACGAAGGGCGAGGTGCTGTTCGGCTGGCAGGAGGCCGACGAGGTGTTCGCCGGCACCGGGCGCGGCTGGGTGCACCGGCTGCGCAAGTCGGACGGCTCCGAGGTCGCCGCCTACCGTTGCGACGCCGCCGTGTTCTCCTGCGCGGCCTCCCCGGACGGCGAGTACGTCTTCGCCGGGGACAACCACTCCTCGGTGTACTGCTTCGCCGCCGACGGCACCCGGCTGTGGAAGCTCGCCACCGGCTGCGGCTCCGCGTACAGCATGCAGTACCGGGACGGCCGGCTCTACCTGGTGACCACCGACGGCTCGCTCGCCTGCCTGGACGCGAGCGAGCAGGCCGTCCGGGCGGCCGAGGCCGGGACGCTGCCGGCCACCGCCGAGGTGCTCGACGCGGGCTGGGAGGCGGTGCGGCCGGGCACGGCCCTGGAGACGGTGGTCGTCGGCACCGGCGGCCTGCCCGGCGGCGGGATCGAGGTCGAGTGCGTGCAGGACGGGGCCCGGCTGCGGGTGCGGGTGGTGTCGGCGGGCTTCGACCCGGGCCGACGGGTGCAGTTCCCGAAGGACATCCGGGTCGCCGGGGCGCGGTACCTGGTCGCCGAGGTGCGGGAGTCCGCCTCGGGCGGCTTCTACCGGGCGCGCGGCGAGATCAAGCGTCTGCTCTGAACGCCCCCGGTGCGGCGGCGGCGGACGCCCGTCGCCGCCGCACCGGGCCCGGCTCAGGCCGGAGTTCAGCTCAGCCGCAGCACCAGCTTGCCGGTGTTCTCCCCGCGGAAGAGCATTCCGAGGACCGCCGGGAAGTCGTCCACCGTCCCCTCCACCACGTGCTCCTTGACCTTGATCCGGCCGTCCCCGATCCAGCCCGCGAGCTCCCGGGCCGCCTCCGGGTAGCGGGGCGCGTAGTCGAACACCACGAAGCCCTCCATCCGGGCCCGCCGCACCAGCAGTGACAGGTAGTTGGACGGGCCCTGCACGGCGGTCTCGTTGTTGTACTGGCTGATCGCTCCGCAGAGCACCACCCGGGCGTGCATCGCGAGCCGGGTGAGCGCGGCGTCCAGGACGTCCCCGCCGACGTTGTCGAAGTACACGTCGATGCCGTCGGGCGCGTGGTCGCGCAGCGCCTTGCGGACGTCCTCGGAGTGGTAGTCGATCGCCGCGTCGAAGCCCAGTTCCCCGGTGAGCAGCGCGCACTTCTCGGGGCCGCCCGCGATGCCGACCACCCGGCAGCCCTTGATCCTGGCGATCTGCCCGACCAGGCTGCCGACGGCCCCGGCGGCGCCGGAGACCACCACGGTCTCGCCCTCCTTGAGCGCCCCGACGTCCAGCAGCCCGAAGTAGGCGGTCATCCCGGGCATGCCGAGCGCGCCGAGGTACGTCGACAGCGGCGCGAGCGCGGGGTCGACCTTCAGCGCGCCCTTGCCGTCCGAGACCACGTACTCCTGGACGCCGAAGCTGCCGACCACGTGGTCGCCGACGCGGAACTTCGGGTGGTCGGACTCGACGACCTCGACCACGGACCCGGCCCGCATCACCTCGCCCAGCCCGACCGGCGGCAGGTAGGACGGCCGGTCGTCGAGCCACCCGCGCATCGCCGGGTCCAGCGACACGTACCGCGTCCGCCCCACGAACTGCCCGGGCCCGGCCGCCGGCACCGGCTCCGACCCGTGTGCCCAGTCCTCCGCCCGCACCTCCCCGACCGGACGGCGGGCGAGGCGGATCTGACGGTTGGTCGCGGTCATGACGTCTCCTGGGGGCGCGCGGGCCTGCACTGGACGCCCGAGTCTAAGCAAGCGCTTAGTCATCTGACCAGTGCCCGCCCGGCGCGTCGACGTCAGCGGCCTGGCCGGTAGTAGGCGTCGAGGGGTGCGCGCGCCTCGTCGAACAGGGCCGGGCCGTCCTGGGCCACCGTCGGCCAGGCGCCCGCCTGCGGGTTGAGCTCGACGAGTTGCTCGGTGGAGAGCGCGAAGACCACCCGGCCGAGGCCGGAGCGGACGATGCCGCCGGCGCACATGCCGCAGGGCTGGCAGCTGGTGTAGAGGGTGGTGCGCGCGGCCAGGTCCGGGTCGAGTTCGCGGGCCGCCCAGCGGGCGAGCTTCAGCTCCGGGTGGGCCGTGATGTCGTCGTCGCGCCGCACCGTGTTGTGCGCCTCGGCGAGGATCGCGCCGTCCGGGCCGGCCAGCAGGGAGCCGTACGGTGCGTCGCCCAGGGCGACCGCCCGGGCCGCGAGGGCGACGGCGCGCCGCAGGAGGGTTTCGTCGGCCAGGGTGATCACGGGCGGGCCTTCCATTGGGTGGCCACGGTGGTGAGCGCCCGCCAGGCCGCGCGGGGCCGACGGGTCTCCTCCGGATCGCCGTGGTAGGGGTCGAGGACGACGGTGTCCGCGCCGAGCAGCCGCAGCTGGTCGAGGTCGTCGAGGACCTGCTCGACGGTGCCGACCCCGGCGGGCCGCTCGGGATCGTCGACCGGCGCCTCGGTGATCCGCAGGGCGATGCGGGGGGAGAACCCCGGTAGCGAGTGCTCCGCCAGGATCGAGCGCATCAGGGGCAGGGGCAGCCGCAGCGGGTGCCAGGCGTCGCCGAACCTGACCGCGCGTCGGATCGCCGCCCCGCTGTGGCCGCCGACCCAGACGGGCGTCGGGGCGGCGTGGCTCCCGGTCCCCGTCCCCGTCCCCGTCCCCGGAGTCTCCGGACGCCAGGCGTCCCGCAGCACGCCCAGGTACTCGTCGGTCAGCCGGCCGCGCGCGGCGAACGGCACGCCGAGCGCGTCGAACTCCTGCCGCGCCCAGCCGACGCCCACCCCGAGGACGAACCGGCCGCCGCTGAGCCGGCTGAGGTTGGCGGCCAGCCGGGCCGTCAGCAGCGGGTGCCGGTAGGGCAGGATCAGCACGCTCGTGCCCAGCCGCAGGTCCGTGGTGAGGCCGGCCAGCCAGGACAGCGTGGTGAACGGCTCGTAGAACGGCTCCGGGTACCGCACGGACACGTCCGGGGTGATGGTCACGTGGTCCGACAGCATGAGGAGGTCGAAGCCGAGCCCCTCCGCGGTCCGCGCCCATTCACGCAGCACGCCGGGGTCCGTCCCGGGCCCGAAGTTCGGTACGTTGACGCCAAGTTGCATGGACCGAGGCTATCCCGGTGATCATGGCCGGCGGAACCGAACCATCCCGGTGATCACTGCCCTGTGCCGTGGTTCTGCCGGTAGAATCGCGGAATGGCCGTGAATCTCGACGACGTCGACTGGCAGATCATCGGACAGCTGCAACGGGAGGCCCGGATCTCCCTCAGCGAGCTGGGGCGGCGGGTGAACCTCAGCTCGTCCGCCACCACGGAACGGGTGCGGAACCTGGAGGCGCTGGGCGTCATCACCGGCTACCACGCCGCGGTCGACCTGGCCAAGGTCGGCTATCCCGTGCTCGCCGTCGTCCGGCTGAAGTACCCGGGCAACCGGCACGAGCCGCTGCGCCGGCTGCTCGCCGAGCGGCGGGAGCTCCTGGAGTGCCTGCGCACCACCGGCGACGACTGCTACACCCTCAAGGTCGCCGCGACCTCCATGGAGCATCTGGAGACGCTCGTGGACGAGCTGGCCGGCTTCGGCAGCACGACCACGAGCGTCGTCTACAGCCAGACGCTGCCCACCCGCGGCCCCGCCCGGCCCTGAGTCGCCGTGCCCTGAGTCTCCGTGCCCCGCTGCGCGCGAGGCCGCCGGGTCAGCCGCGCCCGGTCGAGGGCTGCCAGCCGAGGGCGGGGCCGAGGCGGGTGGCGAGGTCGGTGAGGATCTGCACGTAGTCCTGGTGGTCGAAGGTGAAGGGCAGGGCGAAGGCGACCTCGTCGACCTCCTGGTAGCCGGCGTGGGCGTGCAGCCGCTCGGCGATCTCCTCGGACGGGCCGACCAGGTCGGGCGCGAACACCATCCGGGCCGGGCCCTGCGGGGCGAGGGTGCGCGGGGTGCGGGCGAGGGCGTACGCCTGGTACTTGGCGCGCTGTTCGGGGGTGGCGCCGTCGGTGGGGATGACGACGAGGCCCTGGGAGACGCGGGCGCGCTCGCCGTCGGGGTGCTGGGCGCGGAAGGCGCGGATCTGGGTGCGCTGGATCTCGGCGAAGTCCTCGGACTCCCCGGGCTCCCCGGCCTTGACGATGCTGCTGGTGAGCAGGTTGAGCCCGTGCTCGCCGGCCCAGCGGGCGGAGCGCAGGCTGCCGGCGCCGTACCAGAGCCGGGAGGCGAGGCCGGGGGAGTGCGGCTGGACCCGGCGGGAGTACACCTCGATGCCCTCGGTGCCGGCGAAGTCGGAGGCGGGTTCGCCGCGGACGAGGCCGAGGAGGCGCTCGGCGCGGCCGGTCCCGAAGTCCTCGTGCTCGCCGGTGTCGGGGTAGAGCGTGCCGCGGACCCGGTCGTAGTGGGTGGGCGGGCCGACGCTGAAGCCGGGGTTGAGGCGGCCACCGGAGAGGATGTCGACGGTGGCGAGGTCCTCGGCGAGGCGCAGCGGGTTCTCCCAGCCGAGCGGGGTGACGGCGGTGCCGAGGTGGATGCGGCTGGTGCGCTGGGAGGCGGCGGCGAGCACGGCGACGGGGGAGGAGATCCCGTACTGGAGGTGGCGGTGGCGCAGCCAGGCGCTGTCGAAGCCGAGCTGCTCGCCGAGGGTGATGAGGTCGAGGGTGGACTCGTGGCCCCGGCGCGGGTCGGCCTCGTCGAACAGTCCGATGGTCAGGAAGCCGAGTTTCCGCAGCGGTCGTGGGGTCGGCGGCATGGTGGGTGGCTCCGGGTGGTGTGAGGCGGCCCCGGGAGGGCCGGGCGGGTGGTGCCCGTCGAACGTACGCAGGCGGCTCGCGTCCCCACAAGATCGGCGCGGGATCGGACATCGGCGCGCAACACGGCGCAATCCCGTCTCCACATCGACCCGGTACGGGGCGCGGCGGGCCCCCTCCCCCGACGGGGCCCGCCGCGCGTCCGGGAGGGTCAGCAGCTGCGCAGCTCCGGGCTCTGGTTGCGGATCTGGTTGTGCAGCGAGGTGAACTCGCGGTAGGCGTCGCCGTCCTCGGTGCCGGGGCGGAAGGCGCCGACGCGGTGGCAGTTGACGAAGGCGAGCTTGACGCCGAAGTGGTCCTCCAGGCTGCCGCGGATGGCGTTGCTGGCGAGCGCGCGCAGCAGCTGGGCGCGCTCCTCGTCGGTGGGCGTGGTGTTGTCGGTGGTGAACTCGTCCTCGGTGGCGCTGAGTTCGGTGCTGAGCCCGGCGACGACCTGGTAGGCGTAGGGGAGGGAGGCGCGGACGGTGTCGAGGAAGTCGGCCTGGTTGACCCGGCCGTGCTCGGCCTGGGCGAGGAGGGCGGGGGAGACGTCGAGCGACATGGGTGTCCTCTTTCGCGGAGTCTGGTTATCGAAGATGAAAACCATTGCAAGATGGACTGTCGGCGATGTCCGGAGGCCCTGTCAAGTGCCGTCCCCCGAAGGGCTGACGGGTGGCGCCTCCCGGTCGGTCCTGATGACGAACAGGGCGATCAGCGCCGCGAGCACGGCGAAGGCCAGGCCCATGTCGAACGCCCTGGAGATGCCGTGCGCCAACACCTCGGAGGAGTACGGCGCCGGCAGCTTTCCGGTGGCCCGGAACTGGGCCGCCTGCTGCGGGGTGGCCTGCCGTAGGAACGTGCCGACCTGTCGGCCGGCCTCGTTGCGGCCGGCCGCGCCGTAGACCGTGACCAGGATCGACAGCCCCAGCGAGCCGCCCACCTGCTGGGTGGTGTTGAGCATGCCGGTGGCCGCGCCGGTCTCGTGCGGGGCGACCCGGGAGACCACCGTCAGCGTGGCCGGGACGAAGATCGAGCCCATCCCGAGGCCGAACAGCAGGGTCGGGCCGAGGACCCCGGTCAGGTAGCCGCTGTGGGCGTCGAGCCGGGTGGACCAGAACGTCCCGCCCGCCACCAGCAGCGAGCCCACCACCAGGAACGGTCTGCGCCCGTACCGCAGCTGGGTGCGGGCGGCGAACTGGGCGGCGGCGACGCTCGCGGCGCTGATCGGCAGGAAGGCGAGGCCGGCCCGCAGCGGGCTGAACCCGAGGACGTCCTGCACGAACAGGGTCATGAAGAAGAAGATGCTGAACATGGTCGCGGCCACGCAGAGCAGCAGCCCGTAGGCGCCGGAGCGGTTGCGGTCGCGGAACAGGTGCAGCGGGGTGATCGGCTGCGGCGCCCGCCGTTCGTGGAACAGGAAGGCCGCCAGCAGCAGCGCGGCGAGGCCGAACGAGGTGAGCGTCACGGGGTCGGTCCAGCCGTGGTCGGAGGCCCGGATGAAGCCGAAGACCAGCGAGACCATGCCCGCGGTGGCGGCGAACGCGCCGGTCAGGTCGAAGCGTCCGGGGTGCCGTTCGGACTCGTTGATGTAGAGCGGCGCCAGCAGCGCGATCGCGATGCCGATCGGCACGTTGACGAACAGCACCCACCGCCAGGACAGCCAGGAGGTCAGGATCCCGCCGGCGAGCAGGCCGACGGCGCCACCCGCCCCGGCGACGGCCGAGTACACGCCGAAGGCGCGGTTGCGGGCCGGGCCCTCCGGGAAGTTGGTCGCGATCAGGGCGAGCGCGGTCGGCGAGGCGATCGCCGCGCCCAGGCCCTGGAGTGCGCGCGCGGCCAGCAGCCAGCCGGAGGACTGTGCGACGCCGCCGAGCAGTGAGGCGAGACTGAAGATCAGGACCCCGGCGACGAACACGCGCCGGCGCCCGAGGATGTCGCCCATCCGCCCGCCCAGCAGCAGGAGCCCGCCGAAGGCGAGGGTGTAGGCGTTGACGACCCAGGACAGGTCGGTGGTGTTGAACCTCAGCGCCTGCTGGATGTGCGGCAGGGCGATGTTCACGATCGTGACGTCGAGGACCACCATGAGCTGGGTGGCCGCGATGACGGTGAGGGCTGTCCCCGGGTGCTGGCCGCGTCGCGCGGGTGCGGGCGGCGCCGGGGCCAGGGCGCGCGAGGTGACCATGGCAGGTCCCCCAATGACTCGGGAGCGAATGACGGTGAGGGGGCGGGTCCGTCGAATGACACCGGCAGTATCCCCGGGGTATAGGGAACACAATCGTTCATTACCGACAACCGGCTGATTCCGGACCCGCACCACTCCGCCGGGCGTGGTGCGGCGGCGGAAAACCCGGGGCACGGCCCGCCGCGGTCGTGTCAGGATGCTCGGCATGTCTGCTCGTGCACTGAGCTTCGGCGCGGTCGCCGAAGCCTACGAACGTTTCCGGCCGGGGTATCCCGACGAACTCTTCGACACGGTGACGGCGTACGCGGGCCGGCCGGTGCGGACCGCCCTGGAGATCGGTGCGGGCACCGGAAAGGCGACCCGGCTGTTCGCCGGGCACGGGGTCGACGTCACGGCGACGGAGCCCGACGCGGCCATGCTCGCCGAACTGCGCAGGACGGCGCCCCCCAACGTGCGGACCGTCCGGGCCGCGTTCGAGGACCTGCGGCCGGGCGGGACGTACGGGCTGGTCTACGCGGCGGCGGCCCTGCACTGGACGCGCCCGGAGGGCCGGTGGTCGCGGGTGGCCGAACTGCTGGAGCCGGACGGCGTGTTCGCCAACTTCGGCGGTCCGTTCCAGCCGGCCGACCCGGCCGTCGAGGAGGCCGTGCGGGCGGCCCGGGCGCCGTTCCTGGAGAGCGACGACGTCCCGTCCCCGGACGGGACCGCCCCCGATGAGGAACTACAGTGGCCAGGAACGGAGTTGGAGCGGTCCCGGCTGTTCCGTGACGTCCGGCAGTCCGTCATCCGGCGGCGCCTGCTCGTGAGCGCCCCGTACTACCTCGGCCACCTGTCGACCATCTCGGCGTACCTCCAACTGCCGCCGCCGAGGCGGCGGCAGGCCTTCGACGCGATCGCGCGAGTGTTGCCCGAGACGGTCGAGGTCGCGGCCGACCTCACCGTCCATCTCGCGCGCCGGTGATCCGGGCGGCCGGGGCACCGGCTGTGACGTCGAACAGCGGCGCCCGGCCCGCCGCTGTCGCGGCCGGCCGGGCGCCGTGGGGGAGAAGCGGGGATCAGCCCTCCTGGGCGAGGCTCTTCATGTCCTCGTAGCCCATACCGAGCTTGCTGAACACCTGCTGCTGCTCCAGGGGCAGGCCGAGGCCCTTCAGCTCCTCGGCCTGGGCCGGGGTCAGGGGCTTGCCGGGGGTGAGCGCCGGGGTGGTCGGGGCGGTGCCGCCCTTGCCCCCGCTGGTGGCGCCGGAGGTGAGGAGGCTGAGCATCGCGCTCTGGATGTCGTCGCTGGTCAGCGCGACGGCGTCGGCGGGGGCCTCGACGGTCGGGGCGTTCTGGTTGAAGGCGAGCTTCACCGGGAAGTTGACGCCCGGTCCGGCCTTCGCCTCCAGCTGGGCGAGGTCGAAGGTGGCGGCGGAGAGCTTGCCGTCCTTCAGGTAGAGGTCGGCGCCGACCTTGTCCTCGCGCACGGTGCTCGGGACGGAGGTGGGGAGCTTCCCGAACTGCTGGGGGAGCTTGGTGGCCAGCGGCTTGAGGGCCTTCAGCAGTTCGTCGGCCAGCTGGCGGCCCGGGGCGCTCATCCAGATGTGCTCGGCGCCGTCCTTCTTGCCCTTGTCCTCGAAGGTGACGGTGCGGGACAGCACGTCCTTGAGGGAGTTGGTCAGCTGCTTGGCGGACTCCGGGTCCAGCGAGGGCTGTGCGCTCGGGGTGGCCTTGGCGCCGTCGAACTTCTTGGCGTCGTCGGCGAGCTTCTGGAGGTCGAAGGAGACCCACTTGCCGGCCAGCACGTCCTTGACCGGCTTCAGTTCTGCGGGCAGGCCGCTGCTGATGGCGTCGACCTGCGACGGGTCCTCGCCGACCAGCTTCACCAGGCCCTTGGCGTCGGCCCGCAGGAACGCCTTGGCGTCGACCTGGCGGTACTCCAGCAGCGCGGTGCCCTTCCGGTCGGAGAGCACGTAGGACAGGCGCACCGACTTGTCGAGCGTCAGGTCCTTGTCGGCACCGCTGCTTTGCGCGTTCTTGAAGGTGTCGAGGTCCTTCAGCGGCTTGTCGGCGGATATCGCGACGGAGAAGTTCAGCCCGGACACGGCGTCGGCGCTCTTCGGATCGACCTTGTCGCCGGTGGCCGCGCCGAAGGCGGTGATCTGCTCGGGGGTGGCGTCCACGGAGAACGTGAGGCCGGCGGCCTTGCCCTCGCCGACCTTGGTGAAGGCCTTGGACACCTTCTGCGCGGCGGACAGCTGCTCGACGGTGCCGCAGGCGGCCAGGCCGGCGGCGAGCACGGATGCGGTGACGGCGACGGGAACGGTTCCGCGCGCGGCCCGGCGAATGGCGGTGTTGATGGTACGTCTCCTGTGTAACGGGGCCTGACCACATGGTCAGACCAGTCCCTCCCCGGTGGCGTCGAGCGCCACAGTGCTTACACATTTGATCACATCATCGGCAAGGGGGTGGCCGATTAATTTCGGACCGGCTCAGCCCCGGCCGAGGCGCAGCGCGGTGTCGATCAATGGCACATGGCTGAAGGCCTGCGGGAAGTTGCCGACCTGGCGCTTGAGCCGCGGGTCCCACTCCTCCGCCAGGAGCCCGAGGTCGTTGCGGATGGACAGCAGCTTGTCGAACAGCTGGTGCGCCTCGTCCGTCCGGCCGATCATCGCCAGGGCGTCGGCCAGCCAGAACGAGCAGGCCAGGAAGGCGCCTTCGTCGCCCGGCAGGCCGTCCACCCCGCCGCTGGTGGGGTAGCGCAGCACGAAGCCGTCCTCGGTGGACAGTTCGCGCTGGATCGCCTCGACGGTGCCGATGACGCGCTTGTCGTCCGGCGGCAGGAAGCCGACCTGGGGGATGAGCAGCAGGGAGGCGTCGAGTTCCTGAGAGCCGTAGGACTGGGTGAAGGTGTTGCGCTCCGGGTCGTAGCCGTGGGTGCAGACGTCCTCGTGGATGGTGTCGCGCAGGGCGCGCCAGCGCTCCAGCGGCCCCTCGCAGTCGGTCTGCTCCAGCAGTTGGACCGTCCGGTCGACGGCGACCCAGGCCATCACCTTGGAGTGGACGAAGTGCCGGCGCGGGCCGCGGACCTCCCAGATGCCCTCGTCCGGCTCCTGCCAGTGCTCCTCCAGCCAGGAGATCAGCCGCAGTTGCAGCAGGTGGGCGTGGTCGTTGCGGGCCAGGCCGGTGTGCTGGGCGAGGTGCAGGGCCTCGACGACCTCGCCGTAGACGTCGAGTTGGAGCTGCCCGGCGGCGCCGTTGCCGATCCGGACGGGGCGGGAGCCCTCGTAGCCGGGCAGCCAATCGAGTTCGGTCTCCACCAGCTCCCGTTCACCGGCGATGCCGTACATGATCTGGAGGTTCTCCGGGTCGCCGGCGACGGCGCGCAGCAGCCACTCGCGCCAGGCCTTGGCCTCGTCGCGGTAGCCGGTGCGCAGCAGCGAGGAGAGCGTGATGGTGGCGTCGCGCAGCCAGGTGTAGCGGTAGTCCCAGTTGCGGACGCCGCCGATGTCCTCGGGCAGCGAGGTGGTGGGGGCGGCGACGATGCCGCCGGTGGGGGCGTAGGTGAGGCCCTTGAGGGTGATCAGGGAGCGGAT
>NZ_JBFBIR010000056.1:0-54614 GCF_040685715.1 Kitasatospora sp. NPDC088264
CGCTCCCGCGGCCCCCCCCCCCGCGCCGGCCTGCGGACCCGGTTGGCGCGGTTACGGGGGGGGGGCCCCCCGGCCCCCCCCCCCCCCCCGGGGGGGGGGGGCGGGCCGCGCCCAGGTGGGTGCTGGTCAGGCCGGGTGGGCCTCGACGACCTGGACGTCTTCCTCTGTGATCTCGCCGTCCACGATGCGGAACGAGCGGAACTGGAACGGGTCGTCCTCGCCGTTGCCGTCGGCGGTGGAGACCAGGACGTAGTGGGCGAACGGCTCGGAGGCGTAGCTCACGTCGGTGCGCGAGGGGTAGGCCTCGGTGGCGGTGTGCGAGTGGTAGACGATCACCGGCTCCTCGTCGCGGTCGTCCATCTCGCGGTAGAGCTTGAGCAGGTCGCCCGAGTCGAACTCGTAGAAGGTGGGCGAGCGGGCCGCGTTGAGCATCGGGACGAACCGCTCGGGCCGTCCGCTGCCGGCCGGTCCGGCGACCACGCCGCAGGCCTCGTCCGGGTGGTCGGCGCGGGCGTGGGCCACGATCCGGTCGCGGAGTTCTCGGGTGATGGTCAGCATGCGGTCAGGATAGCCACGCCCCGGCGGGTGTCCGCCGGGGCGTCCGGAGCGCGGTCACCGGGTGTCCGCCACCTGGGCGCGGCGGCCCGGTCCCGGCGGTTCAGCCGCCGTTGCGCACGTGCAGGTGGTCGTGGGCGACGCCGTGGGCGGCCCTCGGGTTGCGGCGCTTGAGCACCTGGTAGCCGATCACCAGCAGGACGGCCCAGCCCGGGAAGACGTACAGCGAGATCCGGTTGTCCGCGTCGAACGCGATCAGCACCACGACCAGGGCGAGGAAGGCGAGCGCGGTCCAGCTGGTCCAGGCGCCGCCGGGCGCCTTGAAGGTGGGCGGCGGCAGGTGGCCGGCCCGCCAGGCCTTGCGGTAGCGGATCTGGCAGATCAGGATCATCGCCCAGGTCCACAGGCCGCAGACGGTGGCGACGGAGGTGATGTACTCGAACGCCTTGGCCGGGACGAGGTAGTTGAGCACCACGCCGACGCCCATCAGCAGGCAGGAGAGGGTGATCGCGAAGGCCGGGGTGCGGTGGGTGTTGAGCTTGGTGAGCTGCCCCGGGGCCTGGCCGCGCAGGGCGAGGTCGCGCAGCATCCGGCCGGTGGAGTACATGCCGGAGTTGCAGGAGGAGAGCGCGGCGGTGAGCACCACGAAGTTGATGATGCCGGCCGCGGCCGGGATGCCGATCTTGCCGAAGGCGGCCACGAACGGGCTGACGCCGGGCTGGAACTCGGTCCACGGCACGAGCGAGAGGATGATCACCAGCGCGCCGATGTAGAACAGCATGATGCGCCAGGGCAGGGTGTTGATGGCCCGCGGCAGGGTCTTCTCGGGGTTCTCGCTCTCCCCGGCGGTGACGCCGACGAGTTCGACGCCCAGGTAGGCGAACATGACGATCTGCAGCGTCATCACGGTGGCGCCGATGCCCTTGGGGAAGAAGCCGCCGTCCTGCCACAGGTGGGTGATCGACGCGGTGTCACCGGCCTTGCTGAAGCCGAGGGTGAGCACCCCGATGCCGATCAGGATCATGCCGATGATGGCGGTGACCTTGACCATCGAGAACCAGAACTCGATCTCGCCGAACAGCTTCACCGAGATCAGGTTGGCCGCGTAGAGGATCACCAGGAAGGTCAGTGCACTGGCCCACTGCGGGATGTCGGGCGCCCAGAACCTCACGTACACGGCGGCGGCGGTGGTCTCCGCCATGCCGGTGACCACCCAGAACAGCCAGTACGTCCAGCCGGTCACGTAGCCGGCGAAGGGGCCGAGGAACTCGCGTGCGTACTCGGCGAAGCTGCCGGAGACCGGGCGGTAGGTGAGGAGTTCGCCGAGGGCGCGCATGATCACGAAGATCGCCACGCCGGCGACGGCGTAGGAGAGGATCAGGCTCGGGCCGGACCGGGAGATCGCGGTGCCCGCGCCGAGGAAGAGGCCGGTGCCGATGGCACCGCCGATCGCGATCATCTGGATCTGGCGGCTTCCCAGCCCCCGGTGATAGCCCTCCTCGTCCGGTTTCGCGTCGACCACGTCGTCGTACAGCTGCTCGGCCATGGTGCACCGTCCTGGGTGGGTCTCGTGGGGTGGAGAAGTCGTACCACGCAGGGTTCGGATAGCGGTGTTCATCTGAGCGTTATTTGAGCATGACCTGCTATGTTTTGCCCGATTTAAAGAGAAATGCCCCGGCCGTCCGTCCACATATTGGACGAATCGACCGGGGCCTGCCCGGAAGCGGGCACGATCAGTCCGCGATCGCCTCCAGGAGCGTCTCCTGGAGCGCCCCCAGCCAGACGTACGCCATCACCAGCGGCTTGCGGTCGTCCTCGTCCGGCAGCTCGTAGAGCTCCTCGTCGTCCTCGCTGACCTCCAGCTGGACACCCAGGGTCAGCCGCAGGTCGTTGAGCGCGCCCAGCCAGCGCAGGCCGTCGGCGGGGTCCAGCTTGACCACCCCGCCCTCACCGCCGAGCCGGTCGAGCATCCGGACGACGTGCAGGGCGTCCTCGCGCTTGCGGGTCCGCAGGTCCACCTCGGTGTAGCGGCGGAACTCGCCCGAGGCGGCCCGGCTCTCCTCGCTCTCCGGCCCGGCCGGGTCGCCGTAGGCGTCCGGGAAGAGCCGGGCGAGCATCGGGTTGGCCGGCGCCTCGGTCGGGCCCTCGGCGAACAGCGCGGCCAGCGGATCGCCGCCGTCCCCGCCCGGGCCGGGCCCGATCAGCTGCAGGATCCCCACCTCCAGGGAGCGCAGGATGGAGGCCTCCACCTCGTCCAGCGCGATCGCCGCGCTCCCGCCGCCGGCACTCTCGAACAACCCAGCCATGTCTATCGGTCAGCCCGTCTTCGTCGTCTCGGGTGGGGTACCGGCTCCGCGGCCGGTCGCGCCGCGGTCCGCACTGCGCCGGTCGCACTGCGGTCAGTCGTGCTGCGGTCAGTCGTGCTGCGGTCAGTCGTGTTGCAGCGTCGCCCAGAGGCCGTAGCCGTGCATCGCCTGGACGTCGCGCTCCATCTCCTCGCGGGAGCCGCTGGAGACCACCGTCCGGCCCTTGGTGTGCACCTCCATCATCAGCTTCCTGGCCTTGTCCTTCGGGTAGCCGAAGTAGGCCTGGAAGACGTACTGGACGTAGCTCATCAGGTTCACCGGGTCGTTGTGCACGATGGTCACCCAGGGCGTGTCCGGCTCCACCACCGGTAGTCCTTCGACCTCCGGGCGCTCGATCTCCACGGGCGCGACACTCACCGCCGGATCCTCCTCGCTGCGCAGTCCGTCCACGCCTCTTCAGCCCCATGCTGCCATCCGGGGGATCCCCGGGCGATTCCGGCCCGGCTCGCAGCACGAGAAATCGTCACTCTGACGCTAAGTGGTAGTAGCATCATCCGCATGGACGCCACTTCAGTGCGCGCGGCCGGTTCGACCGCGCTCCTCACCGACCGCTACGAGCTCACCATGCTGCAGGCCGCCCTGCGCAGCGGGGCCGCGCACCGCCGCTCCGTGTTCGAGGTGTTCACCCGCCGCCTGCCCAGCGGCCGCCGCTACGGCGTCATGGCCGGCACCGGCCGGGTGCTCGACGCCATCGAGGACTTCCGCTTCACCACCCCGCAGCTCGACTGGCTGGCCGGCCAGGGCGTGGTCGACGACGACACCCTGCGCTACCTCGCCGACTACCGCTTCGCCGGCGACATCCACGGCTACCCCGAGGGCGAGGTCTACTTCCCCGGCTCGCCGCTGCTCACCGTCGAGGGCAGCTTCGCCGAGGCGGTGATCCTGGAGACGGTGATCCTCTCGATCCTCAACCACGACTCCGCGATCGCGGCCGCCGCCTCCCGGATGACCGCCTCGGCCGGCGGCCGCCCGGTGATCGAGATGGGCGCCCGGCGCGCCCACGAGCAGGCCGCCGTCGCCGCCGCCCGGGCCGCGTACGTCGCCGGCTTCGCCGCCACCTCCGACCTGGAGGCCGGCTTCACCCACGGCATCCCGACCACCGGCACCGCCGCCCACGCCTTCACCCTCGTCCACGACAGCGAGCGGGACGCCTTCCGCGCGCAGATCGCCTCCATGGGCAAGGGCACCACGCTCCTGGTCGACACCTTCGACCTGCGCGAGGCCGTCCGCACCGCCGTCGAGGTGGCCGGCCCCGAACTGGGCGCCGTCCGGATCGACTCCGGCGACCTCACCCTGCTGGCCCACCGGGTCCGCCGCCAGCTGGACGACCTCGGCGCCACGAAGACCCGGATCATCGTCACCTCCGACCTCGACGAGTACGCCATCGCCGCGCTCGCCGCCGCCCCGGTGGACGGCTACGGCGTCGGCACCAGCCTGGTCACCGGCAGCGGCCACCCGACCTGCGCGATGGTCTACAAGCTGGTCGCCCGCGCCGAGAGCGCGGACGGGCCGCTGGTGCCGGTGGCCAAGCGCGCGGCCAGCGGCAAGACCAGCATCGGAGGCCGCAAGTGGGCCGCCCGCCGGCCCGACGCCGACGGCGTCGCCGAGGCCGAGGTGGTCGGCACCGGAGCGGTCCCCGCCGACCTGGAGCCGCACCTGATGCAGGTGCCGCTGGTGCGGGCCGGCCGGGCCGTCGGCCGCGAACCGCTCACCGCCGCGCGCGAACGGCACATCCGGGCCCGGGCCGCACTGCCGCTGTCGGCCACCCAGCTCTCCAAGGGCGACCCGGTGCTGCCGACCGAACTCGTGCTCTGACCCCGCCCCGGCCGACCCGCGCGGACCGGCGGTCCGCCGCAGATCGCCGGTTCGCCGGTCCGCCGTGGTTCACCGGTTCACCGCGGTTCGCCGGTTCGCGCCGGGCGCCGGCCCGGGGTCCGCCCCAGGCCTTCCGCCCCCGCACGCCACTCCCTAGAGTCAGCCGTAGAGTTCCCCCGGAGCTCCCCGAGAACCCCCGAGCCCCGCCGCGGGCCGAGTACTCCCGAGGGCTCCCCCCACCAGGGCGCCACCACGGCCGCCCCCCACATCCGAGGATGCGAGCCATGCACCGGGCACTGATCGTCGTCGACGTGCAGAACGACTTCTGCGAGGGCGGCAGTCTGGCCGTCGCCGGCGGCGCCGAGGTGGCCGCCGCCATCACCGACCTGATCGCCGAGTCCTCCCCCGGCTACCAGCACATCCTCGCCACCCGCGACCACCACATCGACCCGGGCGACCACTTCTCCACCGAGCCCGACTACGTCACCAGCTGGCCGGTGCACTGCGTGGCCGGCACCGAAGGCGTGGGCTTCCACCCCAACTTCGCCCCGTCCGTCATCTCCGGTGCGGTCGAGGCGGTCTTCGACAAGGGCGCCTACTCGGCGGCGTACAGCGGTTTCGAGGGGCTGGACGAGAACAACCGCGGTCTGGTGGAGTGGCTGAGCGAACGGCAGGTCGACGAGATCGACGTGGTCGGCATCGCCACCGACCACTGCGTCCGGGCCACCGCCCTGGACGCCGCCCGGGCCGGCTTCACCACCCGCGTCCTGCTCGACCTCACCGCCGGGGTCGCGCCGGCGACCACCACCGCCGCGCTCGCCGAACTGCGGGCCGCCGGGGTCGAGTTGGTCGGCGCCCCGGTGGTTCGGGCGTAGCACCGGCTCCGGTTCGGGAGCGGCCCCGGGCGCGGCTCGGGCGCGGCCCCGGATCCGGGGGCGGACGGATCCGGCCCGGAGCTAACCGACCATCAACTCCACCACGTCCGAACCGCCCACCCGGTGGGCCTCGCGCAGTTCGGCGCCGACCGCGTCCCGGTCGGCCGCGAGCCGGGCGCCGGAGACGTACACCACCCGGATCCCCAGGTACTCCATCCGGTGCTGGCCGCCGCGCACCCAGGCGGCCTCGCCCTCGCTGACGCAGCGCAGGTCCGAGTCCACCTCCACGGCGACGCCCTGCTCCGGCCAGTAGAGGTCCGGGACGGCGATGTACGTGCCGCCGCGCATCCGCAGCTCGGGGCCGACCAGCGGGACGGGCAGCAGGCACTCGTCCACCAGTTCGCCGACCCGCTCCAGGACGAAGTCCCGCTCACCGGCCAGCAGTTCGTCCAGGGCCGCGCGCACCCGGGGCTCGCCGGTCAGCCCGGAATCGGTCAGCTCGGACGCCAACTCCCGTACGGTGCACGGGCCGTCGGGCCGCGAGACGGCCTCGCGCAGCAGCGCCCGCACCGGCGCCGGGGTGCCACCCTCCTCCGCGGTCCACTCGCACAGCGCGTCCGCGACCGCCCGGGCGACCGGCGCGCAGGCCAGGCCGTGCACCGAGCGGGCCACCAACTCCCTTTCGGTGCGCCGGATCCGCACCTCCCCGGCGTCCTTCAGCCGACGCTGGCGGGGCACCAGGACGTCCACCCCGGTCACCGCCGGCAGCCGGGGCACCGCGGCGAATCCGTACAGCGCGAGCGCGGCCGCACCGGTGATCACCGCGCCCTCGCGGCGGCCCTCCTCGCGACCGTTCTGCGCCGCGTACAGCAGGGCGGCCCACATCCGCTGCTCCGGGGTCGGCTCGTCGGACTGCAGCAGGTACACCCGGGGCAGCAGCCGCCGCCAGGGCCCGCCGCGACGGCAGTGCTCGGTGATGACCCGGGCCGGCACGCCCCGGGCGCGCAACTGGCTCGCGGTGACGACGTTCTGTTGACGCTTCGCCAGCTCCTCCAGGGACGGCGGCGGCGTGGGAATCCGGTAGCTCATGCGGACACCATCCCCAACCGCTCCGACCCGCCACCGGCCACCTGACGCACTGTTACCCAACCGTCGCGAAACCGGGATCAGCTCGCACTAAAGTCCCCATACCCTCACTCAATCGGAGTAATTGACGGTCGTCAGGTTGTCATATCTGATCGAACCCGATCGCCCACCAGGCCGCCTGACCCAGAGTGACCAAAGGCATACGCCGGGAGACCCTTCAGGCGTCAAACCCGCCCCGGGAATTGCCTAGGCTTGCGTCATGTCACGTGACGAGACCGCCGGCCTCCGCGCGGCCCAGCTCCGCCTTGGCCGTCTGCCCGGATACGTCCGCCGCCCGGACCCGGCCCGCCGCAGCGGCGAACAGGGCCATACGTACAAGAAGGGCTGGGAGGTCCGCTTCACCGCCCGCAGCGAGGCCGAGATAGCCGAGATCCGCGACCTCGTGGTCGCCGCCGGGTTCGCCCCGGCCAGACCCTTCTTCAAAGGCCACCAGCTCATCCAGCCGGTCTACGGCATGGCCGCCGTCCAGGCCTACCTGGCCGCGAGACAGGCGGCCGAGGAACACGCCGCCCGCACCGCGCTCGGCCGCCGCCGACGAACCGCCGGCGGACACCCCGCCACCGGACACCCCACCGGCACCGCACACCCTGCCACCGCCGGGCACCCCAGCGGCGCCGCGCACCGGCGCGAACGCGAGGAGGCTGCCACCGAGGCCGCTGCGGCGACTGCGGTCGCAGCCGCCACCGCCGCCCAACTCGCCCGGCGGCTGGCCATCGAGTCCTTCCCCGCCCAGGTCGAACGGAGCAGCGCCGTCGACGACCGCCTCTCCCCGACGGAGGCCCGACCGCAGTCCTGACGGCAGACCACCCCACCCGCGCCTCGACCCCCGGGCCGGACGGCCCCAGGCCGCCGAGGCGTGGCCGACGTGCACGGTGGCGGCCAGCAGGCGCGGGACCGTCCGGATCAGCGCCTGCTCCGCCCCCTCGGCCACCCGGTGCGCCGCCGCCGCGGCGAGCGCACCGCCCACCCACCACCCCTGCCGCCACGCCCGCCTCGGCGCGCAGCGCGGCCACCTCGCATCCACCGCGCGCATCCACCGTCCGTACCCACCGCCCGCACCCGGGCTGCGCGCCCCCGGTGGAGACATGCACGTCGGAGTCCACCCGGCCCGTCACGCCACGCCGGAACGGGCGCGACCGAAGGTGTGGTTGCGCGGACGGTTGTGCGGCCGCAGCTTCGCGCCGTGGGCGTGGACGCCAGCCTCCATAAGCCCTACGGTGGCACATCAACCGTCCTGCAACCACGGCCCTTCTGCACCCCCTGACCAGCCGCGACGCGCTCGCAACTACACCCCCCGCACCACTGCGCCACCCTCCCCCACCGATCCCCCGCCCGGCCGCCCCACCACCGCCGCACCACCACGCCCCACCGGTCGACACCGGAACCGGCCGAGCGGCGGCGGGTTCCGGGCATTCAATCCGATTGGTAACCCAGCGCACCGAGGGCATATCGTAGAGTGAGCGCAGATGATCGACCGTCAGCCACCCATCTCCCTTTCCGAGAAGCCGAGATGACCAACCGTCACGCGAGTTCCGCCGAGCCGCCCCCGAGGCCCGGTGAACCGGAGGACGTACCACTGGAGTTCGCCGCCTTCTGCGAACTCCACCGCCCCCGGTACCTCAGCTACGCCCGGGTGTGGCTGACCGAGCACAGCAGCGCGGCCACCGCCGTCCAACAGGCGTTCGCCGAAATCGCCGTCCAATGGCGCGAATTGCTGGGCAGCTCCAACCCCACCGCGAACGCCTGGCAGATCCTGCGCAGCACCGTCGCCGACCACACCCGGCACGTGCCCGCCGCACCGGACCGCCACCCCGCCGACGACGACCTGGCGATCCTGCACTACGTCGTCGGCCTCGCCGCCCCCGAGATCGCCGACGTCATCGGCACCGACACCGCCAGCGTCGCCGGCCGGCTCCGGCGCACCATGCTGTGGGAGGCCTCCGGCTGGTGAGCCCCCTCAGACCCGCTCACCCGTCACGTCGAACAAGTGATGCACCGGGTCGTGGATCAGATAACGGGCGAACGACTCCACCGTGAACCGTGCCCCGTCACTACGGCCCCCGGTCCGCCCCCACTGCTCGCCCGCCACCCGCCCGAACGCCGCCGCCAGCGCCTCCGCGGCCGCCGCCAGCTCCCCGGCCACCACCGCCGGCACCTGCTCCCCGTACCGCTCGGCGACCGCCGTCTCGTCCTGGTCCCAGTTCGGGAACAGCGGGTCGTCCTCGGCCAGCATCAGGTCCAACCGGACCCGGAACAGCCGGAACACGTCCCGGACATGGCACGCGTACTCCAGCCCCGACCACACCCCCGGCCGCGGCCGCCGACGCAAACCCTCCTCGGCCCCGGCCAACAACGCCACCCAGGCCTCCGCATTGGCCCGGACCATCCCCGCGACGTCCTCCCGCACCACCGCCGGAACGTCCAGCCCACAATCCGGACACGGGCGTTCCAACACCCACGTCCAGTCCTTGCCGTCCGGCACGACCACACCCACCGGATCCACGCCACGCTCAGAAGCACTCATGACCCCAGCATGGCCACCCCACCACCCGCCCCACCAGCGGCAAGGACGCCAACCGCCACCAAAATGCTGCCACCCCGCCCGCAGCCCTCAGCCACCCGCACCCCTGCGCCGCCGCACCCGCACCACCCACACCACGACCGCCACCACCCCGCCGACCAGCACCCCCCACAACGCCACCCCCACCGCAACCCCGACCCCGAACCAGCCGCCCCCGCCGGCCCCAGCCGCAGGCACCACGGCCTCGCCACCCGGCGGCTCCGTCACCCCGTCCCCCGCAGCCCCCCGCGACTCCGCCCGCCCCACCAACGGATTCTCCCGAGACCCGCCGTCCACCCCCGGATCGGCCTCCAACGCCTTCGCCGGCGCCAGCACCCCGAAGCCGTACCTGCTCCCCGGCACCGCCGACCCGTCCTGCGGCGGCGTGGCAGTCCTGATCATCCGATTGATCACCTGCCCCGCCGAAAGCTCCGGATACTTCGCCCGGATCAACGCGGCGGTGGCGGAGACGTAGGCCACGCCATCGGAGGTCCCCTGGCTGATGCCATAGCTCGAAGTGGACTTCACCGACGCGTGGTAGATCTCCACTCCTGGGGCTGCCAGTGTGGTTTCGGGTCCAGCAGTCGCTTTACTCCACAGCTTCCCCTGCTCGTCGACCGCGGTCACGGCGACCACACCTGGGAATGCGGCAGGGTACTCAACGGAATCGCTTTCGCCGTTCCCGGTGGCTCCGACGAGGACGACGTCCTTGGACATCGCATAGTCGATCGCCGCGCGGGCCTGTGAATCGAGCCCTGAGTATCCGCCGATCGACATGTTGATGACCTTCGCGCCATGGTCGGTCGCATACCGCACGGCAAGCGCGATGTCGGACTGGTCGAGTTGCGGAGATTCGCCATTGGTCCTGATCCGCACTGGAAGAATCTTGGACTTCGGCGCAAGACCTACGACTCCAGCCTGGTTTCCATGCCCGTGACCCGCGATAAGACTTGCGATACCGGTCCCATGGCCGAGCGAGTCAGTCCTACCATCGGACCTCGCCCCGGAGAAGTCGGCACCTGGCAAAACTTGTCCCGTCAGGTCTTGGTGATCCGGCATCACCCCGCTGTCGACAACCGCGACGACAACACCCTCACCCTGGCTCTGGGGCCAGATCCGTCGCTCGACGTCGAAGGTGCGCAGCACCCACTGCGAGTCCCGGACCTGGTCAGCCGCCGCAGGAGAAGCGGCTACCCCCCACAGCACCGCCCCGGCAATCAGTACGCCCGCGCTGCGTACCAGTCGGCCACTCGACAAGTTCACCCCAGTCAGCGATTCGCCCCCAGGCTCTCCGTCCTCCGGGACATCTGGATCGTTCTTTCGGCACATCGGCGGAGATCATTCATTCCACCACGTTCGGATTGACCTGCTTGTCCGACTCCCAGGTCTCGGCGTCTTCGACAAGGTAGTCGGGCCGTTTGCCGCCCTTCTCCTTGTCGCTCCTACTGCGCCGGCCGTCTCCCATACCCACCAGCGGGCCCATAGCGCCCGTCGTTCCCGACCCGGGCTCAGCCCTGACCCGGTTCCGCGCTCCGAGCCCGGAGCCTCCTTCGGTGAAGGCCTGTCGACCACCCTCACGGTCTCCTGGACGACCACCTCCCCCGACGACGCCACCGGACCTACCTGGGAATCTGCTTTCGAACCTACCGTCCGGAGCCGCTCGACCGACCGCTCCGAGGCGGCCCTCCACTTCACCTGTGCTTGGAGGCCTCCCTGTTCGCTGTGCTGGACCGGCCATCTCGTTCTCCCGGCCAATCACGCCCTTGGCAGCGGCCTCACGACCGATCTCGTAGCCACCCGCACCGACGACCTGCCCTTGGGGGCCCTTCGGCACTCCAGGAGCGCCGCCTGACGTCACGGGGAGCGAACTGTTGGGAGGTGCGCCACCCGCACTCGGGGCCGTTCCCGTTGGTGTGGCATCAATACCGGTTCCGATTCCAGGTCCAACACCCGATCCCAGAACTTCCCCACTCGCGGCACCGGAAACAGCATGGTGCCCGGATAGCAGCGGCCTGGGCTCCGCTTGCGCGGTTCCTCCCCTGATCCCGGAGTCGGTCGGTACCACCGTCCTGATCACGTTCGAACGTGGTGCCGTGGGCTTCCCGACGGACTTCCGCGTCTGCGGCGCCGAACCAGCCCCCCTCGCCGAAGCCACACGGTCGCCGGAGACGATCGCGCTGGCCATCGCGGCGCCCACCGCTGCGGCCGAACCATCGGGCTCGGAATTGGTTGGCGCATCTCTGTCCTCGTTGCGAACAGGACTTTTCGACGGGGTTCCCGGTGGGGGTGGCGGCTTCAGGGTGGGGGTGGCGATGCGGTAGTGCATGGCGAGGGTTTGCATGACGGTGGCGGCTTCGGCTTTTCGGCGGTCGGCGACGGGGATGTGTTCGTCGTCGCCGCCGAAGACGGAGGAGACGCCGTCGCCGACGGTGTCCTTGACCTTTTCCCAGGTGCTGGGTTCCTCGGGCATGTCGCGCTTGGCCTTGGCGATGGCCTCGGACATGTTGTGGAGGGTGTTGGCCGCGTCGTTGGCGTAGGAGGCGGCGTTGTTGATGCTGTCGGCGAGGTGGAGCATGCGGGTGTGGAAGGCGTCGCTGGTGGTGCCTTCCCAGGTGACGGCGGCTTCGGTGCTGGCGCGGGTGAGGGTGGTGCGGATGGCCTTGAGGGTGTCGGCGGCGTGGCGCCAGGGGTCGCCGGCGGCCATGACTTCGCCGGGGTTGAGGGCCTGGGCCATGGTGCGGAGTTGGGCGTGGCTGTAGGTGGTGAAGTCGGTGTAGGCCATGGGGGGGTCGCCTCCGTTCGGGCTCGGCCGGTGGTGGCCGGGGGTCAGGGGGCGGGTGGGGCGACGGTGTGCTCGTAGGCGGCCTTGCTGCTGGCGGAGGGGTCGGCGACGGACCAGCCGTCGTCGCCGAGTTTGAGTTTCTTCGCGGTGTGCTGGTCGTGTTCTTCGTAGGTGGTGGCGGTGAGTTCGGCGTTCTTCTGGGCTTCGTCGACGGCTTGTTGGAGTTGGTTGAGGACGTCGCGCAGGCCGTCGCGCATGGTGTTGTAGCGGTTGTGGATCTCGGTGGCTTCGGCGAAGGTACCGAAGGCGGTCCTGCCGATGCCGCTGCGCCCGTGGGTGCCGGTGCCGTCGGCGTGGTGCTGGAATTCGGCGAGGAGGAGCCGGACTTGGGCGGCGAAGGCGCGGAGTTGTTCGACCTCGACGCGGTAGCCCCGGCCGGCACCTCCGGTCGTACCGGTTCCTGTTGCCATTTCGGCGCCTCCCCCGTGCGTCCGTGGGTCGCTGCCGGGGTTGGGCCCCGGTGTCTCATGTCTAACACACGGGGCCCGAATTCCGCCTGGTACCTGGTCAGTTCGCAGGCGTCCTCGCGTGGAGGGCGTCGGCGAGGGCGCGGCGGCAGAGGGAGTCGGCGTGCCGGGTGGTTTCGGGGAGCCGGTAGTGGGGGGCGAGTTGGAGGGTGGTGCGGACGGCGGTGTCGAGGCTGATGCGGTGGCCGATGGAGACGTAGACGGGTTTGACGCCGGGCCGGGTGCGGAGGGCGCGCCCGACTTCTTCGCCGGTGGCGGGGTCGGTGAGCGGGGTGGTGGAGCCGCGGGGGGTGTCGGGGTCGTGGTGGTGGAAGGTGAAGGGGGTTTTGGCGACGCCGAGGGTGCGCAGGCCGGTGAGGACGCCGAGGTGGCTGGCGAGGCCGAGGCGGCGGGGGTGGGCGAGGCCGTAGCCGTCGCAGACGACGGTGTCGGGGGTGCGGGTGAGGGCGGCGAGGGCGTCGAGGACGGCGGGGAGTTCGCGGAAGGCGAGCAGTCCGGGGGTGTAGGGGAAGGGGATGCGGCCGACGGCGGTGGACTGTTCGACGACGGCGAGGGTGTCGTGGTCGAGGAGGACGGCTGCGGCGGCGACGAGGTCGTGTTCGTCGTCGTAGGCGACGTCGACGCCGGCGATGAGCCGCCCGACCCCGCCACCGCCGGAGCCGGAACCGGAACCTGAGCCGGAACCGTCGGGGTCGTCGGAGTCATGGGTCTGGACGAGGGGGCGCAGGCGTTCCTGTTCGGCGAGTGCCTGGGCTTCGGTGGTGGGCCAGTCGGCGGGGATGGGCACGGGTGTTCCCCCGGGTGGGTGGGGCGGGCGCGGTCGGGTTCACCGTACCGAGGGGCGGACGACCCCGGGGTGAGCCTGTGCGCCCCCCGTGCTCCCGGTCCGGCGGGTTAGCCTGGACTTACCGAACTCCCTTGCCGGGCAGTACTTCTGGGACCGGCGCCATTCCCGCTCGTTCCCCCCGACGTGCGAAGGACCCCCCGCCATGCCTCGTCCGTCCGCCGCCCAGTACTGCCTCGGCTCGTTCACCGTCGTCGCCGCCACTGTGGCGCTGCTGGCCGTTTCGGGCGCCTCGGGCGTCCTGGAGGTCGCGGTGCTGGAGGGGTTCGCCCTGGCGCTCGGCACCGTGGTGACGGTGTTGTCGCTCGCCGTGTCCGGCCGGTCGGCGGCGAGGGCGGGAGCGGCCTCCCCGGCCCCGGCCGGACACGAGTACGCCCGGCAGCGCTAGCAACGCCAGTCCGCCGCCGGGCGTCGCAGCCCGCTCGGCCGGTCAGTCGGTGGTGACCACCACGGTCTTCGCGGCCTTGTCGTGGATGCACTGCCGGTAGGGCTTGTCGAAGACGCCGAACATCCCGTCGATGATCCACCAGAAGGCGGCGCAGCAGATCACGGCCGGGAGGATGTAGACGGCCGCGCGGGTCCAGGCGGCGCCCTGGGTGGGCTTGTTGCCGTCGATCAGCATGGCGACGCGGACGTGCATCGCCTTCTTGCCGAGGGTCTGGCCGTCCCGGCCGAGCATCAGGCCCTCGTAGAGGAGGTAGATGCCGCAGCCGAGCCAGAACGCGCCGACCTCGCCGGAGCGGTTGCCGAAGTCGGCGAAGGGGGCCACCACGATCACGGCGACGGCCTGGACGAGGAGGTAGTCGATCAGGCGGGCGAGGATGCGCCTGGGCCAGCTGCCGATCGGCGGCATGCCGGGGACGGGCCCGGCGCCGGGGGTTCCGTAGCCGGTGGGGCCGTAGCCGGGCGGGGGCTGGTCGTAGGGGTTCCGGCCGTAGGGGCTGCCGCCGGGCGGGCTCTGGCCGGCGGTCGGGCCGCCGTAGGTGCCGCCGTACGCGCCGGGGCCGTCGGACGGGGTGCCGGAGGTGCCGTCGGACGGGCCTTCGGCGGGCGGCGGGGCGGGCGGTGGGTTCGGGTCCGACGGCCGGTCTTCCGGCGTGCCGCCGCCCGGCTGCGGGGACTGCTTGTCGAAGGAGGGCTGGCCGCCCCCCTCCGGCTGGGAGCCTGAGGGGTCGTGAGTGCTCATCCGTCGAGTAGAACATCACACATTCTCGCCGTTTGGGACATTCTGTCCGTTTTGCCGCCAGGGCCGGACGACGCCTCCGCTCCGGATGATGCCTCCGCGCCGGGAGCCGACCGCCACGCCGGGAGGCCTCAGTCGCGGACCACCCGGGTGCGGGCGGCCCGGTCCTGCCAGCCGCGCCGGGCCGGGCGGTCGAACACGGGCCAGACCAGGCCGACGAGCAGCAGCAGGCCGAGCTGCCTCACTGCCCACCGGAGCAGCGAGCGGCCGAGGCTCAACCTGGTCCGGGCGCCGGGGGCGGCGGCGTCCGCCACCCGGATCCGGGCCAGCCGTTTGCCGAAGGTCTGGCCGGTGCGGGCGGTCGGCAGCACCTCGTAGAGCAGGCTGACGAAGAGCAGGATGCCGAGCAGGACCGCGACCTTCCCCAGCACCACGTCGTCCACCAGCCAGACCTGGACCTGGCGCCGGGTGAGGGAACTGGCCATCCTGGCCTGATCGAGCTTCTGCTGGAGGTGCTCGGACGCCGAGCGGCCGAGCGGGATTCCGGCGGCGACGGCGACCACGAGGAGTACGACGGTGTCCACGGCGCGCGCGGCCAGCCGACGTCCGAGTCCGGCGGGCGTCACGGAGGCGGGCACGGTGGGGGCAGGCGCGGCCGGGGCGGGTCGGCGCCGCGCGACGGCCTCCCGGGCCGGGCGCACGACCGGCAGCGACCCGGCGGGCGCGGCAGGCGCGGGGGGTCGGCCCTGAGCCCGGACCGGAACCGCTCCGGCGGCGGCCGGGGCCGGGGCCGGTACGGCGGGCTCGGGCTCGGACGCGGACTCGGACTCGGACTCGACGGCACGCCCGGCCCCGCGCGCAGCCGCCGGAACGGACGCCGCGACGGGCGACGCAACGGGCGACGGCGCCTCCCGCACCGCCACCGCCGCCGGGACGGTCGCGGGCGCTCCGGAGGCGGCGGCCACCTCCACCCCGACCGAAGCGGCGGCCGGCCTTCCGGCCGAAGCCCCGGCCGGAACAGCAACCGAAGCGCGGACCTCCCTCACGCGCCCCTCCTCCCCGTCGGGCGCCCCCGAAAGCACCCCCCAGGAGACCCGGTGCGGCTCGCCACCCGTCTCCATCAGCCCCCGCTGCGCCTGCGGAACGACCTGCCAGCCGAGCTCCTCCACCTCGCCCTGGCCTGCCGCACCCCCGACCGCCGAAACCTCGACCACCGGCTCGCCCAGGACCGCTTCGCCCAGGACCGCCTCGCCGAAGACCGGCACCTCGACTTCCGCCATCTCCGGCCCGGACGCCCCAGCCACCCCGGGCACCCCAGCCATCCCGGACACCTCAGGGTTCTCGGACGCCTCCGGCTCCCCGACCGTCCGGAACACCGGCCCGCCGATCACCTCCGCCACCCGCGACCCGAGGACGAACTTCGCCCCGCCCGCGGTCTGGTCGAAGTACACCGGCCCGGTGTCCCCGCCCCCACCCCCGCCGTGCGCGGTCCCGCCCCAGGACGGCTCCGGGGACGCCGCCTCCGGAACGGCCGCCTCCGGCACCGCCGGTGGCGGCACCGCCCGCGCCGTCCCCGCCGCGCCGGCGGCGGGCCGCCGGGACGCGAACCGGGGCGGATCCAGCACCTCGCCCTCGGCGGGTGCGAGCCGGCTGGTGCCCGGCACCCAGGCCGAGCCGCCCCAGTACCGGACGAAGCCGGGGATGGAGGGGTCGGGGTAGTAACCCGGCTCGGGTCCGACGGCCGAGTCGCCGGCGCCGGCGAAGGGGCGGTCCGTCATGGGGTCTTCTCTCCTGGCGGGTCCTGGCGGGGCCGACACGGCACGCCCGCCCGGCGCACCCGCGAGCCGTCCGGCGCGCGTGGGTGGGGGGCACCGCTGGTAGGCGGACAGTCGCCGGACAGTAACAAAGGGTAGTGCCTCGTCGAGGTGCCGACGGAAAGTTGGTCAATCACCGGACAGCGGAGGGCCCTCCGGGGTAAGGGCGGCCGAACCGTCCCGGCGCGCGGCGGGCGTCCGCGCGCCGCGGTCCCCACCGGTCACCACCCCGCGTCTCACCACCCGTCGCCTCACCACCCCGCGCCTCACCACCCGTCGCCTCACCACACCCCTCGTCGAACTTCCCGAAGAAATCCCGGAAACGTGTGTAAGAGCCGGCGTGGACCGCCCTCTCAAAGGTCACCGGGCCCGGAACCGGGCAGGAACCCAAGGCCGAGAGGAAAACGATCATGGAGCGCCCCACCAGCGTGGTCGAGCACGAACTGGAGCTGAACCTGGTGCTCTCCCCCGAGCACAGCGTCCCCGTCCCGGCCCGGCTGTCCTACGGCAGCCACGACCCGTACGCGGTGCACATCACCTTCCACCTGGACACCGGCTCCCCGGTGACCTGGGTGTTCGCCCGCGAGCTGCTGGTCGAGGGCACCTTCCGGCCGTGCGGCCAGGGCGACGTACGGATCTGGCCGACCCGCTCGGGCCGGCGCAGCGTGCTCTGCCTGGCGCTGAGCTCCCCGGCCGGCGACGCCCTGCTGGAGGCACCGCTGCCGGTCGTCGCGGCCTGGCTGGAGCGGGCCCACCGGCTGGTCCCGCCGGGCAGCGAGATGGCCGCGCTGGACATGGACGGCTCGCTCGCGGACCTGCTTGCGTGAGCACGCGCACGACCACCAGCACGCGCACGACCGCGAACGCACCGGCCGGCCACAGCACGCACCCGGCCGGGACCGCGCGACGCGACGGGAGCCGCGCCCCCGCCGGCTCAGCGGGCCGCGGGGGCCTGCTGACGGCCGCGGGTGGCGTCCGGGCCACCGCCGTCGCGCTGTCCGGGCAGCCGGACCAGCGGTGCCCCGGCGGAGCGTCGCCTGGCCCTTATCCGGATGGCGGCGGCGAGCAGGAAGCAGAGCCCGACCCACGGGTAGACCGAGGTCGGCAGCTGGCGCAGCGGCGCCATGTGGAGGACGGCCGGCCCGAGCGGCTTGGCGGCCCACATCGCGAAGGAGAGGAACGCGAGCAGTGTCGCCCAGAAGGCGGCCCGCCAGCGCAACCGGCGGACGCCGACCGGACGGGCGTGCTCGACGGAGGCCTCGGTGGCGAGCAGGACGAGCACCGGCACGCACCAGACCCAGTGGTGGGTCCAGCTGATCGGCGAGATCAGCACGGCGGTGACGGCGGCGCAGCAGACGCCCCAGGCCTCGGCCCGGGGCAGCCAGCGGGCGCTGCGGTGGGCCCAGGCGGCGACGGCGAGGCCGGCCACCGCGACCAGGCCGGCCGCGAGGGTGGCGAGGGTGCCGGGGTCGGCGGTGTGCAGCAGCCGGGCGAGGGCGCCGCGCAGCGACTGGTTGTCGACGATCTCGGTCTTGCCGACCCGGGAGGAGTCGTAGAGGTACTTGGTCCAGAAGCCCCAGGTGGCGTCGGGCAGGACGACGGCGCCGATCAGGAAGGTGCCGAGGAAGGTGAGGCCGGCCACGAAGGCGGCCCGGACCCGGCCGGTGATCAGCAGGTAGACGGCGAACAGGCCAGGGGTGAGCTTGAGGCCGGCGGCGATGCCGATCGCCATGCCCTTGCTGCGGCGGGCGTCCGAACGGGTGAGGTCCCAGAGGATCAGGCAGGCGAGCGCGAGGTTGATCTGGCCGTACCGGAGCGTGGTGAAGACGGGTTCGAGCCAGACGCCGAGGCCGGTCACCAGGATGACGCCGATCGGCCGCAGTTCGCGGCGCGGCCAGCCGACCAGCTTGAAGGACAGGTGGGTCAGCAGGGCGAGCAGCCCGAGGTTGCCGAGAGTGATCGCCACCCGGAGGAACGGGACCGGGAACCAGGTGGTGGGCACGAACAGCATGGCCGCGAACGGAGGGTAGGTCGCGGGCAGGTTCCACTCGGTGACGCGCAGTGCGTACAGGTCGGTGCCGTTGGCCACGGCGGCACCCTCGGCCCGGTAGACGATCATGTCGACCATCGAGGTGTTGACGAAGTGGCGGACCACCGCATACACGACCAGGGAGAGGAGCGCCAGGGCCGAGGCGGCCAGCAGCGGTCGACGGGGGGCCTCGCGCAGCGCGCGGACGGGGGCGCCGAGCACGGTCCGCAGCCGGTCCGACAGGGGGGCGGGCGCGGGGTCGGGTGCGGTCCGCACCGGGCTGCGCTCGTCTTGCACCGCTGTCACCAGTCCACTCCGTCCACCGCTCGACCAATCGCCGACGATACCGGATGCGGGCCGACCGGGCCTGGGCACAGGCAGTCACGCAGGGTGACGAATGGGCCCCGACCGGCCGTACTCCGTTGCGGGCGGAGCACGGACGGCCGAGGCCACCGGGGGGAGGCTCAGTGCCTCAGCGGCCTCAGCGGCCTCAGCGGCCCCAGGGGCTCAGGGCCTCAGTGCCTCAGGGGCTCAGCGGCCCCGTGCCTCAGCGGCCCCGTGCCTCAGCCCGTGTAGGCGCCGAGGGCCCGGGTGAAGTCCAGCGGCTGCTGGACGACGCTGCTGCAGCTGGCATCGGCGTAGGCCTTGGCCCCGCCGTCGCAGGCCTTGTCTCGGGTGCCGGACCACACGGCCAGCCACGCGAGGTGCCTGGACGTCGCGAAGTCGGCGAGCTGCTTGGCGTCGGCGACGGTGAAGACCTCGCTGGCGACGTCGTTGACGCCGATCATCGGGGTGACGGCGACCCTGCGCCAGGCGGCCGCGTCGTCCAGTCCGAGCACGCTCTTGACCTGGGCCTGGGTGGCGGTGGCCGCGGCGATCGCGTACTTGCCCATCTGGCCCTGCGGGTTCGGGGCGACGCCGTCGCCGAAGTCCATGGCCATGATGTTGACCGCACCGATCGCGACGCCGTTGTTCTTGGCGTCGGCGACCAGGTTGACGCCCTCCTGGGTCAGGCCGGAGGGCAGCGCGGGCAGTGTGAAGGAGACGTCGAGCGCCTTGCCCTTGGCGGCGGCGTTCTTCTGCAGCTGGGCGATGGCCTGGGCGCGGCGGGTGTTGGCGGCGGTGTTGGCGATCGCGCCGCCCTCGACGTCGAAGTCGAGCCTGGTCAGGCCGTAGGCGTCGACGGCCTTCTGGTAGACGGCGGCCAGGTCTGCGGTGGAGCCGCAGGCGAGGGCCAGCTCGCTGCCGTTGGCGCCGCCGAAGGAGACCCGGACGTCGCCGCCGATCGCCCGCAGGGCGCCGATCTGGGCGGCCACCGCGTCGGCGGACAGGTCGCTGACGCCGCCCCACTTGGGCTGGCAGCCACCGCCGGACACCACGAAGGCGAGGGTGTAGTTCTTGACCCCGGTGGCCTTGGCGGTGGCGACCAGGTCGTACGGCGGGTAGAGCGAGGTGTCGACGTACGGGGCGAAGCCGGCCCCGGCGCCGGCCGGGGGTACGGGCACACCGGTCGCCGTGGGGGTGGCGGTCGGGGTGGGGGTCGGCGCCGGGGTGGTCGGCTTCGCCGAGGGAGTGGCACTCGCGGTCCCCGTGGGGGAGGGGGCCTCGGTGGGGGTGCCGGTCCCGGTCGGCTTGGGAGCGGTCGACACCGGAGTGGTCGGCACGGGACCGGTCGACACCGGACTGGTCGGCGCGGTGGTGGTGGGGCGGCCCGAGGGGGTGGGTGCGGTGCCGTCACCGGCCTTGCAGGAGGTGTTGTCGATCAGGCAGTTTCCGGGTTCGGCCTGCGCGGCGCCGGCGCCCTGGGCGACGAAGCCGACCACCACGCTCTTGCCCGGCTCCAGCCGCTTGCTCCACGCCTCCGGCTTGACGGTGACGTGCTGGCCGGCGGCGGTGAAGGTGGCGTTCCAGAGCGAGTCGATCTTCGCCCCGGCCGGGAGGTCGAAGCTGAGCGTCCAGTCCTCGATCGGGCCGCTGTCCGGGTTGGTGACCAGGTACTGGCCGGTGTAGCCGGAGTCCCAGCTGCTGGTCCGGCTGTAGACGGCGCCGAGCGAGGCGGCGCTGGCCGAGGAGGCGAGGACGACGACACCGCCCGCGACCAGGGCGGCGGCGACCGCCGAGGCCCCGACGATCGCGCCCTTGCGGCTGCGCCTGCGGCGGCCTGGGCGGCGGTTGGGCTGGGTGGTCATGGCGCGTTACCTCCGGGGTGCCGTCGGTCGGCCGCGGTCCGGGCGCGGGTGCGTGCGGACGTCCGGGCGGCCGGCCCGGCTCGGTCGGGTGACCGGCGCGACCGACGCTAGCGGCGGCCGGGGGGCCGAACCGGCGGGCTGAGCGAGGGGAAGAACTCCCTTAGGCCGCGCTTAAGGAAGATCCCGAAGCCGGCAGGGCGTCAGGCGCGCACGAAGACCGGCCACCACGGTTCCCCGGGCCTCGGCCGAGGTCGAGGGAGCGATCGAGGAAACGGTCGAGGAAGTGGCTGAGGGAGCGATCGAGGAAGCGGCCGAGGCAACAGCCGAGGAAGCGGTCACTTCTGGAACAGCGCGCCCCGGCCGCGCCGCCGCCCCGCCCGCGCGGGGGTGCCGTCCGGGCGGGTCCGCAGCCGCAGCCGGACCTCGGCGCCGCCGAGCACGGCGGAGCGGCCGAGCCCCAGGTCGCCGCCGGTGGACTCGGCGAGTTTGCGGACGATGTCGAGACCGAGGCCGGTGGAGCCCTCGCCGCCGTGGCCCTCGCCGCGCTTGAGGGCGGCGGCCGGGTCGCTGAAGCCGGGGCCGGCGTCGCCGACCAGGACGATCACCGAGGTCTCGGTGGCGAGCACGTCCACCGAGAAGGCGGTGCCGACGGCGGTGTGCCGGAAGACGTTGCCGAGCAGCGCGTCGACGGTGGCGGCCAGGTCGGCGCGCTGGACCGGGACGGGCGTCACCCGGTCGGCACCGGCCAGTTGCCAGCAGCGGCCCTCGTCCTCGGCCAGCGCGGACCAGAAGCCGACCCGTTCGCGGACCACCTCGGCGACGTCGCAGCCGACCGCGACGGCGGGCGCGTCCTCGGGGTCGCGGCGGGCCGAGCGGATGATCTGGTCGACCTCGCGCTCCAGTTGGGAGACCGCGTGCCGGGTGGCGTCGGCGGCGTCGCCCTCGCCGAGCGAGGCGGCGTTGAGCCGCAGCACGGTCAGCGGGGTGCGCAGCCGGTGGGACAGGTCGGCGGCCAGTTCCCGTTCGGCGGCGAGGAGTTGGACCACCCGGTCGGCCATGGTGTTGAACGCGTGGGCGGCCTCGCGCAGTTCCTCGGGGCTGCCGGCGGCCTGCTTGCCGTCCACCGGGACCCGTACGGCGAGGTTGCCGGCGCCGAGCGAGCGGGCGGCGCCGGCGAGCCGCCGGGCGGAGGCCACGATCCGGCCGCCCATCCGGTCGGCGACCAGGACCGAGATGGCGACCAGGCCGAGCGCGACGCCCGAGAGCACCAGCCAGGCGGTGGAGACGCCCCGGGTGAGGTCGCCGTCGGCGACGAACACCTCGACCACGGCGGTGCGTCCGGTGTCCACCGCGACCGGCTGGAGCAGCGCGTAGCCGCCGGGCACCTCGACGGTGAAGGAGCGGCCCTGGCCTCCGGCGGTGGACACGTCGCCGGCGGCGGCCCGGGCCTCGCCGATGGTGGGCCCGCCGGGGCCGCCGGGGCCGGGGAGCGCGTCCGGGGCGGCCGGGGCGGGCAGGTGGACCGCCATCCTGCCCTGCCCGCCGGCGTCGGTGCTGGCCAGGGCTCGGTCGATGGCGATCTGGTCGGTGGTGATGGCGAGGGCCGGGCCGAGCGCGGCGGCCTGCCGCTCGGCGGCGGTGAAGGCGTGGTCCCGGGCGGTCTGCTGGACCATCAGGCCGAGCGGGATGAGGAAGGCCAGCGCGACCATGGTGGTCCCGGCGACGGCGGCCTTGATCAGGGCCCAGCGCAGCGAGCGCCCGAACCTCCTCATGTCCGGTGCTCCGCCAGTCCCCCGGCGGCCTCCAGCCGGACCCCGACTCCCCGGACGGTGTGCAGGTAGCGGGGGCTGGAGGCGGTCTCACCGAGCTTGCGGCGCAGCCAGGACAGGTGGACGTCGATGGTCTGGTCGCCGCCGTAGGTCTGCTGCCAGACCTCGGCCAGGATCTCCTTGCGCGGCACCACCACGCCGGGGCGTCCGGCCAGGAAGGCCAGCAGGTCGAACTCACGGCGGGTCAGGTCGAGCAGCCGCCCGTCCAGCGAGGCCTCGCGGCGCTGGAGGTCGATGGCGAGGCCGCCGACCCGCAGCACCTGGGCGACGGGGGCGGCGCCGCCGCCGAGCCGGCGCAGCACGGCGGCCATCCGGGCGCTGAGGTGTTCCCCGGAGAAAGGTTTCACCAGATAGTCGTCGGCGCCGTCGTTGAGCAGCCGGACGATCTCGGCCTCGTCGTCGCGGGCGGTCGAGATGATCACCGGCACATTGGTCAGGCCCCGGATCATCTTGAGTGCCTCGCTGCCGTCCAGGTCCGGCAGTCCCAGGTCGAGGATCACCAGGTCACAGCCGACCTGGGCAACCTCCCGCAGCGCCTCAAGTGCCGTGCCCACGCTGCGGACCGCATGACCGGTGTCGGTCAGGTGCCGGATGAGGGCGGAGCGTACGAAAGGGTCGTCCTCGACCACGAGCACTGTTGCCATGGCCCTGCACGGTACGCCATCGACGGGCAGTGGTCTGTACCTCGGGGTGGCCTCCGGACATTGTGCAACTCCCCTGACTAATAACGGGGCTGCCCGGCTGCGCAGGCCCGGAATACGGCAGGATGAGCGGACGATGCGGAACGGACTGGTACAGCTCGGCGCCTGGGCGGCGGCCACCGGGGCGGCGGTGGCGCTGTCCTGGCTCGGCGTGCACGCGGTGCTGACCGGTGCCGCGTTCGAGCAGCCCACGGCCCTGCCGCTGCCCTCGCCGAGGGCCGACGGCACGCCGCACACCGCGACCGTCACCCCCGACCAGGCGCGGTCGGCCACCCAGACCGGGACCCCGACCCCACCACCGGCCTCCCCGACCGCCGCCACGACGACGCGCGGGCCGGCCCCCGCCACCACCCTCGCCGCCGCCTCTTCGCCGGCCACCCGCCGCCCCGCTCCCGCCACCGCCACGGCGGTGTCCTCTGTGAAGAGCTACCCGGTGCCGGGCGGCAAGGTCGCCCTGGACATCCGCCCCGACAAGGCCTCGCTGGTCTCCGCCACTCCCGACCCCGGCTGGCAGATGCAGGTGTGGAACGGCGACCAGTGGATGCGGGTGGACTTCACCAAGGGCGAGCAGGCCAACTCGGTCTTCGTCTACTGGAACGGCCACCCGCCGGTGGTCGAGACGGCCATCCGCTGAGCCCCCCTCACCAGGTCTCGAACGGCAGGTACCCCGGCAGGTACGGCCCGGCGTAGCCGGACCGGTCGACCAGGGTGTGCCTGGTCCCGCCCGGCACCCCGATCGTCGCGAGCACCGCCGTGCCGAAGCGGTCCCGCGCCTCGTACGGCTCGGCCAGCGACAGGGCGCCCCGGTCCACCGCGTAGTCGTAGGCGTAGAAGACGTCCGGCACGCTCACCGCGAGGTCCAGCACCCCGTCCCCGTGCCGGGCCAGGTGCGCGGCCAGCTCCCGGCCGCGCGGGCCGATCACCTGGACCAGCGAGGTGAGCACGATCCTGGTCCCGGGCGCGTCCAGCACGTACGAGACCGTCTCCGGCTCCCCGGTCTCCGGCCCGGCGTACGCGGTACAGCGCAGTCCGAGCGCGGCGGTGTAGCGGCGGGCGGCCCGCTCGGCGTCGCCGACCGCGAAGACCACCGCGTCGGCGCGGCCCATCGGGAGGGGGCCGGACTGTCCGGGTCCTGCGGCGAGCAGGACGGGTTCGGCGGCGGTGTCGGTCATGACGGCCCTCCCGGTAGGCGTGCGGACCACGGCGGGTGCGACCGTGCGCCGGTGTGGGGCCCGGCGCACGGCGTTGTGGCTGGAGGGTGGCGCCGAGCCGACCGGCGCGCAACTGTTCCGTTTCCTCCTGGTCAAGCTGTGCGTCGGGGCGGGAGAATCGGCGGCGCCGCTGTACAGAATGCCCACCGGAGGACGGAGCCGCGATGCCCCCCGCCCAGTCCCCGAGCTCCCCCGGCTCGCCCAACTCCCCCGCCCCGCCGGGCGCTTCGGCCGCCCCCGGGACGGGCGGCGGGAACGACTCGATCGACGCGCTGGACGGCCGGCTGATCCGGCTGCTCGCCGAGGAGCCCCGGATCGGGGTGCTGGAGTGCTCGCGCCGGCTCCAGGTCGCCCGGGGCACCGTGCAGGCCCGGCTGGACCGGTTGCAGGCCAAGGGGGTGATCGGCGGCTTCGGCCCGGAGGTCGACCCGGCGGCGCTCGGCTACCCGGTGACGGCCTTCGCCACCCTGGAGATCTCCCAGGGCCAGGGCGCCGACGTCCGGACGCACCTGGCGAACGTGCCGGAGGTGCTGGAACTGCACACCATCACCGGGGCCGGGGACATGATGGTGCGGATCGTGGCCCGCTCCAACGCCGATCTGCAACGGGTGATCGACCGGGTGGTGGGCTTCGACGGGATCGTCCGCTCGGCGACCGCGATCGCGCTGGAGAACCCGGTGCCGTACCGCATCCTGCCGCTGGTGGACCAGGCCGCCGCCGAGTAGGGCCCGCGCGACGGCAGAGGCCTCCGCCCCCGTCAGCAGCTGGGGACGCCGCCGCCGCTCTTCAGCGCCTCCAGCGCCGAGACCGCCTCGCCGAGCGTACCGACCGGTACCAGGCGCAGCGTCTTGGGCGTGTTGACCTTGGCGTCCGTGCACTCGTCCTTGGGCAGCAGGAACACCGTCGCGCCGTCCCGGGCGGCCGCCTGGGTCTTGAGCGGGACGCCGCCGACCGCGCCGACGACGCCCTGGTCGTCGATGGTGCCGGTGCCCGCGATCGTGAGCCCGCCGGTGAGGTCGCCGCCCTTGCCGTCGCCGGCGAGCTTGTCGATGATGCCCAGCGCCAGCATCTGCCCGGCGCTCGGGCCGCCGACGTCACCCAGGTCGACCTTCACCTTGACCTGGTCCGGCGAGAGGTGGAGGTAGCCGAGCGCGGCGGCGGTGGCGCTGTTCTGCGACTCGGCCATCTGCTGGGCGGTCTGCTCCTCGGCCTTGGCCGGGTTGCCCGGCGGGTAGACCGTGTCGGTCGGGCGCACCGCCTCGTCCTGGTCGAACCAGGCCTGGAGCGCGCGCCAGAAGGTGGTCTTCTCCCCCGGGTTGGTGGCCGAGATGGTGACCATCCGCAGCTCGCCCTCGGTGGTGCGCAGCGGCGCCCCGGTCACGGTGAGGACCGGCTTGTCCTTGTACGTGCCGAGGGTGTCCGCGGTCAGGCCCGGCCAGGTCAGCGTGTACGGCAGCGGGACGAAGGCGGCCACGCCGAACAGCGCGGCGACCAGCACCCCGCAGAGCGTGAGCACGCGGGTCCGCGGGGAGGTGAGGGCCTTGGGCAGCTTGGTGTCGGACACAAGGGGAATCCAAACACACCGGGGCCCGTGCCGGCCTACCGCAGCGCGTCGGCCACCTCGGTCGCCGCCTCCACCACCCGGGGGCCGACCCGCTCGGGGACCAGCCCGTTCAGCATCACCACGCCGACGCTGCCCTCGATGCCGCTCAGTCCGATCAGCGCGGCGGCCGCGCCGCAGGCCCCGGACTGCTCCTCCGCACGGGTGATGACGAACCCCTGCTCCGGCCGGCGCTGGCTGGGGAAGGTGCGCGCCTCCAGGATGGCCCGGCCGGCCGCGCTCTCGCCGAGCGGGTGGCGCAGCCCGGTGCGGTAGGCGACGTGGAAGTCGGTCCAGCTCGGCTCGACCACGGCGACGGCCAGCGCCTCGTTGCCGTCCACCAGGGTGAGGTGGGCGGTGGCGCCGAGGTCCTCGGCCAGGCTGCGCAGGGCCGGCAGCGCGGCCTCGCGCAGCAGCGGGTGCACCCGGTGGGCCAGGCGCAGGACGCCCAGGCCGACCCGGGCGCGGCCGCCGATGTCCCGGCGGACCAGGCCGTGCTGTTCCAGGGTGGCCAGCAGCCGGTAGACGACGGTGCGGTTGACGGCCAGTCGGGCGGCCAGCTCGGTGACGGTGAGCCCGCGCTCGGAGTCGGCGAGGAGTTTGAGGACCCGGACGCCACGGTCCAGGGTCTGGGAGGTCTCGGCAGTCACGACGGGCATCCTTTCCGCGGCGCTCGCGGGGCAGGCGGCGCCGGACCGGGTTCGGTGTCGCGCGCAGGTGGGGTGGCCGCGCTCGGACCGCTCGCGGTGTCGTCCTTGACGTGCGTGCGGTCCTGCGGCGCCCGTCCTGTGGGGGTTGCCCGGTGGAAGAGCGTGGGGGAAAGGTAGTGAAGGAAATGTCGCGACGGAAGTGGTTGTCCAAAATTCGGGCGTGATCGACTTCAACAGCGCGACGGAACCGGGACAAATGCCCGCATTTCTCCGGGCCCGCCGGCGCGCGGGTCCGGCCGCGCTCCGGAGTCCGGACACGCGGGAACGGAGCGGCCGGCCCGCGGCCGCGCGCCGTGCCGTTCCCGCGCCTGATTCCGCGGCTGACTCCAAGCCCGTTTCCGAGCCCGTTCCCGAACCCGCCTGCCCGGCCCGCCTGCCCGCCTGCCCGCCGCGGCTACTTCGCCCACTCGCGGATCTTGGCGATCCGCGCCTTCAGCTGGTTGGCCGTGGCCTGCGCGGTCAGCGGGCCGCCGCACTGGCGGCGCAGCTCGTTGTGGACGGTGCCGTGCGGCTGGTCGGTGCGGTGGTGCCAGGCGGCCACCAGCGCGTTCAGCTCCTTGCGCAGCTCCCGGAGTTCCTGGTGGGTGACGACCGGCCGCTGCTCGGCCGGCAGCTCCAGCAGGTCGGCCTCCTCGGCGGGCTTGCCCTTGCTGCGCTGGATCTGCCGGTGCTGGCGCTTCTGCAGCAGCATCTGCACCTGGTCCGGCTCCAGCAGGCCCGGGATGCCGAGGTAGTCGTCCTCCTCCTCGCTCCCCGGGTGGGCCTGCATGCCGAACTCCATGGAGTTGTACAGCACCCGGTCGAAGACCGCGTCGGAGCCGATCGCCTCGTAGGAGAACTCGTCGCCGCCCGCGCCGTCCGGCCCGTCGTTGGCCCGCTCGGCCTCGGCGAGCAGCCGGTCCTCCTCGTCGAAGAGGCCCTCGCCCTCCTTCTTCGGCCGGTCCAGCACGTGGTCGCGCTGGACCTCCATCTCGTTGGCGAAGCCGAGCAGCGTCGGGATGGTGGGCAGGAACACCGAGGCGGTCTCGCCGCGCTTGCGGGCTCGCACGAAGCGGCCGACGGCCTGGGCGAAGAACAGCGGGGTGGAGATCGAGGTGGCGTACACCCCGACGCACAGCCGGGGCACGTCGACGCCTTCGGACACCATCCGGACCGCGACCATCCAGCGCGAGTCCCCGGCCGCGTAGTCGGAGATCCGCTGGGAGGCCTCGGTCTCGTCGGAGAGCACCACGGTGGCCTTCTCGCCGGAGATCTCGCGCAGGATCTTGGCGTAGGCGCGCGCGGTGTTCTGGTCGGTGGCGATGACCAGCCCGCCGGCGTCCGGGATCGCCTTGCGGACCTCGGACAGCCGCCGGTCGGCAGCCTGCAGCACGGACGGGATCCACTCGCCCTGCGGGGCCAGCGCGGTGCGCCAGGCCTGGGCGATCAGGTCCTTGGTCATCGGCTCGCCGAGCCGGGCCTCCAGCTCGTCACCGGACTTGGTGCGCCAGCGCATGTTGCCGCTGTAGCTGAGGAAGATCACCGGGCGGACGACGTGGTCGGCGAGCGCGTGCCCGTAGCCGTAGGTGTAGTCGGCGACGGACTTGCGGATGCCGTCGCCGCCGGCCTCGTACTGGACGAACGGGATCGGGTTGGTGTCGGAGCGGAACGGCGTCCCGGTCAGCGCCAGCCGGCGGGTGGCCGGCTCGAAGGCCTCGAAGCAGGCCTCGCCCCAGGACTTGGAGTCGCCGGCGTGGTGGATCTCGTCCATGATCACGAGGGTCTTGCGCGCCTCGGTCCGGTTGCGGTGCAGCATCGGGTTGACCCCGACGCCCGCGTAGGTGACCACGATGCCGTGGTAGTCCCGGGAGAGCGGGCCGGAGGAGTAGGCCGGGTCGAGCCGGATGCCTATCCGCGCGGCGGCCTCGGCCCACTGCTTCTTCAGGTGCTCGGTCGGCGCGATGACGGTCACCTGCTGCACCAGGTGGTTGTGCAGCAGGTACGAGGCCAGGGTGAGCGCGAAGGTGGTCTTACCGGCGCCCGGGGTGGCGACCGCGAGGAAGTCGCGCGGCTGCGTCTCGATGTACCTGTCCAGCGCGCCCTGCTGCCAGGCCCGCAGCTTGCCCGCGGTGCCCCAGGGGGCGCGGCCGGGGAAGGCCGGCGAGAGGTGGTGCGAGGCGGCGGACGCGGCGGGTCCGGCGCCCCGGGCGGGCGCCTGCGGCTCCGGCACGTCGGAGAACAGCGGCATCGAGGAGGCGGCGGCAGTACTCACGGTCTCCGAGGGGGGATCATCGCAGGTCAGGGGCGGTTTCTCAGCCCCGCCCCGCGGAAGGGCGGCGATCGGACAACCCGCCCAGCGTACCGGCCCGGCGCCGTCGGGGCGGCCAGGCGAGGCTCCGCGCCGGGCCCGGGCGGCCGGAAATCGACGTGACCCGGATCACATCCGATCGATTCCGAAACCGAGTAATCACGGCCGGTCCCGGGACTCTCACCAGGGTGAGGCCGCCCCAACCCTCCCCCTTGTCGACCGGCCTCACACCGACCCGAAGGGACTCGCCGTGCACACCGCCGCCGAAGAGACCGTCCAGGCCCGTCTGATCCTCTCGCTGCACCGCTCCGTCCGGCTGCGGGTGCTCCTGAGCTACCTGCCGGAGGACCCGCTCGCCGTCCGGATGGCCTTTCCCGCCGAGTTCTCGCTGGACGAACCGGCGGACGGCGGCGCGGGCTCGGACGGCGCCGACGACATCGTCTGGGTCTTCGCCCGCCAGCTGCTCTCGGCCGGCCTGGAGCTGCCGGCCGGCGTCGGCGACGTCCACGTCCGGCCCGCGGTCGGCCGGCGCACCATGGTCGAGCTGCGGGCGCCGGAGGGCACCGCGCTGCTCCAGTTCGACACCACCGACCTGCGCCGCTTCCTGTGGCGCAGCCGGCTGCTCGTCCCCGAGGGCGAGGAGCACCTGCACCTGGACGCCGACCGCGCGCTCGCCGAGCTGCTCGGCTGAGCGGCGCGCGGGGCCGGCGTCCGGGGGCGTCAGCGCGCTTCCGGCCGTCACCCGGGTCCGGGGCCCGGGGCGCCTCAGCCCGACAGCCTGCGCATCAGCCGGACGCCCTGCGCCGGCGTCAGGTGCGGCAGGTACGCCTTGCCGATCGCCCTGGTGATGCTCGGCAGCGCGGCGGGGTCGGGGTAGGCCATGTACATCGGCCGGTACTCCGGCTGGAACTTCGCCTTGAACGCGAGCAGCGAGCGGAAGCCGTACACCGGCTCCAGCACCCGTCCCATCCAGTCCAGCATCCGCTGCAGGCCGGAGGGCTCCTCGTCCTGCCCGGAGCGGGCCAGCGGCGCGCCGGACAGCGACAGGAAGCGCGCGCCCTCCTCCTTGAAGCCCAGCGCGGCCGAGGCGATCAGGAACTCGTTGACGCCGCGGAAGCCGTCCGAGCGCCGGCGCATGAAGTCCAGCGTCCAGCCGACCGGCACGCCGTTCTCGTACACCGGCATCCAGCTGGTCAGGCCGTGCACGACACGCTGCTCGTCCACCGCGATCAGCACCCGCACGTCCGGGTCGTCCAGCTCCTCCAGTCCGCCGAGCGTGAAGCCCATCTCGGGCAGGCCCTTCTCGGAGACCCACTCCTCGGAGATCGCCCGGATCTGGTCCCGCAGCGCGCGCGGCGCCTCGTGGTGGGACCACCACTCGGCGGTGATGCCCTGCTTGCCGGCCTTGTTCAGCGCGGTCCGGATGTCCTGCCACTTGCGGCCGGTGAAGGCCAGCTCGGGCAGCGCCACCACGGTGTCCTCGGCGACCTGCACCGAGCGCCAGCCGAGCTGCGCGGCGGCCTCCCGGGTCTGCGGGGAGACGCTGTAGAAGCACGGGGTCCAGCCGCGCTGGTCGCAGAACCGGGCGAACCCGGCCACCGCCCGGGCCCGGGCCTCCGGCGCGCCGAACGGGTCGCCGGTGGTCAGCGCCACCGTGTTGTGCACCCGGTAGGCGACGGCCGCCCGGCCCTCCTCGTCGAACCAGTAGTGGTTGCCGTCCCAGGTGGTGATGAAGGACAGCGTCCCGCCGCCGTACGCGGTGAGCAGCGCCCTGGCCCGGGCGGCCGCCTCCGCGTCGGTGTGCAGCACCGGCCGGCGGAAGGCCAGCAGCAGCGCGGTCAGCGCGACCACCCAGAAGGCCAGCCCGCAGTACGTCTCCAGGAACAGCGCCACCGGGCCGACCGCGATCGGGTAGTCCGGCAGCAGGTCGTTGTAGGCGGGCGGCAGGAACTGCGCGGGCAGCCCGTGCAGTAGCCGGCGGATGTTCGCCCCCGGCTCGAACTGGTCGGCCGCGAGGCGCCCGAGCCCCACGTACGCGGCCGAGGCCGCCAGGGCGGCGCCGCCGAGCAGCGCGCCCAGCCGCAGCACCGCCCGGCCGGCCAGCCGCAGCCGGAAGCGCTGCCGGGTGGCCAGCAGCAGGCCGAGGGTGAGCAGCGGCAGCAGCAGCGCCTCGACGAAGTACTGGACCACGTCGCCGCTGACCGGGCCGGAGTCGAGGTACAGCCAGCCCAGCAACGCCGCCCAGAGCAGCTCGGTGGCGACGGTGATCCGCCAGGCGAGCCGCAGCCCCCGGCGCAGCCCCTCGGCCAGGACCAGCAGCAGCGCCGGGAACAGCGCGGCCATCAGCCGGCCCGGGGTGTCGAAGATCCGCTCGACGGCGTGCGCGCGGGCGCAGTCGTGCGCCGACAGCGCGCAGAAGTCGGCCACCTCCTCCGGGCTGAGCCGGTGCGAGAAGTACAGCTCGGAGAAGGTGTTGAACGGCCCGCTGGCGTTGTCGTACAGCGAGGCGATCAGCGGGCCGAGGGCGGCGGCGACCAGGCAGAGCGCCACCAGCACCCGGGTCTCGGAGTGCGAGGAGCGGTGGGTGCGCAGGTGCAGCCCGCCCCGGGCGAGCAGCGCGCCGGCGCCCAGCCCGACGAGCGCGGCGGCGCACCGCTGGACGCTCTGCAGGTGGCCCACGTACAGCGTCATGACCAGCGGGGCGAGCAGCACCAGCAGGTGCAGCCGGCGGCGCCAGAGCACGGTGAGCCGGTAGCCGAGCACCCCGGCCAGCGCGAACAGGCCGACACCGGGGCCAACCGAGGTCTGGTCGGCCACCGAGACGGTCCACTGCTCGCCGACCCGGGAGCCGACCGCGATCAGCCCGGTGCCGAGCAGGGTGCCCGCCAGCTGCCCGCCGACCAGCACCGCGAGCGTGCGCAGCCACCCGAGCCGGTGCTCGGCGGCCGGGCCGACCAGGACCAGCAGCAGGCTGGTGAACACGTACGAGCCCAGGCCGGAGCACCAGAACAGCGAGGTGAACGGCGTCCACCAGTGGCCCTCGGCGAGCGTGGGCACGCCGGCCCCGACCCGGTCGAGCAGCCGCTCGGACGGCCCGTGGGCCAGGCTGCCGGTGGCCGCGCCGAGCGCCCAGAGCCCGGCCAGCAGCACCAGGGTGAGCGGCGCCGAGCGCAGCCACACGCCGAACGTCCGGGTCGCCCGCCAGGCCCGCTGCGGGCGCGGCTCCGGCGTCCCGGCGACCGGCGCGCGGTCCGACGGCCACTCCTGCTCCTTGGCCGGCGCGGGGGCCGCGGGGAGCCGGATCACCGGATCAGCCCGGTCTGCTGGGAGAGCCAGGCCAGGTTCTGTTCGAAGGCCTGGCGGAACACGACCCAGCTGTGCCAGCCGGGGATGGTCTGGTAGCCGACCTTCATTCCGGCCGCCTGTGCCGCCGCATAGGCCTTCTCCTGCATGGGTCGGAAGTCCGGGTCGTTGGCGCCGACCACGAACATGCCTGCGGTGTCGGGGAACTTCTGCCGGGCCATGACGTGCACCGGGTCGACGGCGTCGAACGCGGCCTCGTCGCCGCCGAAGGCCTTGTCGACGGTCTCGCCGCGGTCGCCCAGGGTCGGCTCGTCCTGGCCGGAGATGTCCAGGAAGGTGCCGTAGACCCCCGGCGCGTTGACGGCCAGCTGGAGCGAGCAGGTGCCGCCGAGCGAGAGCCCGCCGATGGCGAAGGCGCCCCGGCCGGTGGCGGTCTGCAGGTTGTGGTGGATCCAGTCCGGGACGTCGGTGGCCAGGTAGGTGTGCGCCTTGGCGATCCGGGAGTCCATGCAGAGCGTGTTGGTGAACGGGCTGCCGGTGGGGTCGGCGACCACCACGATCGGGGCGAGGCCCTGGTGGTCGGCGGCGAAGGCGTCCAGGGTCTCCTGGATGGCCCCGGAGGTGATCCAGTCCACCGGGGCGCCGGGCTGGCCGGGCAGCAGCACCACGACGGGCAGCAGCGGCCGGGGGTTGGCCTGGTAGGCGGGCGGCAGGTAGACGTACCCGTCGCGGGCCGTGAAGCCGGACTTGGTGCCGGGGATGGTCACCGTGGAGAGGGTGCCCTTCGCGGGCAGGCCGGGCGGCGCGTGCCAGAGCTCCTCGACGGGCTTGCCTGGCGTGGCGGCGACGGTGCTGGCCACCTTGCCCGTGGTCAGCGCCTGGACCCCGGGCACCAGCATGGCCCGGGCGGTCGGGTACTGGTCGAAGCCCCGGTTGACCTGCGAGGCGGCCATCAGCAGCACCAGGACGGCGGCGCCGGTCGCCAGCAGCCGGCGGCGGACGGCGAGCAGCGGCGCGCGGAAGCAGACCAGGGATATCGCGGACAGCGCGACGGCTATCCAGCGCAGGACGAAGTCCGGGGTTCCCTCCGGGAAGGGGTGCCACCAGCCGTCGACGCCGAGCTTCACCAGGGCGGTGAGCGTTCCGGCCAGCATCAGGGCGCCGAAGAGGCGCGGGGCCCGCCAGCGTTCGTGGCGGGAGAACGCGAGCAGGACCAGCGACCCCCAGCCCGCGGCGAGCACGGCGTACGGGATCGGGCCGTGGGTGAGCGGCCAGTCGATCGGGTTCCAGCGGGTGGCGAGGGTCAGCGTGGTCATGCGGCTTTGCCCGGCCGGGTGGTGTCGGCCAGGAAGCCGTAGGCGACGACGTTGCCCTCGTAGCCGTGCTCGGCGCTGTACGCGCCGCCGCAGGTGATGACCCGCAGCTGAGCGTCGGCGGCCTGGCGGTAGACCCGGTCGTCCGGGAAGTCCTTTCGGTCGTGCACTTCGATGGCGTACAGCTGGTAGACGGCGACGGCGCCGTCCGCGCGGGCGATCTCGATCCGGTCTCCGCGCCGGAGCGCCCCCAGGTTGTAGAAGACGGCCGGGCCGGCCTTGTTGTCGACGTGCCCGGCCAGGATGGCGGTGCCGCGCTGCCCGGGGCTGGCTCCGCCGCGGTACCAGCCGGCCAGGTTGCGGTCCGCCTCGGGCGGGGCCTGGAGGTGGCCGTCGGGGTCGAGCCCGAGCGCGGTGACCGGGGCGTCCAGCCGGACGGCCGGGATGCGGATGCGGATGGGGTCGGAGGGGCCCAGCGGCGGGACGACGGAGACCGGGGCGAAGCCGGACAGCGTCTGCGTGCTGCCGGGGGCGGGCGGCAGCGCGCCCTGCCCGCCGTCGTGCAGCAGCCAGGCACCGAGCACCAGCGCGGCACCGGCCGCCAGGGTGCCCGGCCACGGGCTCCTGCTCTGCTGGACGCCCACGGGCGCTCCCCTCTACCGACGGATTCCCGATCCTGGGAGTTTCCTGGGAAACAATTCAATCGGATCGGACCTTAAAGCACGTCCACACGATGGGCGTAATGACACCCCCCGATCGGCAGGGCAACCGCCCGAATCCGTGCGCCCAGTGGGCATCCAGTGACGGAACGCGACGGCCGTTTCCCAGGTGACGGCGCCACCGGAACGCCTCGGTACGAGCTTCGACGGCGCGGGGGGTCGGTCCGGTTGCGTCAATCGGGCGATCGATGAAGACCGCCAGTGGCGCCTGGCCGACCGATCGAGCCCAGCTGCCATGCTGACCCGGTCACGGGTTCTATCACCCCACTTGTCCGACCGGATTTCCGCACGCCTGTACGCCTGCCGAACGCCTCATGAACGGAGTGACCATGGCCGCTCTCTCCCGCCGCACCCTGCTGGCCGCCGGTGCGGCCTCCGCCGCCACCCTGGCGACCGGCTGCGGAAGCAACAGCGCCGACAGCAAGAAGCCGATGATCGGCTCGGCCGTCCCTCCCACCGGCGCGGCCGTCGACCAGAGTGCCGGCCCCACGGACGCCGCCGAGCCGCAGGCCGTCCTGATCGGCGACGGCTCCACCTCCGACACCGGGGCCCAGCCCCACCAGCCCACCCCCGAGCGGCTCAAGGCCGGCGAACGGCCGCCGCAGTTCGTGGTCTTCTCCTGGGACGGCGCCGGCGAACTCGACAACGGCCTGTTCGCCCGCTTCCGCCGGCTGGCGCAGGAGCACAACGCCTCGATGACCTTCTTCCTCAGCGGCCTCTACCTGCTGCCCGAGTCCAAGAAGGACCTCTACCGCCCCCCGCAGCACAAGGTCGGCGCCTCCGAGATCGGCTACCTCACCGACCAGCACATCCACGACACCCTGGAGAACGTGCACGCGGCCTGGCTGGAGGGCCACGAGATCGGCACCCACTTCAACGGCCACTTCTGCGGCGCCACCGGCGTCGGCAAGTGGTCCCCGGAGGAGTGGGACAGCGAGATCCAGCAGGCCATGGACTTCGTGACGAACTGGCGCACCAACACCGGCTTCACCGACCTGCCGGCCCTGCCCTTCGACTACCGCAGGGAGCTGATCGGCAGCCGCACCCCCTGCCTGGAGGGCCAGCGCAACCTGCTGCCCACCGCGGTCAAGCGCGGCTGGCGCTACGACAGCAGCGGCAACGGCACCCAGGTGTGGCCGCAGAAGATCCAGGGCGGTGCGCTCTGGGACCTCCCGCTGCAGTCCATCCCCTTCCCCGGGCACACCTTCCAGGTGCTGTCGATGGACTACAACATCATGTACAACCAGTGCGGCCCCAACACCAAGGCCGACCCGGCGCTCTACCCGGGCTTCCAGGCCCAGGCCCGCGACTCCTACCTGCTGGGATTCGACCGCACCTACAACGGCAACCGGGCGCCGTACGTCATCGGCAACCACTTCGAGGAGTGGAACGGCGGCATCTACATGAACGCCGTCGAGGACGTGCTCCGGACGATCGCGGACAAGCCGGAGGTCCGGCTGGTCTCGTTCCGCCAACTGGTGGACTGGCTGGACGCCCAGGACCCGGCGGTGCTGCGCAAGCTCCAGGGCCTCGCCCCGGGCCAGGCGCCGACCGGCGGCTGGGAGGCCTTCCTCGGCACCCCCGGGGCACCGCCGGTGCCCTCCGCCGCCGCTGCCGGCTGACCCTCAGGACCTGGCCCGGACCCGGCCGGCGAGCAGCGCCCCCAGCAGCGCCACGCCGGCCATGGCCAGCAGGATCACCGCGAAGGCCCCGGGCGAGCCGGCGGCCCCGGGCGAGGCGGTGGCCCCGGCGCCCTCGTGGGCGGCGGCGAGCGAGCCGCCGCCCAGCACCGCGAACATCACCCCCGCCAGGCCCGTCAGCAGGACGTTGCCCAGCGCGTCGCTCATCTGCAGGGCCGCCGAGTTCACCCCGGCGTCCTCCGGCGCGGAGAGCTTCATCATCAGCACGCTGACGCTCGCGACCGTCAGTCCCATCCCGATGCCGCCGACGCCCCAGGCCACCGCCGCCACCCAGGCCGGCACCGCCGGGACCAGCACCAGCGCGGCGCCCGCGATCGCCACCGCGGTCAGCACGAACCCGCCCCGGATCATCGCCTCGCGGTAGCGCTCGGCTCCCGGCCGCCCCTGTAGCCAGGAGCCCAGCGCCCAGGTGAGCCCGCCGCTGGTCAGGGTGAGCCCCGACATCGTCGGCGAGAGGCCGCGCTCGGTGGTCATCATCAGCGGGACGAAGGCCTCGGCCCCGAGGAACGCCCCGGCCGCCAGTCCGCGCAGCAGGATCACCGCCGGCAGCCCCCGCCCGGCCCGCAGGGTCCGCTCGGGCAACAGCCCCAGGACGGCCGGCACCAGCAGCGCCGCCCCGACGATCCCGGGGAGCAGCCCGATCAGGTCGTGCCGCCCGCCCGCGTACTGCAGCAGGCCGGCACCGAGCGCCGCCATCGCGGCCAGCAGGGTGCGCCGGCGGTCGAAGTCCGAGCCCCTGGCCACCGGGTGCTCCCGCTCGGAGCGGGTCAGCGCGGGGCCCATCACGGCCAGCGGCAGCAGGATCAGCACCGGCACGGCCAGGAACACCCAGCGCCAGCCGAGGTGCTGGGTGATCGCGCCGGAGACCAGCGGCCCGATGATCGAGGGCAGCACCCAGGCCGAGGAGAAGGCCGCGAACACCGCCGGCCGCAGCCGCTCCGGGTAGGCCCGGCCGACCACCACGTACAGCGCGACGATCACCAGCCCGCCGCCCAGGCCCTGGATCGCCCGCCCGGCCACGAACACCCACATGCCCGGCGCCGTCCCGGCCACCACCAGGCCCACACCGAACACCGCGATGCCGGTGAACAGCGGCTGCATCGGCCCGCGCCGGTCGCACCACTGCCCGGAGACGACCAGCGCGAACAGCGTGGTGGTGAAGTAGCCGGAGAAGGCGAAGGCGTACAGCCCGATGCCGTTCAGCTGGCGGGCCGCGGTCGGCATCGCGGTGTTGACGGCGGTCGCCTCGAAGGCGATCACCAGGACCACCGACACGATCCCCAGCGTCAGAGCGCGGTAGCGGCCGCTGAGGACCCCGCCACCTGGGTCGAGTTCGGAGGGTATCGAGGCGGAGTCGACCGAGGTGGGGGAGGCAGTGGTCATACGTAACATCGTAAGGGCCGTCTGCCTTCATGACCCCTGACCCGAGTCGGTGACCAGCTAGGTCGCTGGGCCTAGGACCGGGGTCGGGGGAAGGGCGGGCGAAGCTCAGGCGGCGGTCAGTGGAGCACCTTCAGGCCGACCACGCCGGAGACGATGAGCAGCAGGCAGCCGATCCGGGCCGCCGTCACCGCGTCCCCCAGGACGGCCATGCCGTAGAGCGCGGTGCCGACCGCACCGATGCCGACCCAGACCGCGTAGCCGGTGCCGATCGGAATGGTGCGCATCGCGTACGCCAGCCCGCCCATGCTCAGCAGCAGGGCCACACCGAAGACGAGGCTGGGGGTGAGCCGGGAAAAGCCCTTGGACGACTCCAGGGCCACCGCCCACACGGTCTCCAGGACACCCGAGATGATCAGAACGAGCCATGCCATGACGGCCTACCTCCGCAGTCCACAGCGGCCGGATTGCCGCTGAACTGCGCCGTCTTGTCGTCACCGGGTACGACGCGCTCGTCCGGGGCGGCCGGGCAACCGACCACCTGGTTCCGACCGTAGCACAAGCCGCCATACAGAATTTACATTCCGCCGTTGACGGCCCCCCGCGCATTCCGCCACTATGAATTCACTGGCCGTGTGCCCGAGTGGCTTAGGGAACCGTCTGCAAAGCGGTGTACACGGGTTCGATTCCCGTCATGGCCTCGCCGGAAATGGAATTGCCGGTCGACATTCCGTCGACCGGCAATTCCTGTTTCCGGTATTTCCGGGGCGGTCGGCCGAAGCCGCCGCCCCCGCCCGTCAGACCGCGACCGCGTCCTCCGGCCGGATCGGCAGCCGGCCGACCGGCAGGCCGGTGGCCGCCCGGACGGCGGCGGCCACGGCCGCCGGGGCGACCACCGCGGGGGCGGCGCTGACCGCCTTGGCCCCGAAGGTGGCGACCACGTCCCGCTCCTCCAGCAGGGCGGCGATGCGCACCTGCGGGGTGTCCAGCGCGGTGGGCAGCCGGTAGCCGGTGAGCGAGGGGTTCAGCAGCACGCCGCCCTCGGTGCGCAGGTCCTCCAGCAGCGCCAGGCCGACGCCCTGGGCCACGCCCGCCTCGATCCGGTCCTCGATCTGCCGCGGGTTCAGCGCCCGGCCGACGTCCTGGGCGACCGTCATCTCGACCACCCGGACGGCGCCCAGCTCGATGTCCACGTCCACCACCGCGCGCATCGCGCAGAACGCGATCGACACGAAGGCGTCGCCCTGCCCGGACTCGTCCAGCGGCTCGGTGGGGTGCGGGCGGCACTGGGCCGTCGCCCAGAGCTCCTTGCCCTCCAGCGCCTCGGCGACCGGCATGCCGAGCACCCCGTCGTACGAGGTGATCTTGCCGTCGGCGATCTGCAGCAGTTCCACCGACATCCCGAAGTTGGCGGCGATCGGCTGGAGCAGCTGGTGGCGGACCATCAGCGCGGCGCGCTCGACGGCGCCGCCGGAGACCCAGGTGTGCCGGCCACGGGCGGAGGGACCGGCGATGGACTGGTCGCTGTCGGCCGGCGCGATGTACACCTCGCTGACGCCCAGCACGGTCTGCACGATCTGCCGGGCCAGCGTGGCGAAGCCCTGTCCGGAGTCGACGGCCGCGCAGATCACCGTGGCGTGGTCGCCGCTGACCCGCACGGTGGCGGTGGAGACCTCGTCCTCGCCCTCGGCGCCGAGCATGTGCACCATGCCGACGGCGTAGCCGATCCCGCGCCGCACCGCCGCCGGGTCGCCGGCCCCACCGGGCCCGCCCGGCAGCAGCCACTCGGCGTCCGGGTCGTCCACCGGCAGGGCCGGCAGCGGCTCGGCCGCGACGGCCTCCAGCAGCGCGCCGACCGGCGCCGGGCAGGTGACGGCCTGTCCGGTGGGCATCGGGTCGCCGGTGGCCATCGCGTTGCGGCGGCGGATCTCCACCGGGTCCACGCCGATCCGGGCGGCCAGCTGGTCCAGCTGCGACTCGTAGGCGAAGCAGGCCTGCAACGCGCCCTCGCCGCGCATCCGCCCGGCCGGCGGGTTGTTGGTGCGCACCGCCCAGGCGTCCACGAAGACGTTCGGGCAGACGTACGGGCCGACCGAGAAGGCGGTGGCGGCGGCCAGCGCCTCGGCGGAGACGTCCGCGTACGCGCCGCCGTCCAGCAGGATCTGCGCCTCGACCTTCACCAGGGTGCCCTCGGCGTCGGCGTGGTGGCGGTAGCGCAGCAGCGCGGGGTGGCGCGAGGGGTGGGTGTGGAAGGACTCCTCGCGGGTGAGGGTCATCTTCACCGGGCGGCCGGTGCGCAGCGCCAGCAGCGCCAGGGTGACCTGGAAGGAGAGGTCCTCGCGGTCCGTGGTGGCCCCGGGCACGCCGGTGACCACCAGCCGGACCCGGTCGGGCTCCAGGCCGAGGCAGGCGGCGGTGCGGTCGCGGTCGCCGTGCGGGTCGGTGGAGGACAGGTGCAGTTCGACGCCGCCGTCCGGGCGCGGCACGGCCAGCCCGGCCTCGGCCCCGAGCGGGGCCGGGTCCTGACGGCCGACCTGGTAGAGGCCCTCGATGATGATCTCGCCGGCCGCGTCCGGGTCCCCGGTGCGCAGCGGCAGGTGGCGGAACAGGTTGCCGTCCGGGTGCAGCGACGGGGCGGTGAAGGCCTGCTCGGGGTCGGTGACGGCCTCCAGCGGCTCGTAGTCGACCGCGATCAGACCGACCGCCAGCCGGGCGGTGTCCGGGTGGTCGGCGGCCACCGCGGCGATCGGCTCGCCGTGGTGGCGCACCACGCCCGCGGCCAGCACCGGCCGGTCGGCGACGATCGGCCCGGCCGGGGCGCCGTCCGGGGTTCCGTCCGGGCCGGGCGGCAGGTCGGCGGCGGTGACCACGGCGTGCACGCCGGGCAGCGCGAGCGCGGCCGCGGTGTCGATGCCCCTGATCCGGGCGTGCGGGTGCGGCGAGCGCAGCACCGCGCCCCAGAGCAGCCCCTCGGCCCACAGGTCGGCCGCGTACGGGTAGATGCCGAGCGCCTTGGGCAGCGCGTCGCTGCGCAGCGGTGAGCTGCCCAGGCCGAACGGCTCCGGTGCGCCGCCCTCGCCGCCGTCCTGCTGGAGTGCTGCGCCGATGTCGGTAGGCGACGTCATGATGCGTGGTCGTCCTCGGGGAGCCGGATGCCGTGGGCGGGGGTGGCGCCGTACGGGACGCCGGCCGGGGCGGTGCCGCCGGCCGGAGCGCCGTGCGGGGGCGTGGCGACGTACGGCGTGCCGTGCGGGGGCGTGCCGTCGAAGGCGGCCCCGGGCAGCGGCGTGCCGTGCGCGGGGGTGGGTTCGTAGACCGGGGCGTCGTACCCGGCGTCGTAGCCGTTCTGCTGCGGGTAGCCGCCGGGCACGTAGGTGCCGTGGGCGGGGGTGCCCTGGTACGGCTGCTCGGGGTAGCCCTGGGGCGGGTAGTACACCTGGTCGTCGGCGGTCTGGGCGGGGATGCCCTGGACCGGCGTCAGGACGGCGGTGTCGTACACGCCGGTGTCGTAGCCGCCCTGGCCGTCGCCGTACGGCTGGTCGGTGCCGGCCGGGGGCTGCTCGGCGGGCGGCTGCGGGACGTGCTCGATCCAGGCGTCGGCGTCGGCGTAGACCGGCGGTTCGGCGGCCGGCTCCGGTCCGGCGGCCGCTTCCCCGGCGGGCTGTTCGGCGGGCTGTCCCGCGACCGGGGCGGCGGCCTGGGCGGCGACCGGAGAGGCCGCTTCCTCCGTCTCCTCGGCGTCCTCGGCGCGCGCGTCGGCGATGCTCTGGACGGCGGCCAGCACGCCGCGGTAGCCGGTGCAGCGGCAGAGGTTGCCGCAGAGCGCCTGGCGGGCCTCGACCTCGGTCGGGCGGTGGTTGCGCTGGAGCAGGTCGTGCACCGCCATCGCCATGCCGGGGGTGCAGTAGCCGCACTGCACCGCGCCGGACTCGGCCAGCGCCTGCTGGACGTCGCTCGCGCCGCCGGCGGCCGACAGGCCCTCGACGGTGTTGATCTCGCTGTCGGCGGCCAGCGCGGCGGGCACCAGGCAGCCGGCCACCAGCTGGCCGTCCACCTGCACCGAGCAGGCCCCGCACTCGCCCTGCTCGCAGCCGTCCTTGGCACCGGCCAGGCCGAGCCGCTCGCGCAGCACGTAGAGCAGGCTCTCGCCGATCCAGGCGTCGGTGACGGGCCGTTCGAAACCGTTGACCCGCAAGGTGTACGAGGCGCACGGGCGCAGCTCGCGGCTGACCTGCGGGGTGAGGCCGAGCGGGTCGGCGTCGAGGGTCTCGATGGGGTCTGTGGTCACTTCAGCGCCCTTCCCAGTGCCCGTCGGGCCAGCACCGATACGGTACGCCGCAGCCGAACGGCGGCCGCGCTCGGCCCCTCGGTCACGGCCTCCCAGGCGCCTTCGGCGCCGTAGCTGTCGGGGACGCAGGCGGTGGCCACGTACTCGCCGAAGGCGGCGGTCGCGGCCGGGTCGATCTCCCGGCTGCCGTCCCAGTCGATGCAGCCGGCGACCCAGGCCTCGGCCTCCAGCGGGCGCAGCGGCACCGGTGCGACGGCGCCGACCGCGCAGCGCACGGCGCGCCGGGCGGGGTCGAGGACCAGCGCGACGGAGGCGGTGGCGCGGGCCGGGCCGCTGCGGCCGGTGGCCTTGAGGAAGACCTGCGGGGCGTGCAGCAGCGGGACGCGCACCCAGGTGAGGAGTTCGCCGGGGCGCACCGGGTCGAGGCCGGTGAGCAGGTGACTGACCGGCACCTCGCGGCTGGCGCCGGCCCGGGCGAGGGTGACGCTGGCCTCCAGGGCGGTGAGCACCGGGAGGGTGTCGCCGGCCGGGGCGGCGGTGACGATGTTGCCGCCGAGGGTGCCGACGTTGCGGACCTGCGGCGGGCCGGCGGTGCGGGCGGCGTCCGCGAGCGCGGGGATGAGCGCGGCGAAGTCGGGGCGGTCCATCCGGGCGTGGGTGAGTCCGGCGCCGAGGACGGCGGTGCCGCCGTCCTCGTAGCGCCAGCCGCGCAGTTCGGTGATCCGGCCGAGGCCGACCAGGGCGGCGGGGCGTAGCCGTCCGGCGTTGACGGCTTCCATCAGGTCGGTGGCTCCGGCCACCGGTACCGCGGCCGGGGTGGCGGCCAGCGCGTCGACGGCCTCGTCGAGGGAGGCCGGCAGCATGATCGTCCGGTTCACCTGGGTCCCACCGTGCTCCACTTGCTCATCGATCGGCTGCCGCCCGCGGCCTTCGGCCGTGGTGTCCGCGTCAGCAGCCCGGCCTGGCCCGTAGGGTACGGGCGATCGGGCCGGGTTGGGCAACTCTGGCACACAATGCTCGATGATCATTTCGGGGCAGGTGAACGGGACTGCCCGATTGGGACGGATACCGGGCGGTATCTGCCCCGGCCCGAACCGGACCAGGGCAGATGTTCATCTGTTCTTGACGTCAGATGACCACTCAGAAGTTCCCGCCGGAACGAGTCCGTCGCGCTCAGCGCACCGGCGGCGGGCCCTCGATCGGCCGGCCGGCCACCCCGGGCCAGCGCTGCCAGGGATGCGGGCCGTCCGCCGGGCGGTACTCCACGCCGAGCGCGTCCAGCACCTTCAGGTGCGCCTCCAGCCGGTGCTGGAAGCCGGCGTAGTCGCGCTCGGCCGGATCGGTGGGCAGGTCGGACCAGGCGACCTCGGCGAAGGCCACCAACCGGGGGAAGGCCCGGTAGTCGATGTCCCGGGCGCTGTCCATGAACTCGCTCCACAGGTTGGCCTGGGTGCCGATCACGTGCCGGGCCGCGGTCTCGTCCAGCTGCCCGGGCACCGGCTCGAAGCGGTACACGTCCTCCAGCGTGCGCACGAAGCCGACCGGGATCGGCTCGTCCGGGCCGTCGGCCTGCCGGTGGTCGAAGTAGACGTGCTGCTCGGGGCACATCACCACGTCGTGCCCGGCCTTGGCCGCGGCGATCCCGCCACCGAACCCGCGCCAGGAGGAGACGGCGGCGCCCGGGGCGAGCCCGCCCTCCAGGATCTCGTCCCAGCCGATCAGCCGGCGGCCGCGCTCGGCCAGCCAGCGGTCGAAGTGCCGGATCACGAAGCTCTGCAGCTCGTCCTCGTTGGCCAGGCCGAGCTCGCGGATCCGCGCCTGGGCGGCCGCGCTGTCCTTCCACTGCTCCTTGGGGCACTCGTCGCCGCCGAGGTGGATGAACTCGGACGGGAAGAGTTCCAGGACCTCCTCCAGCACGCCCTCGAAGAAGCGCAGGGTGTCCTCGGAGGCGTTGAGCACGTTGTGGCTGACGCCCCAGTCCGTCCAGACGCCGAGCGCCGCGGTGTCCACCACGTCGGTGTTGCCCAGCTCGGGGTAGGCCGCGACGGCGGCCTGGGTGTGCCCGGGCAGGTCGACCTCCGGGACGACGGTGACCCCGCGCGCGGCCGCGTAGGCGACGATCTCGCGCAGGTCGTCCTGGGTGTAGTAGCCGCCGTGCGGGCGGTCGTCGCGGCGCTGGCCGGCCCGGTAGCCGACCATCGAGCGGTCCCGCCAGGCGCCGCGCTCGGTCAGGCCGGGGTAGCGCTTGATCTCCACCCGCCAGCCCTGGTCGTCGGTCAGGTGCAGGTGCAACACGTTGAGCTTGTGCGCGGCCAGCAGGTCGACGAAGCGCAGCACGTCCGACTTGGGCAGGAAGTGCCGGGCGACGTCGAGCAGCGCACCGCGCCAGCCGAACCGCGGGGCGTCCTCGATGTCCGCACCGGGCAGCACCCAGCCGGTGCCGCGCAGCGGGGAACGGCGGAAGGCGTCCGGGCCGAGCAGCTGCCGCAGGGTCTGCGCCCCCCACAGCGCACCGGCCGGCCCGCCCGCGGCTATCAGGGCGTGGCCGGGGCGCACCGTGATCCGGTACGCCTCGGCGGCCAGCGCGTCGTCCTGGACCAGTTCGATGCCCGCGCCCGGCCGGCCCGGGCCGAGCGGCAGCCCGGTGGCCGCGGACAGCGCGGTGCGCAGCCACCGCTCGGCGTCGGCCAGCCCGGGCGGCGCGGTCAGCGTGGTGGCGTCGTCGAGGGGGAAGTCCTCGTCCGGGCGGCGGACGGCACTCGAAGGCACGGGAATGAGGTCCATTCCGACATCCTGCCCCCGCCCCGGACGACTGGCATAGACCACTTCGGAAACGCGGCACTATGCAAAACGGCGCTGTGCACAACCACACCGTGCACAACGGCGCCGGGCACCGGCCCGCGGCGGTCGGTGCTACTTGCCGCCGTTGTTGTCGTCGCCGCCCTGCGGCTTGCCGATGCCGTCGTAGATCTCCTTGCACATCGGGCAGACCGGGTACTTCTTCGGGTCGCGCCCGGGCACCCAGACCTTGCCGCAGAGCGCCACCACGGGCGAGCCGGAGAGCGCGCTCTCCATGATCTTGTCCTTCTGGACGTAGTGCGCGAAGCGCTCGTGGTCGCCGTCCCCGTGGGACACCTGGGGGACTGGCTCGACCAGGGTGCCGGTGCCGAGGCCGCGCTCGGGCTCAAGAGTGCTCATAGGTGCCAAGTCTATGGGCGCCCCGCGAAACCCGGCCAGTATCGCGACGGCGGCCCGTACGTCAGTTCAGCGTCGGGTCGTCCGGATAGGTCGCGAGCAGCGCCAGCGGGCCGCGCTGGCGGCGCAGCACCGAGCGCCACAGCCGCTCCGGTTCCGGGCTGGAGATGTCCCCCGGCTCGCAGTCCACCAGGTACCAGGCGCCGCTCCCCAGCTCCGTCTCCAGCTGGCCCGGCGACCAGCCGGCGTACCCGGCGAAGATCCGCAGCGCGCCCAGCTCGCCGGCCAGCACCTCGGGCGGCGCCTCCAGGTCCACCAGGCCGATCGCGCCGTGCACCCGCCGCCAGCCGAGCGGCTCGCCGGTGCCCGGCTCCCCCGGCGCCACGGCGAGGCCGAGCGCCGAGTCCAGCGCCACCGGTCCGCCCTGGAACACCACGGCGGGCTGCCCGACCAGCCGCCCCCAGCCGTCCAGCACGCTGCCCACCTCGACCGGCGTCGGCCGGTTGAGGACCACGCCGAGCGCCCCCTCGACGTCGTGGTCGAGGAGCAGCACCACCGCCCGGGCGAAGTTCGGGTCGGTGAGCAGGGGCGTCGCGACGAGCAGACGGCCGGTGTGGGACCGTCCTGCGTGCGAGTGGGCCGCCGTCATGCCCACATGATCCCGCAGAACGGCCGGGGTCGGACACCTCAACGATCGAAACCCCGCCACGCCGGACAAACACCCGAACGGCCCCTCCGGCGGGCGGGAGCGAGCCCGGAGAGAGGACCATCACGGGAGAGGCTCACGGGAACCATCGGCACGCCCACTACCATCTACGGATGGTGGACGCCCTTCTACGGTGCCGACTCGGTTTTGCCGGGGGCCCGAGCGCGCCCGTACCAACCGGTCCACCACCGGCTCTCTACCGGAGCCTTCCCACTCCTCTGGCACCCCGGATTGCGAGAACGATGACCGACGACGTCCTGCTGGTCCACGGCGGAAACCCGCTCGAAGGCGAGATCCGCGTCCGCGGTGCGAAGAACCTGGTGCCCAAGGCCATGGTCGCCGCCCTCCTCGGCCAGGGCCCCAGCAGACTGCGCAACGTCCCGGACATCCGCGACGTCAAGGTGGTCCGCGGACTGCTCCAGCTGCACGGGGTCACCGTGCGGACCGGCGACGAGGACGGCGAGCTGATCCTCGACCCGTCGCACGTGGAGAGTGCGAACGTCACCGACATCGACGCGCACGCGGGCTCCTCGCGGATCCCGATCCTGTTCTGCGGCCCGCTGCTGCACCGCCTCGGCCACGCCTTCATCCCGGGCCTGGGCGGCTGCGACATCGGCGGCCGTCCGGTCGACTTCCACTTCGAGGTGCTGCGCCAGTTCGGCGCCACCATCGAGAAGCACCCGCAGGGCACCTACCTGGTCGCCCAGCAGCGCCTGCGCGGCACCAAGATCGAGCTGCCCTACCCCTCGGTCGGCGCGACCGAGCAGGTGCTGCTCACCGCCGTCCTCGCCGAGGGCGTCACCGAGCTGCGCAACGCGGCCATCGAGCCGGAGATCGTCGACCTGATCTGCGTGCTGCAGAAGATGGGCGCGATCATCACCCTGGGCACCGACCGGACCATCCTGATCACCGGCGTCGACGAGCTGGGCGGCTACACCCACCGCGCGCTGCCGGACCGCCTGGAGGCCGCTTCCTGGGCCTGCGCGGCGCTGGCCACCAGGGGCGACATCTACGTCCGCGGCGCCCGCCAGCTGGAGATGATGACCTTCCTGAACACCTTCCGGAAGGTCGGCGGCGCCTTCGAGGTGGAGGACGAGGGCATCCGTTTCTGGCACCCGGGCGGCGAGCTCAAGGCGATCGCCCTGGAGACCGACGTGCACCCGGGCTTCCAGACCGACTGGCAGCAGCCGCTGGTCGTCGCCCTGACCCAGGCCACCGGCCTGTCCATCGTCCACGAGACGGTGTACGAGTCGCGGCTCGGATTCACCGGCGCGCTCAACCAGATGGGTGCACACATCCAGCTGTACCGCGAGTGCCTGGGCGCCACCCCGTGCCGCTTCGGCGCGCGCAACTTCCTGCACTCGGCGGTCGTCTCCGGCCCGTCCAAGCTGATGGGCGCCGAGCTGGTCATCCCCGACCTGCGCGGCGGCTTCTCGTACCTGATCGCGGCGCTGGCGGCCGAGGGCACCTCGACCGTGCACGGCATCGACCTGATCAACCGCGGCTACGAGAACTTCATGGACAAGCTGCGCGACCTGGGCGCCCACGTCGAGCTGCCGTCCGAGCAGCTGGTCGACGCCTGATCCGCAGGGCCCACCGGGCCACGGGCCCGCGGGCCCACGACGAGAGGCCGGGCTCCCCAGAAGGGGAGCCCGGCCTCTCGGGCGTTCAAGGGGTGGTTCAGGCGCCCTTGGCGGCTTCCTTCAGCTTGGAGCCGGCGCTCACCTTGGCGCTGTAGCCGGCCGCGATCTGGATCGGCTCACCGGTCTGCGGGTTGCGGGCGGTGCGGGCGGCGCGGTGGGTGCGCTCGAAGGTCAGGAAACCGGGGATGGTGACCTTCTCGTCGCCCTTGGCGACGACCTCGCCGACGATCTCGGCGAAGGCGGCCAGAACGGCGTCGGCGTCCTTGCGGGTCACCTCGGCGCGCTCGGACAGCGCGGCCACCAGCTCACTGCGGTTCATGTGTACTCCTGTGGTCTGTTCGCTTGCGGTGTGCGGGGGCCCATCGGTACTCCCACCGGGGGGCACCCGGATAGGCCGCAGGTCCGCACACTGTGCTCATGCAGGCAATGCGTGGTCGCAGGCCGGGTCCGTACCCGATGCCGCGCGCCGGTGCCGTCGAAGGCCCGTCCGCCTGCCTGGATACGAATCCTGCCCCGACCAGCCCCGAGAAAGCCAATCGGGCCCCGGCCACGACACCCGAACGAACCCCACCCGTTGGAGGTGTGACGCTCCGTCGGCTCCGGCGGACCGGGCCCGGGCGGCGGTCGGGATGACGCGCCGGAAGACCAGGGGGACGTTCCGTACTTGTCGGACACGCCTGCCCCGTGCAGGGCTACCGTACGCCCTAGGCACGACAAGCCCAAACACGCCCCTCGCCCTTGTGTCGCAAGGGTTCGGGGCGGGCTCGGGCGGGTAAGGCCGCTATTCGGACATTTGACCGATCAGCGACACGTCGGCCGCCTCGCCGGTCAGAGCTTGACGGTGGGGAAGGAGGAGGCGTCGAGCGTGCCGACGATTCCCGGGGTCGGACGGGCCGGCTCCGTGCTCTCCTGGACGCCCGCCAGCGCCGCCTCGCGCACCGCCGAGGCGACCGTCTTGGCGACGTCCTTGTGGAAGACGCTCGGGATGATGTAGTTGGCGTTCAACTCGTCGTCGGCGACGGTGGTGGCCAGCGCCCGGGCGGCGGCGATCATCATCTCGGTGTTGACGGTGCGGCTCTGGGCGTCCAGGAGGCCGCGGAAGACACCCGGGAAGACCAGCACGTTGTTGATCTGGTTGGGGAAGTCGCTGCGGCCGGTGGCGACCACGGCGGCGGTCTGCCGGGCGATGGCCGGGTCGACCTCCGGGTCCGGGTTGGCCAGCGCGAAGACGATCGAGTCCTCGGCCATGGTGGCCAGGTCGTCGCCGTCCAGGACGTTCGGGGCCGAGACGCCGATGAAGACGTCGGCGTCCGCCACGGCCTCCTTGAGGCTGCCCGTGCGGCCCGAGCGGTTGGTGTGCTCGGCGATCCAGCGCAGGCTGTCGTTGAGGTCCTCCCGGCCCTGGTGGACCACACCGCGCACGTCCGCCACGGTGGCGTGCTCGACGCCGGCCGCCAGCAGCAGCTTGAGGATCGCGGTACCGGCGGCGCCGGCGCCCGACATCACCACCCGGATGTCGCTGATCTCCTTGCCGACCACCTTCAGCGCGTTGGTGAGGGCGGCCAGCACCACGATCGCGGTGCCGTGCTGGTCGTCGTGGAAGACCGGGATGTCCAGGGCCTCGCGCAGCCGGGCCTCGATCTCGAAGCAGCGCGGCGCGGAGATGTCCTCCAGGTTGATGCCCGCGAAGCCGGGGGCGATCGCCTTGACGATGGCCACGATCTCGTCGGTGTCCTGGGTGTCCAGGCAGATCGGCCAGGCGTCGATCCCGGCGAAGCGCTTGAACAGGGCCGCCTTGCCCTCCATGACCGGCAGCGCGGCGGCCGGGCCGATGTTGCCCAGGCCCAGCACCGCCGAGCCGTCGGTGACCACGGCGACGCTGTTGCGCTTGATGGTGAGGCGGCGGGCGTCCTCGGGGTTCTCGGCGATCGCCATGCAGACCCGGGCGACGCCCGGGGTGTAGATCATGCTGAGGTCGTCACGGTTGCGGATCGGGAGCTTGGACGACATCTCGATCTTGCCGCCGAGGTGCATCAGGAAGGTGCGGTCCGAGACCTTGCCGATCGACACACCGTCGATCGCCCGCAGCTTCTCGACGATCTCCTCGCCGTGCGCGACCGAGGAGGCCGCCACCGTCACGTCGATCCGCAGCGCCTCCAGGCCGGAGGCGGTGACGTCGAGACCGGTCACCGAACCGCCGGAGGACTCCACGGCCGTGGTGATCGCACTGACGGCGTTGCCCCGGGCCGGGACCTCCAGCCGCACCGTGATCGAGTTGGAGACACTGGGCACCGTCGCCATCGACGCTTCCTTCTTCCGTCCGTGCGGCAGGTTCAACATTTTATTGAAGGCATCGCCTGCGCATGCTAGACCTCGATCGTCGCACCTTCCAAGGGATAGCCAGAAATAACGTTCATTGAGTGTGCGGACCCGACAACTTCTTGCCTCTCCGGGCCGATGCGTTACATTGGACGGGACACCGGCTCGATCCAAGCCCCCGGGCCCAACCTTCGTCCCTTCGAGGGACCACTTGCCGCGAGGCGAGCATGGCGGGTCGGTGTCACTAACGTCTGAAGGCCCCTCACCATCCGGTGAGGGGCCTTCTTCGTCCGGCGGACCGGCCGTCAGCCGTGCAGCAGCGCGGGCACGCCGGCCGCGTCCGGCAGGTCGTCCGGACCGGACAGCACGGTCAGCCGCTGGGTCGCCCGGGTGAGCGCCACGTACAGCACCCGCAGGCCGGCCTCCGACTCGCCGGCGATGCCGGTCGGGTCGGCCACCACGGTCGCGTCGTACTCCAGACCCTTCGCCTCCAGGCTGCCCAGCACCACCGCCCGCTCGCCCAGGCCCTCGGCCCAGCCGGCCGCCTCGGCCCGGCGGTCCATCGGCACCACGATCGCCACGGTGCCGTCCACCTCGCCCAGCAGCCGCTCCAGCTCCGCCCGGGCCGCCGCGCCGAAGGCCTCCGGGGCGGGGTCCACGACGGCCGCGAAGCGCGGCTCGACGCCGACCCGGCGCACCGCGGTCGGCGACGGGGTGCCCGGCGCGGCCAGCGCCAGCACCTTGGCCGCGACCTCGGCGATCTCCGCCGGGTTGCGGTAGTTGACGGTCAGCGTGAAGCGGCGGCGCGGCTTGCCGGACAGCACCTCGTCCAGCGCGGCCTGCGCCTCCTGCGGGAACGGCCAGGAGGACTGCGCCGGGTCGCCGACGATCGTCCAGGTCGCCATCCGGGCCCGGCGGCCGATCATCCGCCACTGCATCGGGGTGAGGTCCTGCGCCTCGTCCACGATCACGTGCGCGTACTCGGTGCGCTCGACGGGGACGCGCTCGCGCTGGCGGGAGCTGCGGTCGGCGAAGGTGGTGACCTCCTCCAGCCCGCTCAGCAGGTCCACCGCGTCCACCTCGCGCACCTTCGGCCGGGCCGCCTCGCCGAGCAGCACCTGGAGCTCGTCCACCAGCGCGACGTCGTGCGCGGACAGCGCGCCCTCGCCGTTCGGGGACAGCCGGCGCCAGGACGCCGCCAGCAGCCTCGCCTCGTCCGGGGAGACGGCGCGGCGGGCGATCCGGTTGATGTGCCGGTGCTGCTTGAGCGTGCCGAGCACCCGGCGCGGGGTCACGGCGGGCCACCAGGCGTCCAGGAAGTCCAGGAACGACGCCTCGTCCGAGACGTACTCGTCGAAGGACTCCTTCTCCTCCTGGCGCTGCTCGCGGGCGTAGTGGTCGGTCGGCTTCGGCAGGTGCCGGGTGACCTCCTGCCACAGGGCGTCCAGCAGCAGGCGGCGGGCGCGCGGGCGCAGCAGGTTCAGCGGGGTGCCGCCGGAGCCGATCACGTTGCCGCGCACGGCCTTGAGTCGGCCCGCGTCCAGCTTGAGCACCTCGCCGCGGGCGACCACCTTCAGCTCCTGCGGCGCGCCCAGCTCCAGCGCGGCCCGGGCCGCCCGGCGCAGCAGCTGAACCATCCGGCCCGAGCCCTTGACCCGGGCCGCCTCCGGACTGTCGTAGGTGCCCGCCTCGATGCCGTCCACCAGCGAGCCGACCGCGCGGATGGCGACCTGCCCCTCCTCGCCGAGCGAGGGCAGCACGCCCTCGGTGTAGGAGACCAGCAGCGGGGTCGGCGAGACCACCAGGATGCCCCCGGCGTAGCGGCGGCGGTCCTGGTACAGCAGGTACGCGGCGCGGTGCAGGGCCACGGCGGTCTTGCCGGTGCCCGGGCCGCCGGTGACGAGCGTGGCGCCGGCGGCGGCCGCCCGGATCACCTCGTCCTGCTCCTTCTGGATGGAGGAGACGATGTCGCGCATCGAGTGGCTGCGGGCGCGGCCGAGCGAGGCCATCAGCGCGCCGTCGCCGACCACCGCCAGCTCCCGGCCGTTCAGGGTCGGGGTGAGGTCGGGACGCAGCAGGTCGTCCTCGACGCCGATCACCCGGCGCCCCTTGGACCGGATCACCCGGCGGCGGACCACCCGGCCCGGCTCGACCGGGGTGGCGCGGTAGAACGGCGCGGCGGCGGGCGCCCGCCAGTCGATCACCAGCGGACCGTACTCGGCATCCAGCACGCCCAGACGGCCGATGTGCAGGGTCTCGGCGACGGCCGGGTCGGCCGGGTCGAGCGGCGTGTCGGAGGGGATGCCGTGTTCCTCCGGGGCGTCCGCCCGCTGGAGGTCGATCCGGCCGAACAGGAAGTCCTCGAACTCGTTGTTCAGGCGCTGGAGGTGGGCGCCGGCCCGGTAGACCTGGGCGTCGCGCTCGGCGAGCGCGCCGGGGGTGCCGACGTGGACCCGCTTGGCGGCGTCCTCCAGGATGTACTCGGCCTCGGCGAGTTTCTCCTCCAGCCGGCGGTAGACGGTGTCGAGGTGCTGCTGCTCACCGGCGATCTCGCGCTCGCGCGCGGTCTCGCGGTCGGTGGCGGCGGTGGTGTCCGTGTTGCTCTGCATGGCCTCGGTGGTAGCGGCGGAATCCGGCTCCGGAAAACGAGCGGACGGATGATCCTACGCCCCAACCGGGGTAAACGTGAAGGCCGCCCACCGCAAAGCGGTGGACGGCCTTCACTGTCAACATGGGGTGGTGGAGATGCCGGGAATCGAACCCGGGTCCAGTGGAGTTAATTCAGGGCTTCTCCGAGCGCAGTCCGCTGTGATTTTCTCGGCCCTGGCAGTCACACGGACAAGCCGCCAACAGGCCCAGCTGCTGTTTGATTTCCCATCCACCCTCGCAGCCCGGGTGAACGGTTGAGTTCCCTAGATTATGCCAGGGTCCGGGTCGGGAACTCCCCGGTCTGACACCCAAGCGCTATCGGTGCTTATTAGGCAGCGAGAGCGAACTGCTGGGAATCGCGCTTAGAGTTGGCGATTATTTTTTTGCGACACGTGGTTAACGAGATCATTGCCGCGTTCCTCGGCTCGCTTCCCCTGTTTCAACATCCCCTGTCGAAACCGATCATCCCCATGTTTTGTTGAGAAACAGCCGGACGGTGACCGTCCGTGTTGCTGCCGCCATAGTACGCGAGGCAGCGGGTGAGGGTCCAGCGGATTAACGCTGGCGCCGCCGGGCGGCCGCCACCGCACGGGCCGTCTCGCGGGTGTCCTGCTTCTCGCGCAGCGTCTGCCGCTTGTCGTACAGCTTCTTGCCGACCGCGAGCGCCAGTTCGAGCTTCACCCGGCCGTCCTTGAAGTACAGCGAGAGCGGGACGAGCGTGTGGCCCGCGTCGCGGACCGTGCTCTCGATCTTGCGGATCTCCAGCCGGTGCAGCAGCAGCTTGCGCTTGCGCCGGGCCGCGTGGTTGGTCCACGTCCCCTGGGTGTACTCGGGGATGAACACGTTGTCGATCCAGGCCTCGTGGTTCTGGATGTAGGCGTAGCCGTCGACCAGGTTGGCCCGCCCCTCGCGCAGTGACTTCACCTCCGTACCGGTGAGCACGAGGCCGCACTCGTAGGTGTCGAGGATCGTGTACTCGTGTCGCGCCTTCTTGTTCTGCGCGATCAGCTTCTGTCCGGTTTCCTTTGCCATAGCGCGGCCATTCTCGCACTTCGGCCGGTTCGGGGCAGCCCCTTTAGGCCCGGGTACCGAGCCCGGCCAGCACCCGCAGGGCGAGCGCGTCGGCGTCCTCGCCGGCCGCCGCCGGGACGTCCGGGGTCAGGCCGGTGCCCTCCGGGGAGCGGCCGGCCGGGGTGTAGTAGCGGCCGACGGTCAGCTCCAGCACGGCGCCGTCGGCGAGCCGGCTGGGCTGCTGGACGGTGCCCTTGCCGAAGGTCCGGGAGCCGACCACCACGGCGCGGCTGCGGTCCTGGAGCGCGCCGGTGAGCAGTTCGGCGGCGCTCATCGTGCCGCCGTCGACCAGCACCACCAGCGGGGTGCGCTGGTCGCCCCCGGGCGGGGCGGTCAACTCCCGGGTCTCGCCGCGCTCCTGGTACGAGCCGACCGCTCCGCCGTCCAGGAAGATCCCGGCAGTGCCGGCGGCCTCCTCGACCAACCCGCCCGAGTTGCCGCGCAGATCGAGCACCACACCGGTGTGCGGGGCGCGCAGCGCGGCGCGCACCTGATCGGTCACGCCGCTGGTGAAGGCCCGCACGGCGATCCGCAGCACGCCCTTCTCCAACTGCTCGGCGGTGACCTGCTGGCTGTCCAACAGGGCCCGCCGCAGCCGCAGTTCGCGGACCTCGCCGACACCGCGCCGCACGGCGAGGGTGACCTCGGAGCCCACCCCGCGCTCGCCGTCGCGCCCGCGCAGCCGGGCCACCACCTCGGTGACCGGCAGGTGGTCGGCCTGGTCCTGGTCGATCCGCAGCAGCCGGTCGCCGGCCTCGATCCCGGCCGTGGCGGCGGGCCCTGCGGGCGCCACCTGGGAGATCGCGGTGACGCCGTCCTGGCCGCGGCCGACCGAGAGCCCGACGCCCAGGTAGCGGCCGTCCAGTCCCTGGCTGAACGCGGCATACTCCTGGGCGCTGTAGTAGGCGCCCCAGCGGTCGCCGTTGGCCCCGAGCAGGTGCTCGGCCTGCTGCTCGGACAGGGCGGTGCCGGCCGGGTCCGCCGGGAGGCCCGGGGCGGCGCCCGCGACCGGGGCGGCACCGGCGGCCGGGCGCCGCGGCGGGTCGCCCCAGGCGCCGGTGGCGGCCCCGGCGATCAGCACGACGCCGAACACCAGGCTGAGGGTGGCCACCTGACGTGCCCTGCGCGGAGTTTCCAGCATGGCACCGGAGTGTAGACACCGCGTCGGGCGCGACGGGCCGCAACGACGGGCGAAACGGCGGCGGCCCCGCCCGAGGGCTCGACGGCCGACACGCTCAGCGCGCTGATCTACACCTCGGGGAGCACTGGCACCCCCAAGGGCGCCGTGTACACCGAGCGTCTCGT